>CAYTLZ010000181.1:0-7005 GCA_964438785.1 uncultured Actinomycetota bacterium | reverse complement strand
ACGGATCGGTCTGGTGCTGGGGGGCGCTGACGTCGGGCGAGGACGCGTTCGCGCCGCCGACCCTGACCGTGAGGCCGACGCGCATCGACGGCGTGGACGATGCGGTGCGACTCGAGGCGGCCGCCTCCGACACCTTCGTGCACAGCTGCGCGATCCTGGCCGACGGGTCGGTGACCTGCTGGGGCGAGGGCAACCCCCTGCAGCCCGGCTGGCGGACCGAGGGGTTCGTGCCCGACCCACGACCGATCACGGTCCCGGACGTGACCGGGGCACAGGAGCTCACCGTCGGTGGCAACCACGCCTGTGCACTGGACGGCGGTGGGCAGGTCTGGTGCTGGGGCGAGAACATCGCCGGCGCGATCGGTGTCGATGAGAACCAGCACCAGGTACCGCCGACCCGGCTCGATGCGCTCGGCGTGATGAGCGACATCGACGCCGGCGCACAGCACACCTGCAGCGTGGACCGCGACGGCGGGGTCTGGTGCTGGGGTGACAACGGGTCCGGCAAGTCCGGGCAGCCACTCGATGAGCCCCGCAGTCACGTCCCACGGCAGGTGGCGGGCCTGCCGGCCGTCACCGAGGTGGCCGCCGGCCGTCAACACACCTGTGCGCGCACGGTCGACGGTGAGGTGTGGTGCTGGGGGAGCAACCGGTTCGGGGAGTTGGGTGCCGGCACCGGTGACGACCGGCCACAGCCGGTGCGGATCGATGCGCTCAGCGGCGTCCGTCAGCTGAGCACGGCCGGGGCACACACCTGTGCCGTGGACGCGAGCGGGGACGCCTGGTGCTGGGGGCACAACGTCGCCGGTCAACTGGGCGACGGCACCGAGCTGCGCGAGGGCACCTCGGGGGGCTCCGCTTCGAGTCCCCGGCGCGTGATCGGGGTTCCCGCCCTCGCCGGCATCGCTCCCGCGGCCGGCAACCACAGCTGCGCACTCGACACGTCCGGGCGTGCCTGGTGCTGGGGTGACAACGGTGCCGCTCAGCTCGGTCGGGGTGACGCCGGTGGTCGCGACGCGGTTGCCGCGCCGGTGGTGTCCTTCGGGTAGCGCGGGCTGGTCAGCACGCTCGCGCGAAGGTGGCACCGGCCACCACGCCGAGGCTCTCGCGCAGCATCAGTGGTGGTGAGGTCACGCCGCGCCGATCGCCGACCGCGCCGACCACGCTGACCCGGTCGTCGCCGAGGCACTGTTCGAACAGGAACCGCGACCGGCTGGTGTGGAACGCGCTCGTCGCCACGGTGACGTGGTCCCAGCCCTGCTGCTCGGCCAGGGCCCTCATGTTGGCGGCCTCGCCGGCGGTGGTCGGTGGGTCGGGCTCGAAGCAGATCGCGTCGACGTCACAGTCCCGGCCCTGCTGCGCGCCGAAGTGGCGGGCCGATGAGCTGAAGACCAGCGGCACGTCGTAGGTGTCGGCGAGTTCGATCCCGAGTGCGGCTCGCTCACCGCCGGCACCCCCGAGCACGACCACCACGTCCGGATCCTGCGGCGTGTCGTCGCGCGGATAGATGTAGAGCCCCATGGCGACCACGGCGACCATGCCGGTGACGATCATCCCCGCGGCGATCGCGAGCAGCCACCGCATCAGCGCCGACCCCCGGACGCCGCCTCGGGCAGGTGCCCCGTGGCACCGCCGGCCGGGTCCATGGCAACGGTGCACGCGGACATCTGCCCCCCGGGGTCGGTCGCGGAAAGGTAGCCGCGCGACCGTCCACAGGGTCGCTGGATCCGGGACGTCCAGGTCACGGCTGCGTCGTAGGGTTGCGGCCGTCGCACGCCGTGCGCCGCGCCGGACCGTTGCCGAACGTCGAGGGAGGTGCCACGATGGTCGCCGAGGAAGCCGACTGTCACGCACTCCTGGAGGCGGTCGCCGATGCATTCGGTGAGGAGGCTGCGCAGACCTTGGGCGAACTGTTGCCGCAGGCGGGGGCTCGACCCGCCACCAAGGAGGACGTCGACGGCGTGCTCGCGGTCATCGACGCCATGGATGAGCGCATCGATGCCCGGTTCGAGCGGCTGGAGGGCCGGATGACGGCCGTCGAGGGCCGGCTCGATGGGGTCGAGGCTCGCTTCGATCTCCTGGAGGAGCGACTCGGCGGTCTGTTCGAACGGCGGCTCAACGACGTGATCACGACGCAGACGCGGACCGTGGTGCTGTCCATGGTCGGTGCCGTGACGGTGATGGCGGGGCTGGTCGTCGGGATCGGCTGAACCCGGTTCGTCCGCTCACGCCCCCGCGCCGGGTGGCGCTCGATCTCCATGGACAGCCGGAGGTGGAAACGGGCCGCGCGTGACGTTCGCGGGGTGTCGTTCATCGCCGCTCGATGGCCGCTGTGCGCTACCTCGATGCTGTTGCTCGGCGGGCGTCGGGGAGCGGGGCGGCGGTCGGTGCCGGAGTCTGCGCCGCTCGGCTCGGTAGTGTCGGGGGGTCCGGTGGTGGACGCGACGGGAGCGTGGTGTGGCAGTCGGTGACGGTTCGAGCGTCGTGTTGCGCGCGCAGGAACTCGAGCCGGCCGACGACGGTGACGTCCCCATCTTCCGTGACGGCGCGGACTCGCCCGAGCTGTCGGAGCTGACCGACCCGTCCACCATCCTCGAGCTGATCGGCGAGGCCTTCGCGGAGCTCGCCGGCGACATCCTCGCGCGGTTGCCGCTGATCATCGTCGCGTTCGTGGTGCTGCTGGTGTCACTCATCGCGGTGCGGTTCGTCGTGCGCGGCGTCGGGCGCGGGCTGGTGCGCGGCAACGTCGACTTCACCGTCCGCCGGCTGATCACCAACCTGCTGCGCGTGGTCCTGCTGCTCGTGGTCGTCCTGCTGTCGTTCTCCATCGCCGGCGTCGAGGTCGGGGCGATGCTCGCCGCGCTCGGGCTCGTCGGCCTGGGTCTGGCGCTCGCGCTGCAGGGCATCCTCGAGAACCTGATCTCCGGGGTCATGATCCTGCTGCGCAAGCCCTACAGCCAGGGCGAGGTCATCATCACCGGCGACATCGAGGGCTTCGTCGAGGACATCGACCTGCGGGTCACCACCGTGCGGTCCTACGACGGCACGCTCACGCTCGTGCCCAACGCCGACATCTTCGCGGCGCCGCTGACCAACCTCACCCGACGCGGCACGCGGCGCTCGACCATCCACATCGGTATCGACTACCGCGACGACCACGAGGCAGCCCACCAACTCCTCTACGACACCGTCGCCGCCCTCGACATCGTCCACGACGAGCCCGCCCCGCGCGTGCTGATGATGGAGCTCGGCGACTCGAGCGTCGACTTCGAGGTGCGGTTCTGGACCACGAGCGACCTCCCGACCGTACTGACGGCCCGGGACCAGGCGCTGCGGGCCTGCAAGACCGCAGTCGAGGCAGCGGGGATGACGATTCCCTGGCCGATCCGGACGCTCGCCGCGGACATGCACCCGCTGCAGATCGAGCGGCGTGCTGTCGGTGGGGGTGCCTCGGGCGGTGACGGCACCGAGGTAGCGGGTGCGTCGGGCGACGACGGCGCTGTCACGGGGCGTGCTGCCTCGCCGCCGACGACGGAACGGAAGGTCGACGATGACGGTTGAGGCCACGGACATCGAGGGGCTGTTCGTCGTACGCAGCGACACGCTCGGCGACGAGCGTGGCTTCTTCCGCCAGACCTACGTGTGGTCCGAACTCGTCGCGGGGCTCGGGCGCGAGCCGTCGCTGGTGCAGGGCAACCACTCGCGCTCGGCCGCCGGCGTGCTGCGCGGGTTCCACGCCGAGCCGTGGGACAAGTTCGTCTACGTCGCCCGCGGCACCGCCTTCTGCGCGATCGCCGACATCCGGCCCGACAGTCCGACGCTCGGACGGGTGGCAACGTTCACGTTGGGTGACGCACCGGGGGAGCGGGCGCGGCTGTTCATCTCCTCCGGGTTGGCGAACTCGTTCTGCTGCCTCACCGAGGTGGACTACCTCTACGACGTCGGTGCGGAGTGGCGGCCCGGTGTGCCCCGACGGGCGGTTGCGTGGGACGATCCGCAGCTGGCGGTGTCGTGGCCCATCGAGGATCCCGTGCTGTCCGCGGCCGACCGGGCCAATCCGACGCTGGCCGAGCTGCTCGCCGAGGGGTGAGGCCGGGTTGCGGGTTGCGCTGGCGGTGTGCGCCTGTGTGGGTCGGGGGCGCGCAGAGCGACTTTTCCACCGTCGCGGGTACGCGTCCCATGTGTATCGAACGTACGTTCGATACACTGACAGCCAACAGGGTCATGCTGGAGGAGTCGGGGACATGTCCGAGGTGGCGGCGAGCTACGAGGCGGTGCGTGATGACGCCCCACTCGTTGGTGCTGCGCCCATGGGCGTCCGTTCCGTCGCTGCCCGACGTCCGACCGCCAGCAGCCACCTGTGTCGATCCGACAGTTCACGACGCCGCCCGGTATCGCCAACGGGTGCCCCGGAACACCCTGCCGCTCAGCCACGCCCGCGTGCCGATTCACCGCCCGGGGCCGGGTCACGCCCTGGACGTGCCGATCGACGGGGACGACGCCAGCCGGACGCGTCGGTCCTCGACTCGGGTGCTGCCGTCGTCGGTGAGGATGGCGGTGTGTGTGCCTCCGACCTCGCCTGGGGTGCTTCGGTCGCGGGTGAGCACGGCGGTGCGTACGTCCCCGACCCCGCGATCTACGCCGCGCTCGAGCAGGCCGTGGCCGAGGTGGCGGGCGCGGATCTCGATGCCATGGACGAGGCGCGGCTCCTTGATCATCTGGACCGGCTTGCGCGTCCGATCGCCAAGCTCCAGGCTGCCCGCTCGCGGTGCATGGCCGCGGTGGAGCGCCGTCGGGTGCGTGCGGCCCCACCAGAGCGTCGGGTCGCGGCTGGCCGTGAGGCGCGCGGTGAGATGGCGCGCAAGCAGCGCTTGACGCCGAGTGACGCGAAACGCGCGTCGGAGGCCGGTCGCGCTGCCGCCGACCATCCGCGGACCGGTCAGGTCTTCCACGACGGCGATCTCTCGGAGGCGCATGTTCGGCTGATCGCCGGCGTGCTCGACCAGCTCGCACCGGACCGCGCTGCTGTGGTCGAACCGATGCTGCTCGAGCTCGCCGCCACCCGCGACGCCGTGGCGTTCGGGCGTGAGGCTCGACGCGTACTCGCCGACGAGGACGTCGAGCGCGCGGCGGAACTGGAGCAGCGACGGCATGGTCGACGAGGACTGCGCATCACCGACACCGATGACGGTGGTCTGGTCTTCCGTGGTGAGATGCACGGGCTCGCGGCCGAGACGGCCAGGGCGGCGCTTCGTGCTTTTCGTCGGCCGGATACGCCGGATGAACATCGACGTCCCGAACAGCGCGAAGCCGATGCGTTCGAGCAGGTGTGCGCGTCGGCGCTGCGCTCCCTGGATGCGCCTTCCGAGCACGGCACACGTCCTCAGGTCATCGTGATCATGCAGGCCGACCAACTCGGTCGGCCGGTCGGGACAGCTCGTTTCGCCTTGTCCGGTCAGCCGGTCACCACCGCCGAGCTCGCGCCCATCCTGACGGACTGTGCGATCGGTCGGCTCGTGGTCGATGCCAAGGGGACGCCGCTCGAGGCCAGCGTGATGGTCCGTGATGTTCCGGCGGGTCTCTGGCGGGCGCTCGTCGTTCGCGATGGCGGGTGTACGTGGGACGGTTGTGACGCCCCTGCCTCCTGGTGTGACGTGGCGCACGGTGAGCATCCGTACCGGCGGAAGGGTCGATTGTCGCCGGCGAACGCGACGCTGCTCTGCCGCCGCCACCATCGTCGGTTCGACCATGGCAACTACCGGGTCACGATCGACGGTGAACAGGTCACCTTCCACCGGCGAACGTCCACCGATGTGCCGACGGACTCGCCCGCCACGGTGAACCCACCCGGGGTGGCGGACCAACCACGACTGGCCACCGCGGCAGACCGACCACGATCGGCCGAACGGTCCGGGTCACAGACAGCGGGTCGGGGCGATCCACTCGCGACCGCAGCCGCAGCCGCAGCCGCAGCCGCAGCCGCGGCCCCGCTGCGCACGCTCGACCCGACGACGGCTACATCACCACCCGACATCGCTTCCGGCCGACCGCCCGATCCGACCAGTTCCTCGGGTGGATCGACGGCATCGCCGGCGCCGCCGCCTGCGACCATGAGCCCAACGTTGCCACTGCCGCCGTAGTCGCCGTGGGTCGCACGTCGATGCGGAACGTTTCGAGCGCTATCGTTCCGCGTCACGGTGCGGATCGGGAGCTGCGGGGCGTGCAACCGATGCCGCCGGCTTGGCGAGTTGAGGGTGGTGGCAGATGAACGGTCGACACGGCACTCCGGCACTGCCCGGGCGTCCAATCGTCGACCGCGACGTGCTCGACAGCCGGATCGACCCGGCCGATGCGTCGTTCGTGCGCAACCGCGATCAGAACCTCGCCCTGCTCGCCGAGATCGGCGAGCAGCTCGCGGCGGCCCGCGCTGGTGGCGGCCCCGCCAAGCTCGAACGGCACCGCGGACGCGACAAGCTCATGATCCGCGAGCGCATCGCGCTCCTGGTCGACCCCGGCAGTCCCTTCCTGGAGCTGCAACCGTTGATCGGGTGGGACAGCGACTTCCACGTCGGCGGATCGCTGGTCCAGGGGATCGGTGTCGTCGCGGGGACCGAGTGCCTGATCACCGGCGCGGACCCGACGGTCAAGGGCGGTGCGTCGAATCCGTTCTCGGTCACCAAGGCCTTGCGGGGTTTGCAGGTCGCCCGGGAGAACCGGCTGCCGGTCATCAACCTCACCGAGTCCGCCGGTGCCGACCTGCGCACCCAGAAGGACATCTTCGTTCGGGGCGGCCGCACCTTCCGCGAGCTCACGGCGCTGTCCAAGGCCGGGATCCCCACCATCAGCATCGTGTTCGGCTCGTCGACCGCCGGCGGTGCCTACGTCCCCGGGATGAGCGACCACACGATCCTGATCCGCGAACGGTCGAAGGTGTTCCTCGGCGGCCCGCCGCTGGTCAAGATGGCCACCGGCGAGGACGCGACCGAGGAGGAACTCGGCGGCGCG
>CAYTLZ010000180.1:0-7039 GCA_964438785.1 uncultured Actinomycetota bacterium | reverse complement strand
ATGCTCGGCATCGAGACCGTCTACCAGGAACTCGCACTCGTCGAGGAGCTCGACGTCGCCGGCAACTTCTTCCTCGGCAAGGAGGAGTTCAAGGCGGGCGCGCTCGGCAAGTTCTTCGGCGTGCTCAACCTGTCCTCGATGCGTGCGCAGGCGGAGAAGGCCATCCGTGACCTGCACGTGCGCATCCCCGACGTCCGCCAGCCCGTGGAGAAGATGTCCGGTGGTCAGCGCCAGGGCGTCGCGATCGGACGCTCGGTGTTCTGGGGCAAGCGGCTGCTGATCCTGGACGAGCCGACCGCCGCACTCGGGGTCGACCAGTCCGAGGAGGTGCTCGGACTGATCGAGCGGCTCGTCGCCACCTCCGGGCTCGCCGTGTTGCTGATCAGCCACAACATGCAGGACGTGACGCGCGTCGCCGACCGCACGGTGGTCCTGCGGCAGGGGCGCAAGACCGCCGACCTCGTCACCAAGGAGACGACGTCGCAGGACATCGTCGGCCACATCACCGGTGCGCTCGAGCCGACGGTCGGCTGATCCGCCGGCTGGTGCCGGCCGGCCCCCGCCACCGACCAGCGCCTGCCGGCTCCCCGGCCACTCGGTGCCGACGGGGCCCGCGTCAACCTGCCCCGGCATCACCGTCCCCAGCCGTTCCATCGACGAGGAGAACACCCATGACGTCCGTGCGCACCCAGCACTACATCGACGGCGCCTGGCGCGGGCCTGCATCCGGTGAGACCCGCCCGGTCCTCAACCCCGCCGACGGCAGCGTGATCGCCGAGGTCGCCGAGGGTGCCGCAGCCGACGCCACCGCGGCCCTGGCCGCCGCGGCTGCTGCGTTCCCCGGCTGGTCGGCGACGCCGGCTGCCGACCGCGGTGCCCACCTCACGGCCATCGCCGCGGGCCTGCGCGACCGCCAGGACGAGCTCGCCCGACTGGTGGTCGCCGAGCAGGGCAAGCCGATCAGCGAGGCCGAGGGCGAGATCGGTGGCACCATCGGGTTCTTCGAGTACTACGCGGGACTCGCGCGGACCATCAGCGGCGAGATCCTGCCATCCGACCTTCCCGACGAGGAGATCTGGATCCGGCGCGTACCCCACGGTGTCGTCGCTGGGATCATCCCCTGGAACTACCCGTCGGCGCTGACGGCACGCAAGGTCGCGCCGGCCATCGTCGCGGGCAACACGGTCGTGCTCAAGCCGCACGAGGACACCCCGTTGTCCGCCCTCGCGGTGATGGAGATCATCGACGAGGTGGGACTGCCACCGGGTGTCGTCAACGTGGTCATGGGTGCCGGGACCGGGGTCGGTGCCGCGCTGGTCCGCGATGCCCGGACGGCGTTCGTGACCATGACCGGCAGCGTGCGCGCCGGGCGCCAGATCCTGATCGATGCCGCTGAGCGCATCACCCCCGTCTCGCTGGAGCTCGGCGGGAAGGCCCCGCTCATCGTCATGGACGATGCCGATCTCGACGTGGCCATCCCCTCCGCCGTGACCAGTCGCTACATGAACTGCGGTCAGGTGTGCATCTGCAACGAGCGGACCTACGTCCACCGCTCCCGCTACGACGAGTTCGTCGAGCGCTACGTGACCGCGGTGCGTGCCCTGAAGGTCGGCGACCCGATGGACCCTGCCACCGACATCGGGCCGAAGATCAACCGCACGGAGCGTGACAAGGTCGCCGCCATGGTCGACGACGCACGTGCAGCCGGCGCGAACGTGGCGCTCGGTGGCCACGTCCTCGAGGACGGTGACCAGGCCAACGGCCACTGGTACGCGCCCACGGTGCTCACGGACGTCGATCACTCCATGCCACTGCTCCACGATGAGATCTTCGGGCCCGTCACCCCGATCATGGCGTTCGAATCCTTCGACGAGATGGTCGGTCTGGCGAACGACTCGCGCTACGGGCTGTCCGCCTACCTCTTCACCAACGACTTCCAACGGGCGATGCGCGCCATCAACGACGTGCGCTTCGGGGAGGTCTACCTGAACCGCATCGGCCCGGAAGCGCTCCAGGGCTTCCACGTCGGGTACCGCCAGAGCGGGCTGGGTGGCGACGACGGCACGCACGGTCTCGACCTGTACCTGCAGCGCCAGACCGTCTACGCCAACTACTCGGGCCGTCCGATGGACGGGCTCATGCCCTACGGCGGTTGAGGCCATGCGGGTCCTGCTGATCGCCGACGATCTGACGGGAGCGGCGGACAGCGCGGCCGCGTTCGCGCGACCCGACGCGCCCGTCCAGGTCGTCGCGGCCGGCACGGGTGACGACACCCTCGATGCGACGCTCGCCGCGGCGAACCGCCGCGGCTCCGTGCTCGCGATCGACACCGACACCCGTGATGCCTCGCCGCAGCAGGCCACGGAGCGCCTGAACCACCTGCTGGCGCGTCCCGCGATCCGGGCCCACCACGGATGGACGCTGCTCAAGGTCGACTCGCTGCTGCGCGGCCCGATCGCCGCACACGTCGCTGCGCTGCGTGCGGCCGGCCGGGCCGAGCGCATCGTGTGTGCACCGGCCCTACCGGCGCTCGGACGGACCACGCGGCACGGTCGGCAACTCGTGGACGGACGGCCGATCGACGACCGCCACCGCACCGCCCCGAGGCAGCCGTCGCACGGCGCGTCGGTTGCCGACGCGCTCGGGCTCGACCCCGCCGACGAGCCCGGCCTGGCGATCCACGACGCCGCGAGCGACAACGATCTCGATCAGGTGCTTGCGACGCTCCCGCCGTCACCGCACGCACGGCGGCCGTTGCTCAGCGGCAGTGCCGGGCTGGCCGGTGCGCTGGACCGGCACCTGGGATGCGACGCGAGACCGTCCCCGCCGACTCGGACCGCACCGTCGGCACCCACCACCCGGCGACCCTCCCCCGCCCTCGTCGTCAGCCTCAGCCCGACGTCGACGGCGCGTGCGCAGGTGGATCGACTCCGCGACGAACGCCCGGACATCGTCCACGTGACCGTGACCCCGGCGATGGATCGCGCCGAGCGCACCGCGGGAGCAGCCCGGCTCGCCGACGCGCTGACCGCGGGGGCCGACGTGGCCCTGCTCACCGTCGAGGCCGCCCCGGCCGAGGGACCGGCTGTCGCCCGCACCCGGGCGGCGCTGCTCAGCGGGGTCCGCGCGGTGCTGCGGCTCGCGGGCCGGTGGCCCGCGTTCATCGGCAACGGCGGCGACGCGACCCGTTGCATCCTCGATGCGCTCGATCGAACGGTATTCGAGGTTCGTGCGCCACTCGCGGACGGCGCAATATCGTGCCTGGTCGAGGTTGCGGGCGATCGACGCATACGACTGATCACCAAGTCCGGCAGCTTCGGCGATCCGGACGCTCTGCACCGAGCCGTCAGCACACTCGCTGCCGTGCCGACCCCGACCTGAAGGTACCCACGGTGTCCCTACCCATCATCGGTCTGACCGCCGGCGACCCGGCCGGCGTCGGCTACGAACTCGCGCTGCGCACCCTGAGCCAGCCGGCGATCCACGCCGACATGCGTGGGATCGTCTACGGCTCACGGACGTGTCTGGAACGCGACCTGTCCTGGCTCGACCTCGATGTGCAGCTGGTCGAGCTGGATCCGACCTCCGACGAGGTGCCCACCCGCACCTCACCGGGCGAGATCCTCGTCCGGGACGTCGGCGAGGACGCCGACGGTCCGGTCGAGCTCGGGGAGCTGCAGGCGATCGCCGGTGACATCGCCGTCCGATCGGTGCGCGCCGCCGTCGCCGATGCACAGTCGGAGCACATCGATGCCATCTGCACCGCCCCGCTCAACAAGGAGTCGATGTGGCAGGCCGGGCACGAGTACGACGGGCACACGGGGCTGCTCAGCGAACTGTGTGACGGATCGCGGGTCTCCATGCTGCTCGTCGGGGATCGGTTGCGTGTCGCCCACGTGACCACGCACGTCGCGTTCGCCGACGTCCCGGACCGGCTCAGCGTCGACCGGATCGCCGACGTCATCGACATCGCCGGCACCACGCTGCGCTCGCTCGGGTTCCCGGACCCGCGCATCGCCGTCGCGGGGCTGAACCCGCATGCCGGTGAGCACGGCCTCTTCGGCGATCAGGAGCACACCACCATCGCTCCGGCGATCGAGCGGGCCCGGGAAGCGGGTTGGAACGTCACGGGACCGGTCTCCCCCGATGCGGTCTTCAACGCCATGCTCGCGGACCACTTCGACGTGGTCATCGCCATATACCACGACCAGGGACACATTCCGGTGAAGCTGATCGAGTTCGACCGGGCCGTGAACATCAGCGGCGGGTTACCGATCGTGCGCACCTCCGTCGACCACGGCACCGCCTTCGACATCGCCGGACGCGGCATCGCCCGGACGGAGAACCTCGAGGTCGCGCTCGCCATGGCGGCGACGATGGGCCGCAACCGCCGGCTCGCGCAGACGACGGACGGAATGACGAGATGATGATCGAACACGTCGCCGGCATCGACTGCTCCACGCAGTCCACCAAGGTCGTCGTCGTCGAGGTCGCGACCGGGCGTATCGTCGCCGAAGGACGGGGCGACCACGAGGTCGTCTTCGCCGCGGGCAACGTCGCCGAGACCGACCCGGAAATCTGGTGGCGCGCGCTCGCCGAGGCGATGCACGACACCGGGTTCGCGGGGCGCATCGACGCACTCGCCGTCGGTGGTCAGCAGCACGGCCTGGTGGTGACCGACGCCGACGCCCGCCCCCTGCGCCCCGCGATGCTCTGGTGCGATCTGCGTGCCACCCGGGAGGCCGACGCCTTCGTCGAGGCGCTGGGGGGACCGCAGGCTGCCGCCGATCTGACCGGCAGTCTGCCCATCGCCAGTTTCACCGCGCCCAAGTGGGCGTGGCTCCGTGCCCACGAGCCGCACATCGCCGAGCAGGTGCGCGGGGTCAGCCTGCCCCACGACTGGATCACCAAGCGGCTGACCGGTCGGGCCGTGACCGACCGCGGCGACGCCTCCGGTACCGGCTGGTGGTCGCCGGCGCGTGAGGCCTACCTCGAGGAGGCGCTCGGACTTCCCATGGTGGGGCTGGATGTCGGCCTGCTGCCCGAGGTCGTGGGACCGACCGAGGTCGCCGGCACCGTGACCGAACGCGCCGCGGAGGCGCTGGCGGTCCGGCCGGGCATCACCGTGGGTCCCGGCACCGGCGTCAACGCCGCGGCGGCACTCGGACTCGGACTCGACCGGGGTACCCCGGTGCTGAGCCTGGGCACGTCCGGGACGGCCTATCTGCGGGCCACGACGCCATCGGCCGATCCCAGCGGGGCCGTGGCCGGCTTCGCGGATGCGACCGGTGCGTACCTCCCGCTGGTGTGTACGCAGAACTGCACGCTCGCGGTCGATGCCATCACGGCGATGCTCGGGCTGGACCGCGACGACGTCGCCGCGGACACCGGCGTGGTGATGCTCCCCTACCTCGAGGGTGAACGCACCCCCTACCTGCCGCATGCGACGGGATCCGTGGTCGGGGTGCGCCCGACGACGACCGCGCAGGAGTTGCTGCTCGCGACCTACCGGGGTGCAGCCGGAGCCCTGCTCGCGGGGCTCGACCGACTGCCCGACGTCGACGCGGATGCACCGATCATCCTGATCGGTGGGGGTGCCCGGGGCGCGACCTGGCAGCGCGTCGTCGGCGAGTTGTCCGGACGGGAGCTCGTGATCCCGGACCAGACCGAACTCGTCGCGCTCGGGGCCGCCGTCCAGGCCGCCGCGGTCAGCACGGGGGACTCGTTCGCCTCGATCGCCGAGCGGTGGCAGACCGATGCGGGGACACGGATCCCCGCGCGGAGCCGCCAGGACCACGTGTTGGCCCGGATCCGTCACGTCGATGCCGCCCTGCGGGACCTCAACGGCGCGCCGCTGCCCTCCGACATCGCGGCGCGTTGATGAGCGTCCAATCCGTGTCACCCGACCGCCGATCGCTGCTCGCGACCGTCGCCGACCTGTACTACGTGGAGGATAGGAGCCAGCAGGCGATCGCGAACTCGCTGGGCATGAGTCGCTCCAAGGTCTCCCGGCTGTTGTCCGAGGCACGCGACACCGGGGTGGTGGAGGTCCGCATCCACCACCAGACCCCGGTGGACGAGGAGCTGCAGGCGGCCCTGGGGAACGTTCTCGAGGGCATCACCTGCATCGTCGTGAACGAGGAGACCGACCACGGGGCTGCGCTCCGGGCGATCGGTGACCGTGCCGCGCGGCTCCTGGAGTCCGAGCTCAAGCCCGGCGACACCCTGGCACTCACCCACGGAAGCACCGTGTTCGAGGTCGTCCGGGCGCTGCGCACGGACCAGTTCCCCGGCCTGTCGATGGTGCAGATGGCCGGCTTCGAGGTCCGCAACCCGCTCGACAACGGGTGGCAGCTGATCCGCCTGTGCGTCGACAAGCTCGGCTCCAGCTACCGCTACATCCACACCCAGCTGCTGCTGGCCTCACCCGGCCTCTATGACGCCGTGGTCGACGACCCGGACAACCGGGACGTGCTGGACCGGGCACGCGCGGCCGACGTCGCCGTGCTCGGGATCGGGTCGGTCGATCCGACGACCTCGAGCCTCACCCGTGCGGGCCACCTCACCCAGGAGCAGCTCTCGGCGGCCCGCGAGCGTGGATCCATCGCCGCGATCAACGGCTTCCACTACAACCTCGACGGCGAACTGCTGGAGCCACTCAACCAGCGCATCGTCGGCCTGTCGCCCCCGGAGCTGCTCGCGATTCCGCTGCGACTTGCGGTCGCGTCGGGGCCGGCGAAGGCCGCGGGGGTCCTCGGCGCGGTGCGTGCGGGCTGGATCACCGCCCTGATCACCAACCCGTCCTGCGCCCGGGAGATCACCCGCCTGGCGACGCGGCCGGGCACCCGGCACCCGGCCGCGGGCTCCTCGGCCGGCCGCTGATCACGCGGCGCAAAGCGAGGCGGCCGCGTCGCTGGGCGTGCCGCTGACGGGGCTCGGCGCGTCGGGCGTCATGCGCTCGGAACCGCGAACAGCAACCGCCCCGTGGTGCGCTGCACGATCGAGTTCACATCCACCTCGATGGTGTCGCCGACGTGAT
>CAYTLZ010000179.1:0-7096 GCA_964438785.1 uncultured Actinomycetota bacterium | reverse complement strand
CGGATCGGGGCGTGCCTGCGCGACGACCGCGGGGTCGAGCTCGCCGCCGATGCCCGCGGAGCCAGCACCATCACCCACCCGGACCGGTAGCGTCCGACCCGCCGCCGACCGGCGGCCACGCAAGGAGGTGGTCGTGACGGACGTCGACGCCTACGAGCAGGCGCTGCGTCGCCTCAGCCCCGTCGAGCTCGCAGCGCTGCTCGAGGGGCTGCCCCAGGTCGTCGCTGCCATGCGCGGTGACGGGCCGTTCAGCGGCGTCGCGCTCGAACGGCCGGGGATGCTGCGGGCCGAGCTGACGTCGCTGGCCCGGGTCCTCGTCCAACGGCACCTCGTGATCGAGCGGCTGCGCTGGCTCGACCGCTTCACCTTCCAGCTCACCGCGCTGGCCGTCTGGCACGGGGGTCAGCTCCGGCGCGAGGACGCCGAGGCAGCCGCCGGCTCCCACCTGGCTGACGAGCTCGACGCCGCGGCCGACCGGATCGCCGCGGCGCTGCTGGCCGAGCGGGAGACCGCCTGGCTCACGCTGCTGCCCGGGGTCGTGCCGGCGCTGGGCACGCAGGGGAACTCGGTACGCGAGTACGCCCAGCAGCTGCGCACCGACGACCTCGCCCGGCTGCTGCGCAACCTCGGCGTCACCCTCGTCGGGTCCCGGAAGGCGGAACGGGTGGACCAGCTCGAGGAGGCCCTGCGCGACCGCACGGTCGTCGATCGCGCCCTGGCGCAGCTGTCGGCACCGATGCGGCAGCTACTCGAGGAGCTGATCGAAGCCGGTGGGATGGCACCGCTCGATGCCCTCGACGACGACGGCGCACTGCTCGGCGCGCTGTACGGCGAGTTCCCGTTCCCCACCCGATACGCGCGCACCGCCACTGCCCGCCGCACCCCGCTGCACGAGCTGACCGAGCGCGCCCTGCTCGTGGTCGATCCCTACACCGATCTGCTGTTCGTCCCCAGCGATGTCCAGATCACGATCCAAGGTGGGCTGTTCACGAGCTGGCCGGTGACTCCCGAGGCCACCACCGCGCCGCTCGCGGATGCCGGGCCGGGCCAACCGGCGGTGCTCGGCCTGCTCGACGCCCTGCTCCGACGCCTCGCACACACGCCGGTCGACGGGCTGAAGTCGGGCGGGATCGGGGTACGGGTGATCCGCACCCTGGGGGGGCAGCTCGGGCTCAGCCCGGCCGAGACCGCCCTGCTGGCCCACCTCGCGGTCGAGTTGGACCTGCTCGGCAGCATCGCGACCAGCCGCGGGACCGCCACCCGGGCACCGTCGACGATCTGGACGACGACCGCCCACGTCGACGACCTGCGCGAGATCACGTCGATGCGGCGCTGGGCGCTGCTGGTGATGACCTGGCGTGACAGCTGGATGCTCGCCGACGACGAGGGGCTGCCCGA
Organism: uncultured Actinomycetota bacterium; assembly: GCA_964438785.1. Taxonomy (GTDB): domain Bacteria; phylum Actinomycetota; class Nitriliruptoria; order Nitriliruptorales; family Nitriliruptoraceae; genus PWLR01. The sequence goes on along the minus strand of CAYTLZ010000179.1, from coordinate 5,698 downwards.
GAAGGTGGAGCTCGGCAGCGGCGACATCGCCGGGCAGCCGGACGCACGACGCGCGCTGCTCGATGCCCTCGTCGCGCTGCCGCCAGGCCAGGGGGTGACCTTGGACGGCCTGGTGACCCTCAGCGACCACGCCCATCCGACCGTTGAGGTCGCCACCGGCATCGAGGGTCGCGTCGCGGCCATGCGGCTGCTCGGGCTGGTCCCGGCCACGGGACCGATCGGGCTGACCTCGCTGGCACGCGCGCTGCTGCTCGAGGGTCCGGACGTCGCGGCCCGGGCGCTGCCGGCACCGCCAAGGACCTTCACCGTGCAGCCGGATCACTCGGTGATCGCCCCGCCCGGCCTCGACCTCGACGTCGCCGCAGCGCTCGACCGCTACGCCGTGCGCGAGTCGGCAGCGGGTGCGTCCGTGTACCGGTTGTCCGATGCACGGCTCGCGGAGGCGCTCGACACCGGGGTCACGGGCGAGGAGGTGCTCGCGTTCCTCGCGGCGAACTCGACCGCGGCCCTGCCCCAGAACGTCGAGGTGTTCGTGCAGGACGTGGTGCGTCGCCACGGCCGGGTGAAGGTCGGCGCCGCCGTGTCCTACGTCACCGCGGATGACCCGGTCGTGATCGCCGAGGCGGTCGCGGTCAAGGCGGCCAAGCTGCGTCAGCTCGCCCCCACGGTCGCCGTGTCCAGCCTGTCGCGCAGCAAGCTGCTCGCGACCCTGGCCGCCAAGGGTTTGATGCCGGTCGCGCAGAGCCCGGACGGTGCCACCATCACCACCCGGCAGGTCGCCGAGCCAGAGCTGACCACCCCCGGAGCACCGGAGCTGCCCCTCGGCGGGCTGATCGGTCAGGGGGCCACCGACCCCGGCCTGCTCGAGCTGGCCGACCGGCTGCTGCGCTCGTCACCGACCAGCACCTCGCGGCGCGACCAGGGAGGGTGGTGATGGTCGCCTACGACAACCCGCTGATCGTGCAGTCCGACCGCACGGTGCTGCTCGAGGTCGCCAGCCCCCGGGCCGCGGAAGCCCGTGCGGCGCTGGCCCGCTTCGCGGAGCTCGAGACCTCCCCCGAGCACATCCACACCTACCGGATCACCCCGCTGTCGCTGTGGAACGCCGCCGCGGCCGACGTCGACGCCGCCGAGGTCGCCGCCACGCTCACCGGCTACGCCAAGTACCCGGTCCCCGACGCGATCATCGTCGACATCGGCGACGAGATGGCCCGCTACGGCCGGCTCCGCCTCGTCCGCGACTTCGACTCGGGTGGGCTCGCGCTGACCAGCAACGAGGTGGCGCTGCTCGAGGAGGTCCGACGCGACCCGGAGGTCGCGTCCCTGCTCGGTGCGCGGCTCGACGGCAACCGGTTCGCGGTGCGCATGGCCGACCGCGGCGTGCTCAAGCAGGCGCTGCTGCGGGTCGGCTGGCCACCGGCGGACGAGGCCGGCTACGTCGAGGGCACCGCCCTGCCGGTCGGTCTGCGCTGCGAGCTGCGCAGCTACCAGTCCGACGCGGTGGCGAGCTGGTGGGCGGATGGCTCGCCGGCGGGAGGCAACGGGGTGCTGGTGCTGCCCTGCGGCGCCGGCAAGACCGTGATCGGCATGGCGGCGATGGCCCAGGCCGGCACGCGCACCCTGATCCTGGCCACGTCGATCCTCGCCGCACGCCAGTGGATCGCCGAGCTGCTGGACAAGACCGACCTCGACGCGCGCGACATCGGCGAGTACTCCGGGCAGCACAAGCAGATCCGTGCGGTGACCGTCGCGACCTACCAGGTCATGACCTGGCGACCGGGGCGCGCCGCTGGCGACGAGGACGGCGATGGCGACGAGCCGGAGCCCGTCGCGCCGCCGCACCTCAGCCTCCTCGACGAGCAGGACTGGGGGCTGGTGGTCTACGACGAGGTCCACCTGCTGCCCGCCCCGGTCTTCCGCGCGACCGCCCGGATCCAGGCGACCCGACGGCTCGGGCTGACCGCCACGCTGGTCCGCGAGGACGGCAAAGCCCACGACGTGTTCAGCCTGATCGGGCCCAAGCGCTACGACGCCCCGTGGCGTGAGCTCGAGTCCCAGGGCTGGATCGCCCCTGCCAGCTGCACCGAGGTACGCGCCGGGCTCAGCGACGACGAGCGGATGACCTACGCGGTCGCGCCTGCGCAGCAGCGCTACCGGATCGCGGCGACCAGTCCGCGCAAGCTCGACGTGCTCGACCGGCTCGTCGCCCGGCACCGCGACGACCGGGTGCTGATCATCGGGCAGTACCTGGACCAGCTCCAGCAGGTCGCCGACCGGGTCGGTGCGCCGCTGGTCACCGGCCGGACCGGCCAGGCCACCCGCGAGGAGCGCTTCGCGGCGTTCCGGGACGGCGAGCTACCGGTGCTGGTGGTCTCCAAGGTCGCGAACTTCTCGATCGACCTGCCCGAGGCGAACGTGGCGATCCAGCTCTCCGGCACCTTCGGCAGCCGTCAGGAGGAGGCGCAGCGGCTCGGCCGGCTGCTGCGGCCCAAGGCCAACGGATCGACCGCGCGGTTCTACACCGTGGTGAGCCGCGACACCGTCGACCAGACCTACGCCGCCAAGCGCCAGCGCTTCCTGACCGAGCAGGGCTACAGCTACCACATCATCGACGCCGAGGCAGCCGGCTAGCTCGCCCTGCGGGCTTCCTGCCGGGACCTGCCGTCAGCGGTCGCGCCCGACGAGCTCCACGCCGCACCGCACGCCCGAGGCCCTGGCGGGTCGGGCGTCGGCGGTCACCAGCGCACAGCGCAGCGCCTCAGCCAACGCCACGTAGGCGGCGTCGTGGACGGTGACGTCGTCGCGCAGCTCGTACGCGCGCCACATCGGTCGCATGGCCGGGTACCGATCGATGGCGAGCACGGAGACGTCGACCACCATCACGAGCCGGCCCGCTCGACGTCCAGGGAGCGCTGCAGCGGCTGGCCGCGCGCACGTGCGCGGCGCGTCAGCCTCATCGGAAGGTCACGCACGTTCGGTCTCCTCGGGGTAGACCTTCCCCATCGGGTCCTCCGTTCGATCGAGGCCGGTGTGCCAACCGACACGCTTGCGGAGGAGCTAGCCGGGGGCCCCAGTGGTCGGCGAAGCTTGCGAGGACCGCGCACTCGGTGGTGTCGTCGCCCATCGTTGCTCCGTTCGAGGACCGACCGGTTGGAGCTCCGGTCGGGTGGACAGCCACCTTCGCGCGTACCCGTGACTGCCAAAGGTGCCGATGTCCACAGGCAAGGGTCCACGGTGCCCTGCCTTGCCGACGCCTCCGAGCGGCGCAGGAGCGTGGCCGTCCGGCGTGCTGGGCCGTGGGCCATCACCCACGCGCCCCTACCGTATTCCTGGACGATGGTGAGCGTGGACTTTCGCAGTTCTGTGCCGTACTGGTGGCCGCTCGCGAGGTTGCGGGTGGGGGGCTGGGGTCGGGATGGGGCGCTGTGGGGCTGTGACGTGCTGGTTTCAGGCTGCTTGGGCGAGCACACCGATCAGATCGTCGCGGATTTCGGGTGGGAGTGGCCCGTTGGAGCACACTCGTGTTATTCGTTGGGGCCACAGGGTGGTGCGCAGCGCGGCGAGGGCGTCGGCGAAAGATGGGGTGGTCTTGGACCGGTACCAGGGGGTCGGGGTCCAGGAGCGGCGTGCGCCCCACACGTCGAGGTACCACAGCCAGATCGCGGCGTGCAGCCATAGCGATAGGCAGGCGGCACGTTGGGGTCCTTGGCGTTTCCAGCACTGGGGGTCCTCGCCACCCAGGTGCTGTTTCTCGTCACGGAAGGACACCTCGATCGACCAGCGTCCGGCGTAGTGGCAGGCGACCCATGCGGGCTCGGCGCTGGTGTCGGTGGTGATGAAGAAGTCGTCGGGCTGGATGCCGTTGGGGTCGCGCACCACGACCAGCAGCAGCGGTCGGTCCTTGGCGACGTGGTACCACAGCAGCTTGCGTGACCAGGCCTGCCGGACGGTCTGGTTACCGCGCTGATCGTAGGTGAGGGTTGTCCAGTCGGTTGCTGCGGCGGCCATGGCCGCCAACGCAGGTAGCCGGTCGCCCTTCTTGCGTGGCCGGCCTCGTCGGCCGGTCCGGGGTGGGGTGAGCTCATAGACTGCGGTGTCACGACGCAGCCGTGAGGTGACCTGGACGCGGTCGAGTCTTGCGCCGCACAGCCGGGCGTAGGCGCCGTCGCAGGCGGGCTGGAAGTGACGGTCGGGGAGCCAGCCGGCGATCTCGATGAGTATCTGACGGGCGAGCTCGACGGTGGTCGGCCCTTCGGTCTTTCGCCGCACCCGGATGTTGACCGGCAGCCCGAGAGGCATCCCACCCCACGGTGGCACGACCCGGACCGTGATCACCACCAGGTTGAGGCCAAGGGCGTGCACGGTGCGGTTGCGGGTCGAACGCACCGCATCACGAAAGACTCCTGCCCCCTCGATCCGGCGGCCGACCTTGTGGTGCAGGGTGTCGTCCAGGTCCAGGCAGATGTCGGCATCGGGCGTGATGAGCTGTTCGACGATCGCCACCGCAAGGACACGCCACAGCTCGCGTATGTCCCAGACCCCGTCACGTAGCAGCCGGTGGTAGGCGTCGTGGGCCCGGCGGCCCTCAGGGTCGATCACCGTGATGATGCGGGTGATGGTGCGCCGTCCCGGGGTGAGGACCCAGCCGGCGATCAGGTCGGTGAAGATCGCGAACGAGGGGCGGGTGAACGCGTGCGCGACCGGGGTGACGATGGTGCTCCAGCTGCCCGCCCCGTTGGGGGCGGGCCTCACCGGCCCGCGTCCCGCTCACGGCGGGTGGCAACCCACACCCGTAACGCTTCGATGCCCGCGGCGGCGTCCTGCTCGAGCTTGTTCCGTGCCGTGCGGTAGCGGCCGAGTGCGGCCTCGACCGCGGCGACATCTTCCGGCCTAAGCGCAACGATGCGGGTGCGGCCCTGCTCGGAGAAGGACAGGGCGGGGTTCTCGTGCAGCTGCTCGCCATCGGCGCAGCGGCAGGTGGCCTTGCCGCACCTGCGACGCAAGGTGACCAGCGATCCGCGCACCAGGCGTGGCGGTCGTGGTGTGGCGGTAGCGGGCTTGTCGATGATGGTGGTCATCCTACTCCCAGCTGTCTGCATGCGGTACCGGATGCAGACATTGTCGCGCAGCAAGGCCACCGAACCGCGCAACCACGACCGGCAACGCCCCGATCACCCCGTCAGGAGCCAGCCCCGATCACAACCCCGGCACATCAAAAAGTGCGAAAGTCCACACCCGGCGGCAACGTCATCAAAGAGAGGTTCTCCTTCGGGCTCGGGCAGGCCGACGTCGGCGACGTCTAGCGATCCGGCTAGAAACGTGGCGTACTGAGCCCGCGTCAGGGGTTCATCCGGAAGGAACGTGCCATCAGCGGCCCCGCTGGCTATCCCGCTTTCGACGGCAAACGCGATGGACTGAGCAAAGAGTGTGTCGGGCGAAACATCATCGAACTGATCTGTGGCTTGGGTCAGGGTCGCTTCAGACACCTCGACGTTGGCACCAGCGATCGCTGCGGCCCGCCGAAACCACACCGCTGCTTCGCCCCGCGTCAGACCGCCATCCTCGATCAACGCCGCAGTACCTACCGCCGGATCGGTGAGCCCGGAGAAAGCAAGGACAACGTCCTCACCAACCTCACCGAACACCGGCTCCTCGTCCGCAGCCACAGGCTGCGGCAACACCACCAGCAGCGGGGCGA
>CAYTLZ010000178.1:0-7231 GCA_964438785.1 uncultured Actinomycetota bacterium | reverse complement strand
TGATCGTCATCGACACCGACGTGGTCGGCGAGCACAGGTCGAAACCCTCGTAGAGCGCCTTCATGTCGTCGAGCGTCGCGATCGACACCCCGGAGGTGCCGACCTTGCCGTAGATGTCGGGCCGCTCGTCGGGGTCGCGGCCGTAGAGGGTGACCGAGTCGAACGCGGTCGACAGCCGTGATGCCTCGTTGCCCTCGGCGAGGTAGTGGAAGCGGCGGTTGGTGCGGAACGGGTCACCCTCGCCGGCGAACATCCGGGCCGGTGCCTCGCCGTCGCGTTTGAACGGGAACACCCCGCCGGTGAACGGGAACCGTCCGGGCAGATTCTCACGGCGCAGGAACCGCAGCAGGTCGCCCGCGTCATGGAGTCGAGGGAGCGCCACCCGGGGCACGCGGGTGCCCGACAGCGTCTCACGGGTCAACGGGACGCGGAACTCGTTGTCGCGGACGGTGTAGACGAACTCGTCGCCGGTGTAGTCCGCGACGGTCTGCTCCCACGAGTCGAGCAGCGCGGCTGCCTCGGCGTCGAGGTGGTCCTCGATGGCCGCGATGCGGGCGTCGAGCGCGGCGAGCAACCCCTCGGAGCTGGCTGCCACCTCGATGCTGTCGCTGCTGTTGTCGCCGTGGCCCTCGCTGCCGCTGGCCGTCGTGTCCTGCTCGTCGGCGAGGGCGGCGCGTGCGGCGATCAGCTGCTGGCGCAGGCGGACCTGTTCGCTCTGCTCGGCGGTCCGCCGGTGGTAGGCGCGGACGGTGTCGGCGATGTCGGCGAGGTAGCGCTCCCGGTCCGAGGGCACGACTGCGGACAGGGCGGTCGACACCTTCGTCGTCACCGGCTGGAGGGTGGTGGCGGTCGCATCCAGGCCGTGGTCGACGAGCTCATCGCGCAGCGACTGGTACAGCGCGGTCACTCCGTCGTCGTCGAACCGGGCCGCAGAGGTGCCGAACACCGGCATGTCCTCCCACGGGGTCCCGAACGCCTCACGGTTGCGGACCATCTGGCGGGCGACGTCGCGCCGGGCGTCGTCGGCGCCGCGGCGCTCGAACTTGTTGATCGCGACCGCGTCCGCGAAGTCCAGCATGTCGATCTTCTCGAGCTGCGATGCGGCCCCGAACTCCGGGGTCATCACATACAGCGAGGTGTCGACGAACGGCACGATCGCGGCGTCGCCCTGGCCGATGCCCGGGGTCTCCACCACGATCAGGTCGAACCCGGCGGCCTTGCAGGCGGCGATGGTGTCGCCGAGGTGCTCGGGGACCTCCGAGCCGTGACTGCGGGTCGCCACCGACCGGAAGAACACGCGCCCGGGTGACAGTGCGTTCATGCGGATCCGGTCACCGAGCAGTGCGCCGCCGCCCCGGCGTTTGGACGGATCGATGGCCAGCACCGCGATGCGCAGCTTGTCCTGCAGGTCCCGGCGGAACCGGCGGACCAGCTCGTCGGTCAGCGACGACTTGCCGGCCCCGCCCGTGCCGGTGATCCCCATGACGGGCACGGTCCGTCCGGATGCACCGCGTTCGATCGCCTCGCGCAGGGTCTCGTCGGCCCGGTCGCACTCCAGCATGGTGATGGTGCGCGACAGCGCCGCCTCCTCGCCGGCGAGCAGCTGATCGACCTGGGGCTCGTTGCCGGTCAGGTCGACGTCGCACGCCGCGATCATCAGGTTGATCATGCCCGGCAGCCCGTAGTGCTGGCCGTCGGCGGGGGAGAAGATCCGGGCCACGCCACGCTCGTGCAGCGTCGCGATCTCCTCGGGGGTGATCACCCCGCCGCCACCGCCGTAGACCTTCACGTGCCCTGCGCCGCGCTCCCGCAGTCGCTCGACGAGATAGGTGAAGTACTCGACGTGGCCGCCCTGGTACGAGCTGACCGCCACCCCCTGGACGTCCTCCTGGATCGCGGCGGTGACCACGTCCTCGACGCTGCGGTCATGGCCGAGGTGGATGACCTCCGCGCCCTGGGACTGCAGCAGCCGGCGCATGATGTTGATCGCGGCGTCGTGGCCGTCGAACAGGCTCCCGGCGGTGACGAAGCGCACCGGGTGCGTCGGGACGTGGAGCTCGGGGTCAGCTGCAGGCACGGGATGCTCCACGGTGGCGGCGTTCGGATTTACTTGGACATCATACGAAATCGGGTCGGCTCCGGCGTGTCCGATCCGGCGGGCCGACCTCTAGGGTCCGTCGCACCCCGCCGGGTGGCTGCTGACGAACCGGAGCACATGATGCACGACCCCGTCTGGGACACCGCCGAACGGCTCGCGTTGCGCGAGAGCGTGCAGCGGTTCACCACCGACCGGATCGTGCCCCACCTCGCCGACTGGGAGCGGGCGGGTGCGCTCCCGCTCGAGCTGCACCGGGCCGCGGCGGAGGCGGGCCTGCTCGGTGTCGGATTCGACGAGGCCGTGGGTGGTGCGGGCGGCGACGCCATCGACATGATGGTGGTGCAGGAGGCCATGATCGAGGCCGGCGGGTCCAGCGGGCTGATCGCGAGCCTGTTCACCCACGGCATCGGGCTGCCGCACCTGATCGCCGCCGGCGACGCGGCACAGATCGACCGCGTCGCGCGTCCGGTGCTGGCCGGCGAGTCGATCGTGTCCCTGGCGATCACCGAGCCGGCTGCCGGTTCGGATGTCGGCGGGCTCACCACCCGGGCGGTGCGCGACGGCGACGACTACGTCGTCACCGGCGCCAAGCTCTACATCACCTCCGGGACCCGCGCCGACGTGTTCACGACCGCCGTGCGGACCGGCGGCGAGGGGCCCGGCGGGATCTCGCTCGTGCTGATCGAGCGCGATCGGGACGGGGTGGGCGTCTCCGCACCACTCGAGAAGATGGGCTGGTGGTGCTCGGACACCGCGGAGCTGACCTTCGACGAGGTCCGCGTTCCGGTGCGCAACCTCATCGGTGAGGAGGGCGGCGGCTTCGTCCAGATCATGCAGCAGTTCGCCTCCGAACGGCTCTCCATGGCCGTGCAGGCCCATGCCACCGCGCAACGCTGCGTCGATCTCACCGTCGCCCATGCCAAGCAGCGCGAGACCTTCGGCCGGCCGATCGCCTCCCGCCAGGTGGTCGCCCATCGGCTGGCGGAGATGGCCCGGCGCACCGACGTCGCCCGGACCTACACCCGCGCGGTCGTCCACCGATGGCTGGCCGGCGACGAGGTCTTCCGCGAGGTCGCGATGGCCAAGAACACCGCCGTGCATGCCTGCGATCACGTCGTGGACGAAGCCGTCCAACTCCACGGCGGCATGGGCTACATGCGCGAGACCGAGGTGGAGCGGCACTACCGCGATGCGCGGATCCTGGGGATCGGTGGCGGCACCAACGAGATCATGACCGAACTGGTCGCGCGGCACCTGCTCGCGTGACCCGGCCCCGGGGCCGGGCCGTCCCCGCAGCCCTGCGGCCGTCCGGGCCGTCCGGGCCGTCCGGGCCGTCGGGTCGCGTCGTACAGTCTCCGCGTCGTCATCGGATCGCCGCCGGCGGTGGAGGGCGGCCGGGGGGACCACCCATGCGCACGATCGAGCTCACCGTTCCCAGCCGGTTCACCGACTCCCTGCTCGAGGCGCTCGAGCAGTGCGGTCCGTTGACGCTGCGCGTCAATCGCGGCGGATCGCTGCGGCCCGTCGGTGACGTCATCGGGTTGGAGATCACCGACAACGACCTCGGTGAGGTCATGCGGATCGCGGACCGTTACGGGCTGGGCGAGCCCGAGGGCATCACGATGACCACCTCGACGCCGTCGAGCGTGGTCAGCTCCGACTACGAGGCGTTGACCCGCGAATCGCAGACCACGACCTGGGAGGAGCTGGAGCTCTCGATCGGTGGGGACAGCACCATGCGTCCCGACCGGACCGTCGTGATGGGCATCGCCGGTGTCATCGCCGGGCTGGGAATCGTCACCGGCACCCTGCACGCCGTCATCGGGGCGATGGTCATCGCACCCGGCTTCCAGCCGTTCTCCCGGTTCGTGCTGGGTGTGGTCAACGGCTCTGGGGCCTGGAAGGGCGGCCTCACCGATGTCGCCCGCGCCTATGGGGCCCTGCTCGTGGGTGCCACCCTCGCCGGTCTGCTGACGATGGGGTTGGGTGACAACGCGCTGAGCGCCGGGGACGACACCTACCTCGCCGCTGCCGACCTGGTCGCGTTCTGGACGACGACGAGTTGGCACGGTGTCACCATCAGCATCGTGGCCGCGGTCTGCGGCGGTCTGTTGATCGCGATCGACCGCAGCGTGTTGACGGCCGGGGTGATGGTGGCCCTGGCGCTGGTCCCGACCGCGGCGCTGGTGCCGATGGCCCTGCTGGCCGCGGAGTTCGATCTCGCGCTGGCCGCCGCGAGCCGGTTCGGGTTGGAGGTCGTCATTGTGCTGGTGGCCTCGGCGGGCGTGTTCATGCTCAAGCGTCGCACGGACAAGCGGCGTCCGGTCCGCTGACGTCGCCGTGTCGCCGCAACCGGCGACGGCCCCCGCCGATTGGCGGGGGCCGTCGTGGTGCTACGGGGTGCGGGGTCAGCCGATGAAGCCCTGCTCACGCAGGTAGTTCTCCGCGACGTCCTCCGGGAACTCGCCGTCGACGTCGACCTCGGCGTTCAGTGCCGTCATCGTGGCCTCGTCGATGTCCGCGGTGATCTCCTGGAACAGCTCCGCGAGCTGCGGGTTGTCGTTCGCGAAGTCCTCCATCATCTGGACCGACGACAGGTACGAGATGAACCCGTTCTGGTCGTCCTCGATCAGGAAGAGGTCCTCGGCGACGATCGAGCCGTCAGTGGTGAACACTTCGGCGAAGATGCACGGGTCCTGGTCGACCACGGAGGTGTAGATGACCCCGAAGTCCGATTCGAACATCAGGTCACGGTCCCACTCGAAGTCGTAGACCTCCTCGATACGCGGCAGGCCGTCGTCACGCGACGCGAAGGTCGAGTCGACGCACAGCGTCGCCTCGCCCGGGTTGGCCTCGACGAATTCGGCGAGGTCGGTCACCGTCTCGACCCCACGCTCGTCGACGAGGTCGTTGGGGTAGGCGAAGCCGTAGGTGTTGTCGAACGGTGCGGGCTCGGTCCAGAACACGCCGTTCTCGGCGAGGTCGTCGCGGGCCACGGCCTCCCACTGTTCGATCGGGTCGTCGATGGGCTCGTCGTTGCCGAGGTAGTTGGTCCAGGCGGTCCCGGTGTACTCCCAGGCGACGTCGGCGTCACCGGCGAGCAGGGCGTTGCGGGCCCCGTCCGGGCTCGGCAGGTTCTCCGTGATCTCGACCTCGGCACCGGCGGCCTCCATGGCCACCTTGGCGAGCTGACCGAGGATCAGCTGCTCGGCGAAGTCCTTGGAGGCGACGCGGACCTCGAGTCCATCGAGGTCGTAGTCCTCGGCGATCGATCCGGCGGCGTCGCCGTCGGCGTCCGTGGTGCCGTTGTCGCCACCGCAGGCGACGGCGAGCATGGACAGGGCCGCACCGGCGGCCAGCGTTCGGGTCATGCGGGTGAAGCGTTGCAAGGGTGCTCCTGCTATCGGGGTACTGGGGATAGGGGTCGTGCGGACAGAACGTGTTGGCGGGGAGCGCGGTGTGGGCGCGCGTCCGATCGAGGTGGTCGCATCGAGGTGGTCGCAGCTGGTGCGGTGGTCGCGGCTGTCGCGGTCGGCCACGCCGCACGCGCGGGTCCGTCAAGCGGGCATCGGCGTCACAGGCCCTTGGGGCGCAGCAGATCCTCGACGATGCCACCGACCCAGTCGGCCAGCAGCGCGAGGCCCGCGGCCAGGACCACGCCGGTCAGGATCACGGTGCCGCGGCCGAGGGTGAACCCGCTGACGATGAAGCTGCCGAGCGTGCCGCCGCCGATGAAGGCGGCCAGCGGGGCCGTGCTCACGGTCAGCACCAGGGTGGTACGCACCCCGGTCAGCACGACCGGGACGCTCAACGGCAGTTCGATCTGACGCAGGACGGCCTGCTTGCTCATCCCGAGTCCACGGGCCGCCTTGATCACGTCGGCGGACACCTGTTGCAGCCCGACCATGGTGCCGCGCAACACCGGCAGGAAGCCGTACACGACGAGTCCGACCACGGTCGCGTCACGGCCGCTGCGGATCAGGATGATGAACGCCAGGATGATGGTCCCGACCGCCGGGATGCCCTGCCCGATGTTGCCGAGCCCCACGACGTAGGGCGCGACGGGCTTGGCCCACGGGCGGCTGAGCGCGATCCCCGTCGGGATGGCCAGCAGCAGGACGACCACGGTCGCGAGCAGGGAGATCTCGAGGTGCTGCACGAAGGCCGTGCGCACGTTCGACGCGGTCAGGATGCGGGACTCGGTGCTCCCGAGATCACGCGAGGTGATGTAGAGGTAGAGGGCGAGCCAGCCCGCACCGACGACCAGCGGGATCGGCAGATGGCGCAGCCAGGCCCGGGGGGCGGCACCGGTGGTATCGGTGGGAGCATCGTCGGTGGGACCATCGGACGGGCCGCCGGACTCCTGGTCGAGCAGTGTGGCACTCACGGTGTGCCCCCGCCGGTCCGGGTCGGGTCGCCGTTGGCCTTGTCGCGGGCCGCCTCGAGCGCCTGCCGGCGCATGCCGGTGACCTGACGGTTGAGGCCCTGCAGATCGAGCACACCCCGGACGGTCCCGTCACCGGCGACCACCGGCGCGCTGCCGCCGTTCTCGAGCAGGACCTGCAGGGCGTCGGCCAGTGAGTCGTCGCTGCGCAGCGGCCGACTGAGTGGTTGGCCGCGGTCACCGAGCCCGTCGGTCGAGCCGTCGAGGTCGTCCGGGTCGATCCAGCGTGTCGGCTGCCCATCGGTGTCGACGACCAGCAGTCGACCGTCGTGGTCGGCCGCCCTGCTCGCGGCGGCGCGGACCGTGTCGTGGTCGGCGTCGGTGGCGACGTGCACCGGGTCGGTGTGCAGGTTGTCGGGGTCGATCCGGGCGAGGTTGAGCCGCTTGAACAACGCGCCACCGCCGAGGAAGTCCGCGACGAAGTCGTCGGCGGGCGAGGCCAGGATGTTCGCCGGGGTGTCGTACTGCGCCACCTCGGCACCCTCGCGCAGGATCGCGATGCGGTCGCCCAGCGTGATGGCCTCGTCGATGTCGTGGGTGACGAACACGATCGTCTTGCCGATGTCTGCCTGGATCGACAGGAACTCACGCTGCAGCCGGTCACGGGTGATCGGGTCGGTCGCGCCGAACGGCTCGTCCATCAGCATGACCGGTGGGTCGGCGGCCATCGCGCGGGCCACGCCGACGCG
>CAYTLZ010000177.1:0-7244 GCA_964438785.1 uncultured Actinomycetota bacterium | reverse complement strand
GTGGTGATGATCGGATCGAGGTGGTGGCGCTCCCACTGCACAGCGACCGGGATCGGCTCCCCCTCGCTGGCCACCTGCGAGCACCGCCCCGCCTCCACTCGTGGGTGAGCCCGCCTGACGAGCCGTACGCGCTGGCGCGACGAGGGCAGCGTAGGCTGCTGGTCACATCAGCTCGGGGGTCATGCCACGTGTCCGTCATCGAACTGCGAGGTGTCACCCGGCGCTTCGGCGATCTTGTCGCGGTAGATGAGGTGGACCTGCAGGTCGGTGAAGGCGAGATCGTCGGGCTCCTTGGCCACAACGGAGCCGGGAAGACGACCCTCATCCGGATCATCAACGGGTTGTTGACCCCGCACGGCGGATCGCTGGCGGTGCACGGCTTGGACCCGGTGGAGGATGGCTTGGCGGTTCGCTCACGCACCGGTGTGCTGACCGAGTACCCGGCCCTCGAGGCGTATCTCTCACCCCGGGAGAACCTCGATATCCACGCTTCGATAAACGGCATGGACCGTGCCCGAGCAGCAGCGACGATTCAACAACTCCTGGACCGCCTCGGCCTCGCCGATCGGGCGGACGAGCCGGTCCGGAAACTGTCGGCTGGATTGAAACAACGGGTCGCCCTGGCGCGAGCGCTGCTGCACGATCCGACGCTGCTGCTGCTCGACGAGCCCACGACGAACATGGATCCGGTCGCGGCGAGGGAGGTCAGGGCCCTGATCCGTGCGGCGGCCCGGGACGAAGGGCGCACCGTGTTGCTGTCCACACACAACCTGCCCGAGGCAGAGGAGCTGTGCGACCGCGTCGCGATCATGCGCAAGGGGCATTTGCTCGTAGACGGACCTCCTGGCGAGCTGCGTCGCGAGCTCGCGCGCCCCCAGCAGGTGCGGCTGTCCACCGATCGCCACCGGATGGAGGACCTCCTCCACGCGCTGCCCACCAGCGTCACGGTCGACGACCTCGGGGGCGACAGCGTGGTGTTGGGTCTGCCGGCGGTTGAGCCTGGGATCGACGTGCCGCAGATCGTCCGCGATCTGGTCGCCGAGGACATCCCGCTCCACCGGGTCGATCCGGTCGAGCCCAGCCTCGAGGACCTGTACGTGGCCCTGCATCGGGGGTCGGGCCACGAGCCGGACAGCGAACCCGCCTACCGGGCGGCCACCCCGTGAGCCGCGATGCGGTCCGGGCGATCGCCCGGAAGGACCTGATGACGGTTGTCCGCAACCGCGGTGTGCGCACGCCCTTGATCGTGACGCCGATCGTGGTTCTGGGCGTTCTGCCGGTGGCGTTGGTCGGTGGTGGTGAGGTACTCGCTGCGTCACAGCCGATCCAGGAGGCGGTTGCGGCTGGAGGTGGAGAGCGGTTCCAACCGCTCGTCGACACTGCTTCCTCCTGGCTCAATCAGGGAACGATCCCCGTCGGCGCCCGGTGGGGCATGTTCATCCTCGACACCTTCGTCGCCCCGCTGTACCTGCTCATCCCCCTCATCACGGCGACCGTGATCGCCGCGGACTCCTTCGCGGGCGAACGGGAGCGGGGCACGTTGGAGGCGCTGTTGCACGCGGCGACAACCGACCGGGATCTGCTCTGGGGCAAGTTCCTGGCAGCCTTCATCCCCGCGTTGAGCGTGGCCTGGGCCAGCTTCATCGGCTACACGTTGCTGGCAAACGGTCTGTTGTGGCGCCATCTGGGAGGACCCTGGTTCCCGACCACAACATGGGTCCTGCTGGCCGCCTGGGCAGCACCGGCGGTTGCAGCGCTCGGGCTCAGCTTGATGGTGATCGCCTCCTCGAAGGTCAACAGCCTCCAAGCTGCGCATCAGATCGGCTCGTTGGTCATCCTGCCGGTGATGCTGCTGCTGGTAGCCAACCTCACTGGATCGCTGCTCCTGCGACCATCGCTTGTGATCGTCATGGGAGCACTCATCGGCCTCCTGGCGGCCGGATTGCTAGGCGTCGCTGCCCGGTCGCTCCGGCGGGAACGGCTCGCGGCTCGACTGTAAAGACGCAACAGCAACCGGGCTCCCGAACGTCAGTGGTCGACAGACAGCCGGACCCCGAGGTCTCCGCTGCTCACGGGTTGCGCACGTTGCTGCTCGTCCCTCCGATCGATGACGAGCGCACCCAGCCGGCGCAGGAGCTGTGCGACAGCGATTCCCGGAGCGGCCTCCCGCGCCAGCGCGACCAGACGATCCAGGTCCTGCTCGGTCAACGGTCGATCACGGCCGGCGACGAGCAGACCGAAGCGTCCACTGCCGGCGGCGATGCTCGCGGCCATGAACGACTCCGTGTGCGCCCCGCCGATGCCGGACACCGCAGCATGTGCCGCATCGATCGGATCGATGAGCAGGCCGCCTCCGGTCGCATCGACCTCCGCCAGCATGGGTTGGTCCAGCGGTGCGACCAGGCGTCGTTCTACGTTCGACAGGCCGATGCTCGCCAGGATGTAATAGCCGTCGTCCCTCCGCGTGATGTACGCCGCGGTGTCGGCCTCGAGGACCTCCTGGACCTCCTCGACCACGAGGCTGGCCACTCCCTTGAGGCTGCGAAGCAGAGGGAGTTCGTGGACCAGTGACTCGAGCTCAGAGCCGGCCGTGATGACCCCCGCCAGCCGTCGGCGCATCTCAGCTTCGGGCGTGTGGGCTTCACGATCGCGCGCGGTGAACCGGGAAGCGGAACGCTGCACCGCACCAGATCGGGTCAACGGGTCACGAGCGGTAGAGGAGCCCGAAGTCGGCGCCGGTCCGGTCGCCGCAGTGTCACGTCGTGTGAGTGGCTCGTGCGTGGAAGGCCCGGCAGGCCGATCGCTCTGGCTTCCCGACGCCTGCCCCGTGCCCGGACCCTCATCGGCTTCGTCCTCCGTGAGGAGGTCTATGACGAGGTCAACATCGCCGTCGGAGGGTGCAACGTCTGCCGCGTGCGCATCCGGTTCCTCACCGGGCGTAGTGTGCGGGTCCATCGGCTCATCGGCAGTCCACACCGCAGCATCTGTACCCGCCGGCCGACCTGTCCGCCGGCTACCGAGACGGTCCACCCACCCGCGCAGACTGGTGCGGGGGCCGGGGCGGTTCCCTTCCTTCGCGTCGACGACCGATGCATGATCGACCACACGTTCCGTGGAGTGCGAGGCCGCAGCGGAGGCCTCTGCCGGGGGCCGATCCTCCGCCGCCACATCGCCGCCGAGCAGCACGTCGATATGGCCGGTCAGCTCATCCACGGTGAAGGGTCGCAGCAGTAGATGCTCAGACTCCGATGTCGGCACGTCCTCATCGCCGATGATCAGGGCGGTGGCAGGTTGCTTCGGCCCGTCTTCCAGTTGACGTAGACGGGCAATTCCTTCGGTGGTCGAGCCGACATCGACGACGACGACATCGGAGTCGGGCCAGCCGTCGAGGTCCTCGACCGCTGTGACCTCCCAGTCCCTTCCGACGAAGGTCAGGCCGATGACCAGCGACGGGTTCCGGGTGAGGACCGTGATCGTCGCCGCTGGCACGGTGTCGACGGCGTCCATGGTGTCCTCCTCGCCCGGCCGCTAGCCGGTCACAATCCCAGGATGAAGTCCTCGTAGATGCTGATCGCTGCGGGCCCCAACAGGACCACGAACAGCGCCGGGAAGATGCACAGGATCAACGGGAACACGATCTTCACCGGGATCTTTTGCGCACGTTCCTCCGCGTACTGACGACGCCGGATCCGGAGTTCTCCCGCCTGCACGTGCAGCACGCGGGATATCGAGATCCCGAAGACCTCCGCCTGCACCATCGCCAACACGAAGGATTTGAGTTCATCCACTGTCGTGCGCTCCGCGAGGTCTCGCAGCGCCTCCCCACGGCCCTTCCCGAGCCGCATCTCCTGTACGACCCGGTAGAGCTCCTCACCGAGGGGACCGCCGACCTCCTTCGAGACTCGCTCTAGGGCGGCTTCGAACCCGAGCCCGGCCTCCACGGTGATGGAGAGCAGATCGAGCGAGTCCGGCAGTGCTCGACGGATCTCCTCCTGCCGCTGGGAGGAGCGCGACCGGAGGATCCACTCCGGCAGGTAGTACCCGACGAAACCGAGGAACGGGACGAGCACGATCGTTCGCAGGATCCCGAAGCCGCCCGCGGGCAGTGCGACCACGGCCAAGACGGCGAGTCCTGCGGCGAGGGTCACCTTGACCGCCATGACCCGCGCGCCGTCCCAACCCTGTGGGCTGCCTGCGTAGACGACCTCCTGATCGAGGCGCTCGACGATCGCTGCGGGCGTGAAACGCAGGACACCCCGCCCGATACCGCTCAGCCCAGGCATCACCAGGCGCTGCAGAGCCGGCGTGGAGAGCTCCTTCTTGCGGACCTCATCACCGGAGAGTTGCCCCTCACGGACGGTGCGCAACGAGCGGTTGACCTGCTGGCGATCGATCACGGCGTTGAACGCGACGATGGTCACCACGACCATGGCGAGGAACGTCGCGATGACACCGGTCACCAGGAGCAGGGTTGGGTCCACGCTGGCTCCTAGACGTCGATCTTGACGAGCCGGCTCATCCAGAGGACACCGACCACCATCAGGATCAGGGCACCGCCGATCATGAACCAGCCGATCACGTTGGTGATCAGCGGGGTCAGATAGGTCGGGTTGACGACGAAGAGGTAGAGCAGCAGGACGAAGGGCAGGGCGACCAGGATGATGGCGGAGAGCTTTCCCTCCGCGGACAACACCTTCACCTGACGGCGGACCTGATCACGCTCGCGGAGCGTCTCCGACACGGTCTCGAGCAGTTCGGCCAGGTTGCCACCAACGGTGCGTTGGATGTTCATCGCGACCACGACCCAGCGGAAGTCCTCGCTGCCGACGCGCTCTGACATGGCGTTCAGGGAGTCATCGAGCGGCAGGCCTAGACGGGCTTCGGTGAGGACGCGCTGGAACTCCTGTGACATCGGCGGCGTGGTCTCCTGCACCAGCGTGTCGATCCCCTGAAGGATCCCGTAGCCGGCCTTGAGCGTGCCTGCCAGGAGTTGGAGCGCATCGGGCAACTGCTCGCCGAAACGCCGGACCCGGCGCGATCGGGAGTTGGCCTTCGCGACGACGGGAAGGTAGAGGCCGCTCACCGCACCCAGCCCGCCGAACAACAGCGACCCGGAGAGCGCCCACAGCAAGGCGAACCCTGCGATCGCGGACAGGATGCGGATGACGATGAACTCGCTGGCTCGCATCTGCCAGCCGGCCTGGTCGAGCTCGACCTGGACCTGCTCCTCGTAGCCTTTCGGCTTCGGTGCAGCGCTGACAGCAGCCATGGCCCGCTGCCCGATAGCAGAGGCGGAGAGGCCCGGCGTGGGAGCGGTGGAGGCGTTCGCAGCGCGACGCTCGGTGAGCGTCAACCCGCGACGCAGCGTCCGTGTCGCCTCGGGGTTCCCCCGGGGGATGAACAGCAGCAACAGGATGAGCGCGACCGCGATGAACGCGATGGCCAGCACCCACACCAACGCGCCATCAGCACCGAGCAGCCCGGCGTCGAACAGGTCCGCCCGGGGCGGCGGTGTGGCTGAGGGGCGATCGAGGTCGGTCACCGTCGGGCTCCCCGCCTGGTGAACTCCTCCGGGGAGAACCACTCGCGCGAGACGTGGATGCCCTGGTCCTCGATCATGTCGGTCACCAGCGGCCGGATCCCGGTGGGCTTCAAGTGACCGAGCCCACGGCCGGTCTCGGGGTCGTAGCCCATGGCGGTGTCGTAGAGGAAGATGTCCTGCAGGGTGATCACGTCACCCTCCATCCCAGTCACCTCCGTCACGTGGGTGACACGACGGGAGCCGTCACGCATACGGGACTGGTGCACGAGGAACTGGATGCCGGCGGCGATCTGCTCACGGATCGCGCGCATGGGCAGCTCAACACCGGCCATGAGGACCATGGTCTCCAAGCGCGACAGGGCATCGCGCGGCGAGTTGGCGTGCAGCGTGGTGATGGAACCGTCGTGTCCGGTGTTCATGGCCTGGAGCATGTCGAGGGCCTCACCGCCGCGCACCTCTCCGACGACGATGCGATCGGGACGCATGCGCAGGGAGTTACGAACGAGGTCGCGGATCGTGACCTCGCCTCGGCCCTCGATGTTCGGGGGGCGGTACTCCATGCGCACGATGTGCGGCTGACCGAGCCGCAGCTCCGCTGCGTCCTCGATGGTGACGATGCGCTCGTTCTTGGGGATGAAGTTCGACAGCACGTTCAGCGTGGTCGTCTTCCCGGCGCCGGTGCCGCCCGAGACCATGATGTTGGTTCGCCCCTCGACCAGGGCGGCGAGAAACTCCGCGACCCGGGGGGTCCAGGTTCCGAACGCCACCAGATCATCAGCGTTGTAGGCGTCGGTTGAGAACTTGCGGATCGTCAGCATCGGCCCGTCGAGCGCGACGGGAGGGATCACCGCGTTGACGCGGGAGCCGTCGGGCAGTCGGGCGTCGACGTAGGGCTGTGCCTCGTCGAGCCGACGGCCGACCTGGCCAACGATCTTCTCCATGATCCGACGGAGGTGCCCTTCGTCCAGGAAGGTGACGTCGGTGAGCGCCAGCCGACCATCACGCTCGACGAAGACATCGCCCGGACCGTTGCACATCACCTCCGTGACGGACTCATCGTCGAGCAGCGGCTCCAGAGGTCCGTAGCCGATGATGTCGTCGATGATGGCGCCGACCAGCATCTTCCGGTCGGCGGCGGACATCGGTGTCTGCTCGGTCTGGAGGACATCTCCGAGCTTCTCCCGGACGGCGTCCTCGAGCTGTTCCTGCGACACGTCCGTGTCGTAGAGGCTTGGCCCCAGTGCCCGCACCAGGGCCAGGTGGGTGCGCCGCCTGAGCTGCATCAGGCGTTCGTCCTGGGCGTCGGGCCCGGGACGTCGGTGTTCCACCGGGGTGGTCGGCACCGCGTCGCCGAGATTCCCGTTGGTCTCGGGCGCGGCGGCTTCCGTGGCCGACTCCTCGTCGACTGACCTCGCGAGGCGTTCGTACAGTCCCATGCGTGTCCCCTGCCGTCGTCAGCGTTTGCGGCGTCGACGCGCGGAGCGATCCTCCGCGTAACTCGGTCCCAGGTAGGGCAACAGCTGTCCGACCGCGCTCACGACGGGCGATCGGGGCCGTTCGAGCGCCAGCGGCGTCCCCTGGTTGATGGAGAGCGGTACATCGCGATCGGAGGGGATCTGCACATCGATCGCCGTGCCGAGCGACTTCTCCACCTCGGAGACCCGCAGCCCCACCTTGCTGTCGGCGCGGTTGAGCACGATCC
>CAYTLZ010000176.1:0-7308 GCA_964438785.1 uncultured Actinomycetota bacterium | reverse complement strand
GGGGCGGATTCCGGGTGGTACTGCACACTGAACGCCGGGACGTCGCGGGCGGTGAGACCCTCGACCACGTCGTCGTTGAGGTTGACGTGGCTGACGTCCACCACGCCGTGGTCGGCGGTGGCGAAGGCGTACTCGTCGACCTGCTCGCCGAGTGCGCTGGCCCGCACCGCGAACCCGTGGTTGTGGGAGGTGATCTCCACGACCCGATCCGCGCGGCGCAGCACCGGCTGATTCACGCCCCGGTGGCCGAAGGTCAACTTGTAGGTGTCCGCGCCGAACGCCCGACCGAGCAGCTGCGAGCCGAGGCAGATGCCGAACACCGGCACCTCGCCGAGCAGCGCGGCGGTGGTCGCCGTGCCCTGCGCGACCGTGGACGGGTCACCGGGCCCGTTGGACAGGAACACCCCGTCGGGTTCGAGGGCGCGGACCTCGTCGGGGGTGGCGGTGGCGGGCAGGACGTGGACCTCGGCGCCCTGCTCGACGAGGTAGGTGCCGATCGAACGCTTCATGCCGAAGTCGAGCGCGACGACCCGGAACCGTGGGCTGTCCCCCGGACGCAGGACGTAGGGCTCGGGCGTGGTGACCTCGGAGGCGAGCTCCGCGCCGACCATGCCGGGGCTGTCCTGCACCCGGGCGAGCAACGCGTCGACGTCGAGCACCTCGGTCGACAACCCGGCGCGCATCGCGCCCCGATCACGCAGATGGCGGGTGAGTTGGCGCGTGTCGATGCCCTCGATGCCGACCACGCCCGCATCGGCCAGGCCGCTGGCGAGATCCTGCTCCGAGCGCCACGACGAGGGGCGGCGGGCCGCCTCGCGCACCACGAACCCGGCGACCTGGATGCGGTCGGACTCCATGTCGGCGGCGCACAGGCCGTAGTTGCCGACCTGCGGGGCGGTCATCGCGACGATCTGGCGGCGGTAGGAGGGGTCGGAGAGCACCTCCTGGTAGCCGGCCATCCCGGTGTTGAACACGGCTTCGCCGAACACGGTGCCCCGGGCACCGAGTGCGGTGCCACGGAACGTCGTGCCGTCCTCGAGCACGAGCAGGGCGGACTCGGTCACAGGACGACCTCCTGGGTCTGGACGGTTCCGTCACGAAGGGTGAACCGGCCGCGCAGCAGCGTGTGGACGGCGTGGCCGATGAGTTCCCGGCCGTGGTAGGGGCTGTTGCGGGCGCGGGAGTGCAGCGCCCGGGTGTCGACGACCGCGGTGGTGTCCGGGTCGAGCACCGTCAGGTTCGCGGCCGCGCCCGCGGTGATGGCTCCGCCGTGGTCGCCCACGTCGCGGACCCGTGCGGGACCGGTGGTGAACCGCTCGATGGCCTCGAGCGGGCTGAGCAGCCCGGCCTTCACCAGTGCGGTGTTGACCACCCCGAAGGCGGTCTCCAGGCCGAGCATGCCGCAGGGGGCGTGCTCCCACTCCTGGTCCTTGAGCTCCGGAACGTGCGGAGCGTGGTCGGTCGCGACCGCGTCGATCGTGCCGTCGACCAGCGCTTCGCGCAGTGCCTCGACATCGGTATCGGTGCGGATCGGCGGGTTGACCTTCAGCACCGGGTCGTAGCTGGCCACCAGGTCGTCGGTCAGCAGCAGGTGATGCGGGGTCACCTCCGCGGTGACGCGCACGCCGCGGGCCTTGGCCAGCCGGATGAGCTCCACCGCGCCCGCGGTCGTGACGTGCGGGACGTGCAACCGCGCGCCCGCGCCGGCGGCGAGGATGAGGTCGCGGGCGATCATGACCTCCTCGGCCTCGTGCGGCCAGCCGGCCAGCCCGAGCACCGACGACATCGCGCCCTCGTTCATCTGCGCGGCCGCCGTGAGCGTGGGCTCCTCGGCGTGGTTGCAGATCACCGCGTCGAACGCGGTGGCGGACTGCAGCGCCCGGCGCATGACCAGCGCGTCGGCCAGCGGGATGCCGTCGTCGGAGAAGAAGTCGACGCCGGCCGCGCAGGCGTACAGCTCACCGAACGGGGTGAGCTCCTGGCCGGCCTGTCCGCGGGTGATCGAGCCGACCGGGAACACGTCGACCAGGCCGACCTCACGGCCGCGACGCCAGACCATGTCGGCGATGGGCACGGCGTCGCAGACGGGATCGGTGTTGGCCATGGCACACAACGCCGTGTAGCCACCGGCGGCACCGGCGGCCGAGCCGCTGGCGATGTCCTCGGCCCCCTCACCGCCGGGCTCGCGCAGGTGGGTGTGCAGGTCGACGAACCCCGGTGCGATCCACCGTCCGGTGCAGTCGACGACCTCGACGTCGGCCGCGGCCGACGGGTCGTTCGCGCTGCGGTCCGGATCGTCGTCGGGGTCGCCGAGCAGGTCGGGGCCCACCGCGCTGATGCGCTCACCGTCGATGAGGACGTCGAGCACGGCGTCCGTGCCGGTGGCGGGGTCCAGGACGCGGCCACCTCGCAGCAGCACCTTCATCGACGGCCTCCCGTGGTCGCCGCGGTGAGCGGTGCTGCGGCTGCGGGCAGCTGCGTGCCGTCCGCCGCCAGCCGCCCGCCACGGCTGGCGAGCAGCAGGTACAGGCATGCCATCCGCACCGCGATGCCGTTGGTGACCTGTTCGGTGATCACCGCGCGGGGCGAGTCGGCGACGTCGCCGGTGATCTCCACGCCCCGGTTCATCGGGCCCGGGTGCATGACCAGCGCGTCGGGCTTCATGCGGGCGACCCGGTCCATGCTCACGCCCCAGATGCGGGCGTACTCGCGGCTCGAGGGGAAGAACGCCCCCTGCATCCGCTCGCGCTGGACCCGCAGGGCGTAGAGCACGTCGGCGTCGGCGACGACCGTGTCGAGGTCGCGTGCCACCTCGACGCCCCACGACTCGACCATCGGCGGCAGCAGCGTCGGCGGGGCGACCAGCGTGACCTCGGCCCCGAGCAGCTTCAGCGCCTGGACCTCGGATCGCGCGACCCGCGAGTGCAGCACGTCGCCGACGATGACCACCCGCCGGCCGGTCAGGTCGCCGAGGTGCTGGCGCATCGTGAACACGTCGAGCAGGGCCTGGGTGGGGTGCTGGTGCCAGCCGTCACCGGCGTTCATGATGGGGACGTCGAGGTAGCCGGCGAGCTGCAGCGGGGCACCCGAACTCCCCGAGCGGACCACCACCAGGTCGACGCCCAGCGCATCGAGCGTCAGTGCGGTGTCCTTGAACGACTCGCCCTTGGACACCGACGAGCCCTTGGCGGAGAAGTTGATGACCTCGGCCGACAGCCGTTTCGCGGCCAGGTCGAAACTGATCCGGGTGCGGGTCGAGTCCTCGAGGAACAGGTTGCACACCACCTTGCCGCGCAGGGTCGGCACGGAGTTCCGCCGTCGCTCGGCGATCGGCAGCAGCTGCAGCGCGGTGTCCAGGATGGCCTCGACCTGGGCGCGGTCGAGGTCCTCGATGGAGATGAGGTTCGGGATCTCGGGCAGCCACTCGGTCACGAGGCGACCTCCTCGGTGACGACGCCGTCCTCACCGTCGACGTCGGCGACCAGCACGCGGATCCGGTCGCCATAGGCGGTCGGCAGGTTCTTGCCGACGTGATCCGCGCGGATCGGCAGCTCGCGGTGACCGCGGTCGACCAGCACGACCAGCCGGATGCGTCCCGGCCGACCGAGTTCGTGGATGGCGTCCAACGCGGAGCGGATGGTGCGGCCGGTGTAGAGCACGTCGTCGACGAGCACGACGGTGCGGCCGTCGATGTCGACCGGCACGTCGGTCGGGTGCAGCGGCTTGGGGCCGCGCGAGCCCAGGTCGTCGCGGAACAGGGTGGTGTCGAGCGCGCCGGCGGGGACCTCGACGCCTTCGATGTCGGCGATCAGCGCGGCGAGCCGACGGGCGAGCGGCACCCCACGGGTCTGGATGCCGACCAGCACCAGATCCTGCGCCCCGTGGTTGGCCTCGATGAGTTCATGGGCCAGACGCTTGCAGACCCGGGCGACGTCATCGGCATCGAGGATGCGCGCACGGGTGTCCACGGTGGAGCTCCTTCCCGGCCTCACAGGACCGGTCGTTAAAGGAGGGCGGCTGGGCTGCAGCCGGATGTTTCCAGGCCCGGTCTCGCCGGGCCGCGCGTGAACGTAGCAGGTGCCCGGAGGCGCTACAGCGTGCGGCGGATCGCCTCGAGCACGCCGTTGACGTACCGCCCGGAGTCGTCGGTGGACAGCTCCTTGGCGAGGTTGACGGCCTCGTCGATGGTGACGGCCGGGGGCGTGTCCTCGTGGAGCAGTTCGTAGGCGGCCAGCCGCAGCACGGCCCGGTCCACGGTCGGCATCCGCGACACCTGCCAGCGGTGGGCGTGCCGACCGATCACCGCGTCGAGGTCGTCGAGGTGCTCGGACACGCCGGTCACCAACCGGCGGGTGAACCCGTCGATCGGTGGGGCATCGCGGGGCGGGGTCGGCTCGGCATCCAGCTCCGGGACCACGATCGGTTCACCGGTGGTCTCGTCGAGTGTCTCGACCTCGTCGAGGATCGCCCGGGCCTGGGCGTCGTCGGCCAGCCGGGCCAGCGCCTCGGCCGGGGACACCCCGCGCAGATCCGCCTGGAACAGCACCTTCAGGGCACGGGTGCGGGCCGTGCGCGGGTTGGTGGTGTCGGTACGTCGCACCGTGGTCCGCTTGTTGGCCACCTCGGTGTTGGCGTCGGGACGGGCGTCCCGGTCGGGAGCGTGAGGGTCGGGGTCGGACGACAGCGCCGCCATCAGGCGCGGGAGATGTACGCGCCGGAGCGCGTGTCGACCTTGACGACCTCGCCCTGCTCGATGAACAGGGGCACCTGGATCTCCTTGCCGGTGACCAGCGTGGCGGGCTTGGTCGCGGAGGTGGCGGTGTTGCCGGCCAGGCCCGGGTCGGTCTGGGTGATCTCCAGGTCCTTGGAGGCGGGCAGTTCCACGCCGACGATCCGGCCGTCGTAGACCTGGATCTGCAGGTCGTCACCCTCGACGAGGTAGTCGGCCGCCTCGCCGATCGCCTCCTCGGGTGCCTGGCGCTGCTCGAAGGTGGTGCCGTCCATCAGGATGAAGAACTCACCGTCGCGGTACAGGAACTGCACGGTGGAACGCTCGACGATGGCCTGTTCGACGTCCTCGCCGGCGCGGAAGGTCTTCTCGACGACCTTGCCGGTCTCGACCTGCTTGAGCTTGGTGCGCACCACCGCCCCGCCCTTGCCGGGCTTGTGGTGGTTCCAGTCGACGATCTGCTGCAGCTTGCCGTCGATCAGCAGCGTCATGCCGTTCTTGAGGTTGTTGGTCGAGACCACGAGGTCCTCCGGGGTCGGACGGGTGGGGCGGGGCGGCGGCGTGTCGGGGCAGCGTGTGGGGCCGGGCCGGTCGACCGACTCAGCGCAACCGCCGTGAGGTGTCGGTCAGGGGCCGGGCGGGGCCGTCCGCGACGAGCGCGAGGGTGTCCTCGATCCGGATGCCGCCGTGACCGGGGAGATAGATGCCGGGCTCGACGGTGAGGACCGTGCCGACCGGCAGGCTAGCAGCCGCCCCCTGCGCCACCGTGGGGGCCTCGTGGATGGCGAGCCCCACGCCGTGGCCGGTGCCGTGCACGAAGTGTTCGCCGTAGCCGGCCTCGGTGATCAGGCTGCGGGCGGCGGTGTCGATGTCGTGCCCGGACGCGCCGGCACGCGCCGCGTCCCGGCCGGCGGTCTGCGCGGCGAGCACCACCTCGTGGGCCTCGGCGAGCTGCGCGTCGGGCGGCGCGCCGGGCACCGCGAACGTGCGCGTGTGGTCGGCGTGGTAGCCGTCGACCAGCGCGCCACAGTCGATGGTGACGAGTTCCCCGGCCTGCAGGGGCCGGTCGGTCGGATCGTGGTGCGGGACGGCCCCGTTGGGCCCGGCGGCGACGATCGACGGAAAGGCGATGCCGTCCGCGCCGGTGTCGACGAAACGGCGTTCGAGCCGGATGGCGAGGTCGCGTTCGGTGAGCCCCGGGCGCAGGTGCTGCTCGGCGAGCCACTGCAGCGCGTCCTCGGTGATCGCGCAGGCCCGGGCGATCCGGGCCACCTCGGCGTCGTCCTTGACCAGGCGCGGCCGTTCCACCAGCCCGGTGGTGGGGACGAGTTCCACATTCGCTTCGTGGGCGCGGCCGCGCAGCGTCTTGCCCTGCGCCCAGCTGAGGTGATCGGCCTCGACCGCGAGCCGGGCGGATACGGCCTGCTGCAGCGCCGGGGCAAACGGATCGCGGGTGAGGGTGCGTTCGAGCCCCGGTGCCTCCACGGCCGCGCGGGCGGTGTAACGCGCGTCGGTGATCAGCCGGTCGTCGTCCGGGTCCGGGCCGAGCAGCACCTGCCCGTTCGAACCGCTGAAACCGGCGAGGTAGCGCACGTTGCGCGGATCGGTGACCAGCAGCCACGTCGCCGCGTGGTTTTCGTCGGCGAGCAGGGCGCGGACGGAATCGCGCCGGGCCGCATGGTCCTGGGCCGGCAGCAGCGGGTGCACCGTGGCGGTGGTCACTCGTCGTCGTCCACGGCGCGGATCATCGGCCGCCCGGGCTCGGGATCGTCCTCGTGGTCGTCGTGGTCGTCGTGGTCGAGGTCGTCGACGGCGTCGAGCGGGTCCGTGGCCTCGGCGACCAGGGCCAGGGCCGCCTGGACCGCCAGCGGGTAGCCGTGGATGCCGAACCCGGCGATCTGCCCGTCACACACCGCCGCGAGCACGGAGGTCGCCCGGAACGACTCGCGGGCGTGGATGTTGGACAGGTGCAGTTCGACCTTGGGGATCGCGAGCAGTTCGAGCGCGTCCCGCAGGGCGTAGCTGGTGTGGGTCCACGCGCCGGCGTTGATGACGATCGCGCCGGTGCCGTCGGTCCGCGCGGCGTGCAGCCGTTCGAGCAGCACCCCCTCGTGCTCGGTCTGGACGTCGACGAGTTCGGCCCCCGCGAGCTCGGCCTCCGTGCGGGCGGCGCTGACGACGTCCGCCAGGCTCGCGGTGCCGTAGTGCGCCGGGTCCCGGGTGCCGAGCTGTGACAGGTTCGGGCCGTGGGCGAGCAGGATGCGGGTCACGTGGCCACCTTTCGTCCGCGCCGCACGCTACCGCCGCGAGCCGGCCCGTTCCCGACGTCGCGGCGACCGGACGGCGATGGGCCGCAACGGTGTCACCGGCAGGCGCGGTCGGCGGCGCTTCGGTGGCTTCAGGCGGTACTCCGGTGCCGGTGGGATCAACGCGACCAGCAGGGCCGGGACGGCCAGCGCGACCAGGGCGACGTCGCTGCCGGCGCGGGCGGCGACCACCCCGAACAGACTCGGCCCGACGATGAACCCGGCCGCGATGAACACGATCGCCAGCGTGAACCCGGTCGTGGGCCGGTCCCG
>CAYTLZ010000175.1:0-7501 GCA_964438785.1 uncultured Actinomycetota bacterium | reverse complement strand
CGCGACACCGTAGACGCCATGGGGCCACGGACCACCCCCGGCGATCCCGGGCTGCCCACCGCGGCCCTGGATCGAGCAGCACTGCCCGTTCACGACCGAACTGATGTTGTTCTGCTTTTGTTTCTCTTGACTTAGCTTTGTTCATGTGGGAGAGTGTGGGCAGCGAGCGGATCGGGAGGGATGCCGTGTACGCAGAGGAACGACAGGCCCGCATCGTCGCGATCGCGCGAGCCGAGGGCAGGGTCGAGGTGAACCGACTCGCCGCTGAGCTCGACGTCACCCAGGAGACGATCCGCAGGGACCTGACCGTCCTGGAACGCCACGGTCAGCTCCGCCGGGTCCACGGCGGCGCGATCCCGATCGAGCGGTTGGGCTTCGAGCCGGGTATCGGTGCGCGGGAAGCGGTCATGGTCGCGGAGAAGGAGCGGATCGCCAAGGCCGCCCTCGAACAGGTCCCTGAGGAGGGGTCGATCCTGCTCGACGCCGGCACCACCACCGCGCAGCTCGCCGAGGTGCTGCCGGTGGACCGGGAGCTCACGGTCGTGACCAACGCGCTCGACATCGCGGTCCGGCTGGCCGCACGCCCCAACCTGACCGTGCTGGCCCTTGGCGGCCGCGTCCGCGGCCGCACCCTGGCGGCCGTGGACGTCTGGGCCGCGGAGACGCTCGCGTCGACCTTCGTCGACGTCGCCTTCATGGCGACCAACGGCCTCTCGGCTGAGCGTGGGCTCACCACCCCCGACCCCACCGAAGCAGCCGTCAAGCGGGCGATGATCGGCGCTGCCCGTCGCGCGGTGCTGCTCGCCGATCACACCAAGATCGGCAACGACCATCTGGTGCGCTTCGCCGAACTCGATGACATCGACACCGCCATCACCGACAGCCAGGTGGATGCGACGCTGCTCGCGGAACTGCGCGCAGCCGGTCTGCAGGTGGTGTGCGCATGATCATCACCATCACCCCCAACCCGAGCGTGGACCGCACCTTCGAGGTCGAGCACCTCGAGCGTGGCGCGGTGCTACGCGCATCGGGCTCACGGCTCGATCCGGGCGGCAAGGGCATCAACGTCGCGCGGGCGCTCCACCTCCACGGCCACGCAGCCGCGGCGGTCGTCCCGATCGGAGGATCGGTCGGCGAGCACCTCCAACAGCTCCTGCGCGCCACCGGGCTGCAGGTCATCACCGTGCCCATCGCGGGCGACGTGCGCTCCAACGTCACGATCGCGGAACTCGACGGCACCGTCACCAAGCTCAACGAAGGCGGCCCGCGGCTGTCGGAGGAGGAGCTCGCGGCCCTGTTGCGGGCGACCACCTCCACCTACCCCGACGTCCGCTGGGTGGTGGCCAGCGGGTCCCTCCCGCCGGGGGTCCACCACAGCCTGTTCGCGGAGGTGGTGCAGCGTGCCCACGCCGCCGGTGCACGCGTCGCCGTCGACACCTCCGGTGACGCGCTGGCCACCGTCCTGCCGGCTACCCCGGACGTCGTCAAACCGAACGCGGAGGAGCTCGCCGAGCTGACCGGACGACCACTGACGACCCTCGGCGACGTGCTCGACGCGGCCGGTGAGGTCCGCGAACGTGGCGCCCGCGTGGTCCTCGCCAGCCTCGGCCCCGACGGCGTCGTCCTCCAGGCCGACGGGATCGCACTGCACGGCGAGCTCGGGGTCGCGGAACCGAGGAGCACCGTCGGTGCGGGCGACGCCACGCTGGCCGGCTACCTGACGGTGCCCGATGACCCGGTGCAGGCGGTGCGGGCTGCGGTCGCCTTCGGCGCGGCAGCGGTCCAGCGCCCCGGCAGCCAGATGCCCGAGCCCGCGGACCTCCGTCCGGCGGACGTCACGGTGGATGAGCGACCCGATCGGTCGCGTCCACTGCGCGCACCGGTCCAGGCACCACTGGGCGTGGTCGCCCTCAGCGACGCCACGCCCTGAACATCGATCACACACCAACCAACCATGTTCGGGAGAACCCGAAGGGAGAGGAAGAGATGAGCGAGACCATGATGGGCGCACCACCAGCCGAGGGCGGGTGGCGTGCCAACGTACAGCGGTTCGGTGGGAACCTGGCGGCGATGGTGATGCCGAACATCGGCGCCTTCATCGCCTGGGGGTTCCTCACCGCACTGTTCATCCCCACGGGCTGGGCACCCAACGAGTCACTCGCGGAGATGGTCGGTCCGATGATCCTGACCCTGCTCCCGGTGCTGATCGGCTACACCGGCGGCCGCCTCGTCCACGGGCAGCGGGGTGCGGTGATCGGCGCCATCGCCGTGATGGGCATCGTGGTGGGCTCGGAGATCCCGCAGTTCCTGGGCGCGATGGCCATCGGTCCACTCAGCGGCTGGGTGCTCAAGAAGTTCGACGACTTCGTCGTACCGCGCACGAAGGTCGGCTTCGAGATGCTGGTCAACAACTTCTCGCTGGGCATCATCGGCATGCTGATGGCCATCCTCGGCTACGTCGGCATCGGGCCGATCGTGTCGTCGTTGACCACGGTGCTGGGCAACGGCGTCGAGGTGCTGGTCGACAACCGCCTGCTACCGATGGCCTCGATCCTCATCGAGCCGGCCAAGGTGCTGTTCCTCAACAACGCCATCAACCACGGGGTCCTCGGCCCGCTCGGCGTCGTCGAGGCCGCCGAGACCGGCAAGTCGATCCTGTTCATGCTGGAGACCAACCCCGGTCCGGGGCTCGGCATCCTGCTGGCGTTCTGGGTGGCCGGCCCCAACAAGGCGGTCCGACTCTCCGCCCCCGGCGCCATCATCATCCACTTCTTCGGCGGCATCCACGAGATCTACTTCCCCTACGTGCTGATGAAGCCGCAGATGATCCTCGCGGCCATCGCCGGTGGCGCGACCGGGGTCATGACCTTCCTGGTCACGGGTGTCGGCCTGGTGGCGACCCCCTCGCCCGGCTCCATCTTCGCCTACATGGCCATGACACCCAGTGGGAACTTCCTCGGGGTGCTGCTCGGCATCGCACTGTCCACGATCGTGTCCTTCGTCGTGGGGGCCGCGCTCCTGCGCTTCTCGAAGAGCGATGAGGAGCCGGACCTCGACGAGGCCGCTGCCCAGTCCGCCGCCAACAAGGGCACCAAGCCCACCACCCCGGAGGCCTGAGCATGCCGTCCATCGAGGGCAAGGACGTCAAGAGCGTCGTCGTCGCCTGCGAGGCGGGCATGGGGTCCAGCGTCCTGCTGACCACCCAGCTCGCCAAGCAGCTCAAGCCCCACGGCGTGGCGGTGAGCCACAGCCCGGTGAACCGTCTGAACGACGACACCGCGGACGTGGTCCTGTGCCACCAGGGCCTGGTGAGCCGGGCCCGGCAGGCGGCACCGAACTCCGTGGTGATCCCCTTCCAGATGTTCATGGGTGACCCGGCCTTCGCCAAGGTCACCGCGGCCATCACCGACGGGGGCACCCTCGATGGCTGAGGCCACCGACCTCCTCGTCGCCGATGCGGTGCAGCTCGGCTGCACCGCGGCGGACCGCTTCGATGCGGTCCGCCAGGCGGGCGAGGCACTGGTACGGATCGGGGCCGTCGAACCGGCCTACGCCGACGCGATGCAGGAGCGGGAGCACAGCCTCTCCTCCTTCGTCGGCGAGGGCTTCGCGATCCCCCACGGCACCGACGCCGCCCGGGCGCTGGTCCGACGCGGTGCCCTGGCCTTCCTGCAGTTCCCCGAGGGCGTCGACTGGGACGGACAGGACGTCCGCGCCTGCGTCGCCATCGCTGCCTCGGCGGACGAGCACGTCAGCGTGATGTCCACCCTCGCGCAGGTCCTGCTCGATCCGGACCAGGCGGAGGAGCTGCGCACCACCACCGATCCTGATCGGGTCCTGGAGCTGCTGGCTCCGGCACCCGAACAGGACGACGACACCCCGCAACCACAGGAGACGCTGTGAGAGCCGCGACCTTCCACGCGCCGGGCGACCTGCGCGTCGGCGACATCGACCAACCCACGACCGGACCGCGGGAGCTCAAGCTCCGGATGCACGCGACGGCGACCTGCGGCACGGACGCCAAGATCTTCAAGCACGGCCACCCCCGCCTCGAGCCACCCCAGGTGATCGGTCACGAGCTGGCCGGCGAGGTGGTCGAGGTCGGCGCCGAGGTGACCGGCCACGCGGTCGGCGACCGCTTGCAGGTGATCGCTGCGGTCCCCTGCGGGGAGTGCTGGGCCTGCACCTCGGGCGCGATGACGGTCTGCCCCAACCAGACCTCCATGGGCTACCAGTACCCGGGCGGGTTCGCCGAGTACATGATCGTGCCCGAGCAGGTCCTCAAGGTGGATGGGGTCAACGTGATCCCCGAGGGGGTGTCCTACGCCGAGGCCTCGGTCACCGAACCGCTCGCCTGCGCCCTCAACGCCCAGGAACTCGTCCACGTCGGCAAGGACGACGTGGTCGTGGTGATGGGCGCCGGACCGATCGGGTGCCTGCACGTGCGGCTGGCCCGGTCCCTCGGGGCCAGGGAGGTGTTCCTGATCGACGTGAACGCCGGCCGGCTGGCGCTGTCTGCGGAACGGGTCCACCCGGAGGCGGCGATCGACGCCTCCTCCGAGGACCCGGTCGCCCGCGTCAAGGAGCTGACCGACGGACGAGGTCCGGACGTCGTCATCACCGCGGCCCCGGCGGCGATCGCCCAGGAGCAGGCGATCGAGATGGCCGCACCGCAGGGCCGGATCAGCTTCTTCGGAGGGCTGCCGAAGGACGACCCCTACATCCGGTGCGACTCCAACATCGTGCACTACCGCGAACTCATGCTGATGGGCGCCAACGGCTCGAGCCCCGAGCACAACCGTCGCGCCCTCGACCTCATCGCCACGGGGGCCGTCCCGGTGGCGGACCTGATCACCCACCGCCTGCCCCTCGAGCAGGTCCAGGATGCGATCGATGCGGTCGTCAGCGGCGAGGCCATCAAGGTCGTCGTCGAGCCGTGAACACCACGGTCGGCCCGCGCGGAGCGGGCCGACCCACCGATCCAGGGAGAGGAACCACGATGAGCATGGACACCACGGTCGAGGAGCAGGTCACGGTCGCGTCGAAGGTCGGGCTCCACGCCCGGCCGGCAGCCGCGGTGGTGAAGGCGGCGAACGGCCTGCCGACGGTCGTCCACATCGGTAAGGACGGTCGGGCCGTCGACGCCCGCAGCATGCTGTCGCTGCTCTCGCTCGGTGCGGAGCACGGTGACACGGTGACGGTCTCCGCCGAAGGCCCCGACGCGGCCGAGGCCGTGGCCGCGATGGTGGCGCTGCTCGCCTCCAACCTCGACGAGGCGTCGTGAGCATGCCTGCCCTGGACACGACCAGGCCGGTGCTCGAGGGCACCGGCGTCAGCCCCGGCATCGCGATCGGTCCGCTGGTCCACATGGGCGCCCCGATCGCCGAACTGCCGGGACCCGTCAGCGGTGGGGTGCCCGACGTCGAGTTCGGGCGGGCCCAGCGGGCCCTGGACGAGGTGGCCCGGGACCTGGAGCGACGCCGCGACCGGGCCGAGGGCGACGCCTTCGCGGTCCTGGACGCGCTGTCGATGCTGACACGGGACCCGGCCCTGATCGACGCGGTCGGGACGGAGGTCGACGGTGGACGGCCTGCGCCGCACGCGGTGGACGCCGCCATCGCGGGCTTCCGGTCCATGCTGGAGGCGGCCGGCGGCTACCTCGCCGAGCGGGCCGCCGATCTCACCGACCTGCGCAACCGCACGGTCGCCCGCCTACTGCACCTCCCGATGCCGGGCATCCCGGAGCACGAGGCGCCCTTCGTGCTGGCCGCCGAGGACCTGGCGCCGGCCGACACCGTCGACCTGCGCCCCGGGCACGTGCTCGCGATCGTGACCAGCCGCGGCGGGCCCACCAGCCACACCGCGATCATCGCCAAGGCCATGGGCCTGCCCTGCATCGTCGGCTGCGCCGGCATCGCCGACGTCGACGACGAGACGGTCGTGATCGTCGACGGGTCCGCCGGACGCGTCACCCTCGATCCGGATGCCGACGAGATCGCCGCTGCCGAGCGGCGACGGGAGGCCCGCGAGGCGCTGCTGGCCAACTCCGCCGGGCCCGGGGTCACCTCTGACGGGCACGGCGTGCAGCTCCTGCTCAACATCGGCTCCGCCGCGGCGGGTGCCGCCGACGAGGTCGATGCGGAAGGTGTCGGGCTGCTGCGCACCGAGTTCCTGTTCCTGGACCGCAGCACGGAGCCGACCGTCGCGGAGCAGACGGCGTCCTACCGGGAGGTCTTCGCCGGGTTCGCCGGCCGCAAGGTCGTCGTGCGCACGCTCGACGTCGGTGCCGACAAGCCCCTGCCCTTCGTCGAACCCGGTCCCGGCGAGAACCCGGCACTCGGGCTCCGGGGCTGGCGGTTGATCGCCAACAACCCCGGCCTGATCGAACGACAACTCGAGGCGATCGCCGCGGCGGCCACCACGGCGCCGTGCGAGGTGTGGGTGATGGCGCCCATGATCGCGACCGTCACCGAGGCGGAGGACTTCGTGGCGCTGGCCCGGGACGCCGGTCTCGCCACGGTCGGCGTGATGGTCGAGGTGCCGGCGCTGGCGCTCCAGGCCGAGCGTCTGGTCGAGGTCGTCGACTTCGTGTCGCTCGGCACCAACGATCTGTCCCAGTACACCTTCGCTGCCGACCGCCTGGTCGGCGAACTCGGCGAGCTCCTCGACCCGTGGCAGCCAGCGGTGCTGGAGCTGATCGCCCGCACGGCCAGCGCGGGACGGGTGGCCGGGGTGCCGGTGGGCGTGTGCGGCGAAGCGGCCAGCGACCCGAACCTGGCGCTGGTCCTCACCGGCTTCGGTTGCACGTCGCTGTCGATGTCCGCCAACGCCGTGGCCGAGGTCCGTGCCGGCCTGGCGACCGTCACACTTGAGCGGTGCGAGGAGCTCGCGACGCGTGCCCTGTCCGCCGCCGACGGGCGTGACGCCCGTACCCGGGTACTCGCTGCGCTCAGCGGGTGAGCTGACGACCCCGATCCCCTGGCCGCGCGCTGCCGATCACTCCCGGCGCGCGGCCAGGACCACGCCCGCGGCGTCGCCCACCAGCCTCACCCGCGAGCAGCCCGCCGCCGGTCCTGACCCGGGCCGCCGTCGCCGTGGTCCTCCTCATCGATGGTGATGGAACGCAGCCAGGGCGGGGTAGAGCTCCTGGTAGGCGGCGTGGAGCTCGCGGTACCGGGCTCGGTCGGCGCTCGGAGCCGCGACGGGGGTGACCGTCACCACCTCGGCGACCGCGTCCTGCACGCTGTCGAACCAGCCGGCGCCCACGGCCGCCAGCAGGCTCGCGCCGAAGGCTGCGCCCTCGGCCGTGGCCACGGTGGCGATCTCCGCGTCGAGGACATCGGCGAGGATCTGGCGCCACAGCGGGCTCCGGCTACCACCGCCCGATGCCCGGATCTGGGCCGGCGCCGGGACCCCGGCCGCGAGCATCAGCTCCAACCCGTCGCGCAGCCCGAAGGCGACCCCCTCGAGGACGGCCCGCGTCAGGTGCGCGCGGTCGTGT
>CAYTLZ010000174.1:0-7513 GCA_964438785.1 uncultured Actinomycetota bacterium | reverse complement strand
CCACCGGGGATCGGGAGCAGCATCGGGGTCTCGACCTCGACGAAGTCCCGTTCCATCATCTCGGCCCGCAACGCCGTGATGATCCGGGGCCGCAGCGCGAAGACGCGGCGGGCCTCGTCGTTGACGGTCAGGTCGAGCTCGCGCTGCCGGAAGCGGACCTCCGTGTCGCTCAGCCCGTGCCACTTGGGCAGCGGCCGCAGCCCCTTGCCGAGCAGGGTCAGGGTGACGGGCTTGACCGACAGCTCCCCGGTCTTGGTCGCGAGCACCTCGCCGTGGGCACCGATCCAGTCGCCGATGTCGAGGTGCTCCGTCAGCGCGCGCGCATCGTCGTCGAGCGCCTTGACGGGGCAGAACAGCTGCAGTTCCGTGCCGCCCTCGCGGATGACCAGGAAGCTCAACCGGCCCATGTCGCGGCGGCCGACCAGCCGCCCGGCGACGGTGACCGACTCACCGCTGTCGGTGCCCGCATCGAGGTGGCCGTAGGCCGCACGGATGGCCGTCAGGGTGTGGCTCGGGCGGAAGCCGACCGGATAGGGGTCGATGCCGGCCGCGCGCAGGGTCGCCACCGTGTCTCGACGCCCGGCGACGATCTCCGCGAGCTTCGAACCGTCGACCGCTGCGTCGCCCGTCGGGTCGTCGGGGTCGGTGGGGTCGGGCTGATCACTCACAGCAGGGGATCCTCGTCGGGACGGCGAACGCTAGCTCGCGGGTGCCGGTGTATCAGCCGGCGTTGCGTGTCCAGATGATCCGCAGCCCCTTGAGGGTCAGCGACGGGTCGTGGTGATCGATGGTGCCGCAGGCCTCGAGCACGGCCGGAGCCGAGCCGCCCGTCGCGACCGTGGTCACGCCACTGCCGAGCTCCAGGCTCAGCCGGCTGACGAGGCCGTCGACCAGCCCCGCGAACCCGTAGACGAGCCCCGACTGCAGCGCGGTGACCGTCGACCGGCCGATCGGCGAGGGCGGCATGGACAGCTCCACCGTCGGCAGTCGGGCCGCACGTTCGACCAGCGCGTCGGCGGCGGTCGACACGCCCGGGGCGATGGCACCGCCCACGAACACCCCGCCGGCGTCGACCGCGTCGACGCTGATCGCGGTCCCGAAGTCGACCACCACGGCCGGGCCACCGTAGAGCGCGTGGGCGGCCACGGCGTTCGCGATGCGGTCCGCACCGAGCTCCCGTGGATGGTCGTGGCGCAGGGCGATGCCGGTGCGCACGCCCGGCTCGATGACGACCGGGGGCACGGCCGCCACGGCGGCACTCACGGTCCGCATCGTCTCCGTGACGGCGGGGACCACCGACCCGATGACCACGCCGTGCACGTCACGTTCGAGCGACCGTCCGATCCGACCCAGCAGACCGGCGAGCAGCAGCTCGGTCTCGTCGGTGGTCCGCCGGGTCCGCGTGGACACGCCCCAGCGGTGCACGAGTTCGTCCCGGTCGAAGGCCCCGATGACCGTGGTCGAGTTGCCGACATCGATGGCGAGCAGCACGACACACCTCTCGGATCGGTTGGACCGGCCGTGGCGGCCGGTGGATCGGCGGAGCGCGGTGCACGCTAGGACACGGTCGCCATCAGCTGCGCCTCGTCGTCGGGATCACCCACCTCGACGTTGTCGATCAGGCGCACCGGCCCGACACGGGCGGCCACCGCGACGAGCAGCCGGTCCCCGACGCCCTCGGGTGGCTGCAGGGTGTCGGGCACCACGACGTCGAGGTAGTCGAGTTCCACACCCGGTGCGTGCTCGAGCTCGGCCGCCGCGGCCGCGCGCACGACGTCGGCCCGCAGGGCTCCCGGCGTGCGCCGGCCGGCCGCCACGGCGGCGGCGAGCGCCCGGGACAGGGCCGTGGCCTGCACGCGCTGATCGGCATCCAACCGGCGGTTGCGGCTCGACTGCGCGAGCCCGTCGGGCTCCCGGACCGTGGGTGCGCCGACGATCCGCACGTCGAGGTCGAGATCGGCGACCAGACGACGGATCACCTCGAGCTGCTGGCGGTCCTTGCGCCCGAACACGGCCACGTCAGGGGTGACGACGTGCAGCAGCTTGGTGACCACCGTCGCCACGCCGTCGAAGTGCCCCGGCCGCGTGGCACCGCAGAGCCGCTCGGTCAGCCGGCCCACCGACACGGTGGTGACCGGCGCGCGGGGGTAGAGCTCCTCGACGGCGGGCGCGAAGACGATCGCCGGCGGGTGCTCGAGCTGCCCGAGCGCGGCCTCGTCGGCCGCCAGGTCACGCGGGTAGGCGTCGAGATCAGCCGCGACGTCGAACTGGGTCGGATTGACGAACACGCTGACCACCACGACGTCGGCGTGTCGCCGCGCGTGGTCGACCAGCGCCAGATGGCCGGCGTGCAGCGCCCCCATCGTGGGCACGAACCCGATGGTGGCACCGTCACGGCGTGCGCCGGCCACGGCCGCGCGCACCTCGGCGATCGTGGTGAGACGTCGTGGTGCGCTCATGGCTGCTCCTGATCGGCGGCGCTCGCCGGTCCGGACTTGGCGGGACCGTCCGCGAGCGCTCGGGTCAGCGCGGTGACGATGTCCGCGTCGAGCCCCGGGCGCGCGGTCGCCAGGGTCGCCTGGGCGAACAGCCGGTAGCGCGCGGCGAGCTCCGGCACGTCCCGATCCAGGGCGGCGAGGTGACCGGCGATCGTGGCCACGTCGCCCCGCACCACCGGGCCGGTCAGGGCCGCCGCACCGGTCGTGACCGTCGCGTCGACACTGGCCCGGGCGAGCGGGGCCAGGAACGGGGCGGGGTCGTCGATCCGGGCCGCGAGCAGCGCCTGGCGTGCGGTGGCGACCGCGGCGGCCACCGCGTTGGAGCCGATCGTCAGCGCGGCGTGGTACAGCGCCCGACGGTCCTCGGGGACGTCATGGGGATCGCCCCCGAGGTCCCGGACCCACTCGCGGGCCCACGGCCGGGCCGTGGTGCCGGCGGTGACCGCCCAGGCCACCCCGAGCAGGTGCGCCGGATCGGTGGTCCCCGTCGGCACCGTCATCGCCGGGTGGCACGCGGCCACCTCGGCGCCGGCGCGCCCGGCCAGGGCCAGCGCAGCCGTGCCGCGGGAGCCAGCGAGGTGGACCACCCGGTGGCCGGGCTGCAATGCATCCGCGGTCACCAGGTCGCGCACGACCCCCGCGACCGCGTCGTCGGGAACGGCGAGGACGACGAGCTGCGCGTCCCGGGCCACCTCGGTGAGGTCCACGGGCCGGACGCCGGCGACCAGGGCGGTGAGGCGCTCCTGCGATGCCGTGGAGCCGCCGGCGACGGCCACGACCCGGTGGCCGGCACGGGTGGACGCGGTCGCGAGCAGCGTGCCCAGGCGACCGGGGCCGACGATGGCGGTCCGCATCCGGGTCACGCCGCCGGACCGGGATCGTCGCCCAGCCCCGGGCGGTCGAAACTGGCCGCGCCGCCCGCGGGTCCGTCGGGACGCCCGAGATGGGTCGTCGGGACGTCCTCGAGCCGGACGACCAGCTCGATGTCCTCGATCGGGGCCAGGGCGGCGAGCAACTGGGTGAAACGGCGGCCGTCGGGCAGGGCACCACCGGGCGCGACCTCGGTCAGCGGCACCAGGACGAACGCGCGCTCGGCGATCCGCGGGTGGGGCAGGACCAGCTCCGGGGTGTCCAGTTCCAGGTCGCCGACGAGAAGCAGATCGATGTCCAGCGGCCGTGGACCCCACCGGACCTCGCGGTCCCGGTCGCGGCCGAACGCGGCCTCGACCAGCATGGTCTCGGTCAGCAGCGCGGGCGGATCGAGGCTGGTGGTCGCACGCACGACGAGGTTGAGGAAGGGGTCCTGCACGACGCTGCGGGGATCGTCCGGTGGCGGCCACGGCGGGGTCTCGTACACGCCGGACACGTCCTCGACGGCCAGTCCGTCGACGTCGTCGAGCGCGTACACGGCGGCCGTCAGCGTCTCCAGGGCATCGCCGACGTTGGCTCCCAACCCGAGCCAGACCGGCCGGATCACGACCGTTCCCGGCGGACGGTGACCGCGACCTCGGCGACCACCGCGGGGACCGGGGCGCTGGGCTTGTGGACCGTGACCTCGCAGGCCACGACGCGGTCGTCCTCGAGGCAACGGTCCGCGACGCGCGCAGCCACCGTCTCGATGAGGTCGACGGGGTCGCCACCCACGATGGCGACGACGTCGCCGGTCAGGGAGCCGTAGTCGATCGTGTCGGTGAGATCGTCCGAACGGCCGGCGGCGGTCAGGTCGACGTCGAGCGCGACGTCCACGACGAACCGCTGGCCGTAGGTGCGCTCATGGGGCAGCACCCCGTGGTGACCGAACACCTCGATGCCGGTGACGGCGATGCGATCCATGGCTGGCTCCTCGTGCGGCGGGTTCACCGGGGCTGGACCACCCCGACGTCGGTACGCGCGGCCAGCGTCAGCTCCGTGGCCGCGTGGGGCCGCATCGCCCCGATGGCCCCGGCGACCCGCAGCGCACGGCGGGTGGCGGCGACGTCGTGCACCCGCACGATCGACGCGCCCTGGTCGACGGCCAGCACGACGCTGGCCAGCGACCCCTCGAGCCGGTCGAGCGGATCGTCGACCCCGGTGAGGTGGCCGATGAAGGACTTGCGCGACGTCCCCACGAGCACGGCGTGCCCGAGGCCGGACACCTCGCGCAGGCGCGCGAGCAGGGCGGCGTTGTGCGACACGGTCTTGCCGAACCCGATACCCGGATCGACGATGATCCGGCCCGGGGCGATGCCGGCGTCGACGGCCCGGTCGACGTCGCGCCCCAACTGTTCGAACACCTCCGCGACCACGTCGTCGTAGTGGGGTCGCTGCTGCATCGTGCGCGGTGTGCCCTGCATGTGGGTGACGACGTAGGGCACCTCGAGCGCCGCGACGGTGGCCAGCAGATCGGCGTCGAGCCGACCGGCCGACACGTCGTTGACCAGCGCGGCACCGGCCTCCACGGCCGCGGTCGCCACCGGTGCCTTGACCGTGTCGATCGAGACGACCGCGCCGTCGTCCGCCAGCGCACGCACGACCGGGACCACCCGGGCCAGTTCCTCGTCGACGTCCACCGGCGCGGCACCCGGTCGGGTCGATTCGCCACCGACGTCCACGATGTCGGCCCCCGCGGCGATCAGGGCCCGCCCGGCGGCCACGGCCGGCCCGGGATGCGTCGCCGGGTCGTAATCGGTCCCCCCGTCGGAGAACGAGTCCGGGGTGACGTTCAGGACCCCCATGATGGCGGGGACCGCGCTCGTGCGCAGCACCCCACCGGCCAGCGGGACATCGGGGGCGGGTCCGCTCCAACCCTCGATCGCCGCGAGCAGGGCGCGCGCGAACGGTCGCAGGTCACCGTCGTCGGCGGCGGCGCGGGCCACGTCGTCGGGGTCGATGAGCAGCCGTAGCCGGTCCCCCGCGGCGTCGAGCCGGCGTCCGAGCCCGCTCAGTGTCAGCGTCAGCGGCGCGCCGACATCGGTGACCACGACCCGCACCGGTCCGCCGTCGGCGGCCAGGTGCGCATCCTCGATCCGGATGCGCGGCAGGGGGAACGACACGCGGCGACCTCGGGCTCGGCAGGGTTTCGATGCTACGGGACCCGCCCACGGCCCGGTCCCGTCACCCGGTGCACCGGTGGCGCGGCCCGGGGGGGCTCAGTGCTTGAGCAGCGTCAGCGCCTCACTGCGGGTCTTGGGGTCGTCACGGAACTTGCCGCGGACCGCGGAGGTCACCGTCTCCGCACCGGGCTTGCGGATGCCCCGCATCTCCATGCAGAAGTGCCGGGCCTCGACCACGACCATGACGCCGCGCGGCTCGAGCGCCCGCTCCATCGCGTCCGCGATCATGGCCGTCATCCGCTCCTGCAGGCCGGGCCGCTTGGCGCACACGTCGACCAGGCGGGCCAGCTTGGACAGCCCGGTGACCTGGCCGTTGTTGTTCGGCAGGTAGGCGACGGCGGCCGTCCCGGTGAACGGCACCAGGTGGTGCTCGCACATCGAGTAGAAGGGAATGCCCTTCATCATGACGATCTCGTCGTAGGCCTCGTCGAACGAGACGCTGAGGACATCGGCCGGGTCGACCAGCAGGCCGGCGAAGATCTCGTCGTACTCCCGGGCGACCCGGGCCGGCGTGTCGGCGATGCCGGGGCGGTCGGGGTCCTCCCCGATCGCCTCGACCAGCATGCGGACCGCGGCCTCGATCTTGGCGTGATCGAAGGTCCGGGTCGGGGTGATACCGGTGATGTGACGCACGCGGCGTGCGACCTCTTCCTCGCGGTGGAGTTCGACGACGTCGGCGTCGAGCTCATCGAGTCCATCGTGACCGGCGTCGGTCGGCGAGAACTGCACGGTCACGGGTTCCTCCGAGGGTTGCTCGAGCGGGGTCCTGGCTCACGCCTGCTTCGGTGCCGAGCCCTCGGTGGACGATGCTGCCTCGTCGTGGCCGCCTGCGTCGTGGTGATGCCCGTTGCCATTGCCGTTGCCGTTGCCGTGCCCGTTGCTGCCGCCACCGACCGGCTGGCGACGCAACCGTTCGATCACCTGGGCCGGATCATCCGCCTGCGGGATCGTCAACGCCCGGCTCGGTCGGTGGACGACGGGCGCGAAGACCTCGGCGAGCAGGTCACCGTCGACGGTCTCGACATCCAGCAACTTGTTCGCCAGCGACTCGAGCACCTCGTCGTTGTCGACCAGGATCTGCAGGGCCTCGTCGTGCGCTTCGTCGAGCAGCGCCCGGACCTCGTCGTCGATGTAGGCCGCGACCTGACCGCCGTAGTCGGCCTGGTGGCCGAACTCCTTGCCGAGGAACGGCTGCGAGTCCTTCTGGCCGAGCGTGATCGGGCCGAGCTTGGACGACATGCCGTACTGGGTGACCATCTCGCGCGCCGTGGCCGTGGCCTTGCGGATGTCGTCACCCGCGCCGGTCGTGATGTCGCCGACCTTCAATTCCTCGGCGACACGCCCGCCCATCATCACCGCGAGCCGGTCGATCAGTTCGCTGCGCGAGATGAGGTATTTGTCCTCGGTGGGCAGCTGCATGGTGAAGCCCAGCGCCTGGCCACGCGGGATGATGGTGATCTTGTGCACCGGATCGGCGTTGGGCAGCGCGTGGCCGACGATCGCGTGACCGGACTCGTGGTAGGCGACGGTGCGGCGCTCGTTCTCGCCCATCAGGCGCGTGCGCCGCTCCGGACCGGCGATGACCCGTTCGATCGACTCCTGCAGCTCGTCCATCCCGACCTCGTCCTTGCCGCGACGGGCCGAGATGAGCGCGGCCTCGTTGATGAGGTTGGCGAGATCCGCACCGGTGAAGCCCGGGGTCGAGCGGGCGAGCACCGACAGGTCGACGTCGTCGCCCAGCGGCTTGCCCCGGCTGTGGACCTCCAGGATCGATTCGCGTCCGACGAGATCCGGGCGGTCGACCACGATCTGCCGGTCGAAACGCCCCGGACGCAGCAACGCCGGGTCGAGGATGTCGGGCCGGTTGGTCGCGGCGATCAGGATGACCGCGGTACGGGTGTCGAAGCCGTCCATCTCGACGAG
>CAYTLZ010000173.1:0-7515 GCA_964438785.1 uncultured Actinomycetota bacterium | reverse complement strand
TACAGGGTCCCCTGGACCAGGAACTCGACCGTCTCGCCCGACGCGTCGGCGTCGGCGACGACCTCGCGGGCGGCCTGCTCGAACACCCGGATGAACTCGCGACCGATGATCTTGCGCTTGTCCTCCGGGTCGGCCACGCCGGCCAGGGCATCGAGGAAGCGCTGGCGGGCGTCGACGACCTTCAGCGCTGCGCCGGTGGCGGCGACGAAGTCGCGTTCGACCTGCTCGGCCTCCCCCTGGCGCAGCAACCCGTGGTCGACGAACACACACGTCAGCTGACTACCGATGGCGCGCTGCACCAGCGCGGCGGCCACGGCCGAGTCGACGCCGCCCGACAGCCCGCAGATGGCGCGCTTGTCGCCGACCTGGGCCTGGATGGCGGCCACCTGCTCGTCGATGACGTTGGCGGTGGTCCATGACGGCGTGCAGCCCGCCACCTCGTAGAGGAAGTGCTCGAGCACGGCCTGGCCGTGGTCGGAGTGCATGACCTCCGGGTGGAACTGCACGCCCGCCAACCGCCGGTCGAGGTCCTCGAACGCGGCGACCGGGGTGTCGGCCGTGCGGGCGGTGACGGCGAACCCGTCGGGTGCGCCGGTCACCGCGTCGCCGTGCGACATCCACACCGACTGGCGCGTCGGCAGGCCGTGGAACAGCGTCGA
Source organism: uncultured Actinomycetota bacterium (assembly GCA_964438785.1). GTDB lineage: Bacteria > Actinomycetota > Nitriliruptoria > Nitriliruptorales > Nitriliruptoraceae > PWLR01. Next base: position 6,856 of record CAYTLZ010000173.1, on the reverse strand, counting down.
GTCGCCGCCGACGAGCTCCAGCGAGGTGCCGCCGAACTCCGCGAGCCCGGTCTGCTCGACCGTGCCACCCAGCGTCGTGGCCATGATCTGGAAGCCGTAGCAGATGCCGAAGGTCGGGATGCCGGCGTCGAGCACCGCCGGGTCCAGCGCCGGTGCTCCCTCGGCGTAGACCGACGCCGGGCCACCGGAGAGGATGACGGCGGCGGGGTTGCGCGCCCGCAGCTCCGCGGCGCTGATCGTGTGGGGCACGATCTCCGAGTACACGCGGGCCTCGCGGATGCGACGCGCGATCAGCTGGGCGTACTGCGCTCCGAAGTCGACGACCAGCACCGTGTCGCGGTCGGGGGCGGAGGGAGAGGTCATCGACGGGTCCGAGCGGCTCGAAGGCGGCGTGCGACGGGCGTGGTGGAATCTACTGGGGTCGGTCCCGGGTCCGACGGGCGGAACGACGCACCTTCGGGAGCCACTCGTCGGCGAGCAGATGCGCGGCCGTCAACGCCCCGAACAGGCTGCGCAGGTCCCGGTCGCCCACCGGGGCGGGCAGCTGCAGGGCGGCCTGGAGCCGGCGGCGGTCGACGATCTCGTCGAGCAAACGGTTGGGTTCCGCGAGCCGCTTGCGCAGCACCGCCGGCAGCCCCCCGTCCGCCGCGACGCGCCACCCGCCGGACGCGCCCGCGCCGCTGTCGGCCGGCAACGGGGCCCGATCGTCGTAGCCGTCCGCGCCGAGCAGCTCGGAGGGACCGTCCTGTTCGAACCGCCAGCGGCTGCCGACGAACCGGATGCGGGCCAGCTCGGGTGCCAACCGGTCGATCAACTCGAACGCGGCGCGCTGGGAGCGCTTGTGCTCCAACGGGATGGCGTCGAGGTGGCGCAGGACCCGGTCGTCGAGCATCGGCGCGAACTGCAGCGCACCGAAAGCCGCGGCGTGCCGGTTCGCGCCGGTCCCCCGCCCCTCGCGCAGACGCAGGTAGGCCAGTTCGTGGAAGCTCAGCTCGCCGACCTCGTCGAGCAGCTCCTCGGCCGTGCGCCGGTTGATCTGCTCCTGGGCGGTCCGGGCCTCCTCGCGCAGCAGCAACGTCGCGTTGTGCAGCGTCAGGTCGTCGAGGAAGCGGCGGCCCTGTTCGATGTCCGCGATCGGTGGGCGCGGGCCGCCTGCCAGGTTGTCGTAGCCGCCGAGCAGCGCGCCCGCGGCATGGCGGACCACCTGCGTGGCGGGGCTGGCGGCCAGGGGCGGGCACGGGTCGAACACACTGGAGACCCCCTCGCCCTGCAGCACCTGGACGCCGAGCTGGGTGCGCAGTGACCCGCCGGCGGGCGCGACCGGCTCGCAGACGTGCTCGGCCCCGGTGGCGGCGGCGACCTCGGCCGCGACCAGCGCGTGGGCCTCGTCGGCGGCGTGCGGGGTCACCAGCGTCACCTCGACGCCGGCGGCCGCGTACACCGCGGCGCTCAGGCGGGTGTTGAGATCCCCCGTGAGTTCCACCTCGGGCCGCCCGGCGACCTCGCCCGCCTCGGTCGCGGCGGCGACGAGCTCGGCGGCCATCGCGTCGTAGATCCCGGCGATCTCCTGGCCGGCGGGATCCCCGTCCGCCGCCGACGTCGGCCCCCGCCGGCGGTCGATGCGGACGCCATCGGGGCGCAGCCGCACGTGCACGCCCGGAGGCAGCAGTTCCAGACCGGAGAACGGCAACCGGTCGTGCGCCAGCCAGCCGCGGGTGCACAGGGTGGTGAGCGCATCGGTGTCGTAGGCCAGCGGGAACTCCGGCCAGGCCGCCAGGCGGACCAGACTGGCCCGGTTGCCGACCAGGACCAGACCGGGCCGCCGCGCCATGATGAGCTGTTCGCTGCCGGTCGACGAACCGTGGAGCTCGACCTCGTGCCGACCCGCACGGGCCAGCGCCCACACCCCACCGAGCTCGTCGGGATCGAGCGACCCGTCGTCGCGCGCCGCGGCGAGTGCCGTCGCCCACGGCCGCCCGGCGGCGAGTGGCCCGAGCCGGGGCAGACCCGCGAACGTGTCGAACGTGTCGTCCCCGCGGTGGCTGTAGCGGCCGATGGCGGTCTGCCCGGCATGGATCGAGAACGACGCGGCGACGGTGTGCTCACCCTCGAACAGCGCGGTGTCGTGGGCGTCGGCCGCGAACGGCGTGGTCCGTCGGTGGGCGTCGAGGATGGCCCGGCGGACCGCCTCGGTCCGGGCCGGATCGCTGACGACCCCGACGACGAACAGGTTCACCACGACCGACTCCGTCGCTCGTCGCGGCGTGGTGCCTCAGCGCGCACGGACGGTCAGTTCTGCCTCGTGCAGACGGCGCAACGACTCGTAGCCGGTGATGCCCATCGCGCGGCGCAGACCACCGATGAGATTGACCGTGCCGTCGTCGCGGTGCGCGGGACCGTTGAGGATGACCTCGAGGCTGCCGCGCGGTTCGACGTCGGTCAGCCGCCCACGCGGGAGGTCGTGGTGCGCGGCCGCCAGACCCCAGTACGCCCCGCCCCCGGGGGCGTCGTCGGCGGCGGCGAACGCCCGGCCGAGCATGACCGCGTCCGCGCCGCAGGCGATCGCCTTGACCATGTCCCCGCCGGTGGTGATCCCGCCGGCGGCGATGACCTCGACGTGACGGCCCGACTCGTCGAGGTAGCGCGAGCGGGCCGCGGCGACCTCGGCGATGGCGGTCGCCAGCGGGGCCCCGATGCCCAGCGAGTGCTGGGTGGTCGCGGCACTCGAGGACCCGGATCCCACGAGCACGCCGACGGCCCCGGTGCGCATCGCGTGGATCGCGGTCTTGGCCGACCACACGTCCCCGATGACCACCGGGATGTCGTAGCGGCGGGTGAAGTCGCGCAGATCGAGCGGCTCGGTGTCGTCGGTCCCGACGTGCTGTGCGGTGACGGCGACCCCCTGCACCACCAGCAGCTGCAGTCCGGCCTCCAGCGCGGCGGCATGGAACCGGCCGACCTTCTGCGGGGTCAGGCTGCCGGCCGCCAGTCCGGCGGCCGTGAGCGACTCGACCCGCCGGCCGATCAGGTCCTCACGCACCGGCTCCGCGTACAGCTGCTGCAACCTCGCCGTCGCCGCCGGGCCCGGGGTCAGTGCGGCGATCTCGGCGAGCACCTCGGCGGGGTCCTCGTAGCGGGTCCACAGCCCCTCGAGGTTGAGGATGCCGAGCCCCCCGAGCGCGCCCAGTTGCGCGACGCTGTCGGGCGACATCGCGGCGTCGACCGGTGCCCCGACGACCGGCAGCGCGAGCGGGTAGGCGTCGAGCGACCAGCTGACGTCCACCAGCGCGGCGTCACGGGTCCGTCGGGAGGGCACGAGCGCGATGTCGTCGAGCCCGTAGCCGGGGCTCGCGGTGCGATTGCCGCCGATGCTGATCTGCTGCACGCTTGATCTTTCGTTCGTCGAGCCCCGCCACAGCCTCCGGGGTGCGGACCACCGGCGCAGGCTAGTCGACCCGTCCGCCCGATCCGGGCGGTGCTCAGATCCGCCGGGCGAGCACGACCCACACGGTGCGGACCAGGATCTCCAGGTCGAGCAGCGGCGACCAGTTCACCAGGTACTGCAGGTCGTAGCCGAGCTTGTAGGCCGCGTCGGTGTGGTAGCGGCCGTGGATCTGGGCCAGGCCGGTCAGCCCCGGCGGCAGCTCGTGTCGGCGGGCGTAGCCGGGGATCCGACGCTCGAACGCCGCGGTCAGCTCCGGACGCTCCGGGCGCGGCCCGACCAGCGACATCTCGCCGCGCAGCACGTTCCACAGCTGGGGCACCTCGTCCATCCGGGTGGCCCGCACCCATCGGCAGGCCGGCAGGATGCGGGGATCCTCCGCCGCCGCGAGCCGTGCGCCGCCCCCGTCGGCCTCCGCGTCGACGACCATGGTGCGGAACTTCACCATCCGGAACACCCGACCACCGGCCCCGACGCGGGGCTGCCAGTACAGCAGCGGCCGTCCCGCCACGACCAGCTGGTAGAGGGTGACCGCCCCGATGACGGGCAGCGCCACCGGTGCGGCGACCAGCAGGATGACCAGATCCAGCAGCCGCTTGAAGCGCGCGCGGGACCGGGGGATGGTCTGTTCGCGCAGCAGCACCAGCGGCAGCCCCCCGACCTCGCGCACCCGCTCGAGGCCGTAGAGCGTCTCGCGGGCACCGACGCGCAGCAGCACCGGGATCCCGGCATGGTGGAAGGTCTGCAGCTGCGTGGGATACAGCTCGTCGACCCAGTCGCCGGAGACCACGACGACGTCGGTCGCGTCGTGGTCCTGGGTGGTGGCCACCAGCGCCGTGGGGTCGGTCACCTCGGCGACCACCCGGACCCGGTCCGCGTCGCCGGCGAGGTGGTCGCGGGCCACGGCCACGTCGTCGTCGGCCCCGGCCAGCACGACCCGCGGTGGTCCCTCGCGGCGGGTCCGCAGTTGGTGCGACAGCCACCGGATGCCGGCGACCGCCAGCGCACCGACCACGATCAGGGCGATCAGGTTCGGGATCGGCAGGGCGAGCGCCAGACCGGTCTGCAGGCCGAACAGCTGGGCGGTACCGGGGACGGCCAGGCGCAGCAGGGCGACGAGCCCACCGGCGGCCAGGGTCTGGCGACCGACCCGGGGCAGCGCCGGCGGTGCCCCGAGCCGCGGGTCGCGTTCGTAGAGCCCGCCGAAGTACAGCGCGGCGACGAACACCGCCAGCACCAGCAGGAACGAGGCGATGTAGGTGACGGCGTCGTAGGTCGGCCAGTCGAACCCGCCGAAGCGCAGCACCATGGAGCCGACCATGACCAGCAGCAGTGCGAGCGCGTCGGCGATCATGATCAGCCGGAACCCGTGCCGGTTCAAGCGCGTCAGCAGGGGCCGGTCGGCCGTCGACCCGGCCGGTCGGGTGGTCGGTTGCAGCAGTTCGGGGTCAGCCATGGTTCCCCCTCACCTCGCTGCTGCTCGGACACCGGCTCCGGACGACCGGCCCCGGCCGACACCGGCACACCGTGCCGACGCCCTCGCGCACCACCGGTCGACGGCTCACGACAGCGTAACGCTCCGGCCGGCCGCGACGGCGGCGAGCGTGGCCACGAACGCCGGCGCAGCGGCGTCCCAGCTCTCGGTGGCCACGACCGTCGCCCGCCCGGCGGCACCGAGCCGTGCGCGCCGGCTCCTGTCCGCCGCGAGCTCGGCGACCGCGGCCCGCACCGCGCCGAGGTCCCCGTGGGGGACCACGACCCCGCCGCCGGACCGCTCCACCAGCGCGACCGCCTCGGGCAGGGGCGTGACGATCGCCGGCACGCCAGCGGCGAGGTACTCCACGACCTTGGTGGGCCGTGACGAGCGGTAGTTGGGTAGGTCGTGCAGCAGCGCGAGTCCCGCGACCGAGCCGGCGACCAGCGACAGGGCCTCGGCGTTGGGCCGGAACCCGTGCCAGATCAGCTCGCCGCGGTCGTGGGCGGCTTGCACGAGCGGTTCGACGTCCGCGTCGGCCGGACCGACGAGTTCGAGCCGCACCCGGGCACCACCGTGCGTGCCCGCAGCGCCGTCGCGGGCCGCGCTCGCAGGTCCGGTCGCACCGTCGGCCGCATCGAGGTGGATCGGATCCGTGTGCATCGACGCGCCGAGCGCCAGCAGTTCGTGCACCCCGCGGCCGACCGACAGCCGTCCGACGTGCACGACCCGCGCGGCGGAGCCGGTGGGCGGCGGGTCGGCCGGCACCCATGGCAGGTTGGCGACCACCGGGTGGGGACGGGTGAAGCGCTGCTGGTAGGCGTGCTCGGCGAGCAGCAGGTGCAGGTGGTCCTCCGCCCAGCGTTCCAGCCGCGCCGCGAGCCGGCGGGCCACCGGGCGCAGCGGCGCGGGGACCCACGGGCGGTCCGGCAGACTGCCGACGAGGTCCTCGTGCACGTCGAGCACCACCGGCGGCAGATGGCGGCGGGCACCGATGACGGCCAGCACCAGTTCCGGGTCGTGGAGCAGCACCAGATCGTGGTCGGGGCCGAGCGCCGCGATCGTCCGGCGCGCGGCACGCAGCGCCCGCAGGCGCGCGCGGCCGCTCGCCCGGGGCACGTCCACCGGCTGGACGCCGGCGTGGACGTCCGCGGGGTCGGTCCCGGTCGCCCGCCACGGCGCGACGTAGGTGACCCGTGCCCCGGCGGCCCGCAGCGCGGCGATCTGGCGGTGGTGGATCCGGGCGTCCAGCGGCGTGTGCACCACCGTGACGACCAGGACCCGCAGGTCGTCGGGCTGCACGGCCGTCGGGACGTTGCCGCCTCCCACGCTCGGGCTAGAGCACCACGACGTTGGCAGCCGTGATGCCCTTGCGTCGGTAGACCCCGCGGGTGTCGAACACCACGTCGACCTGCTCGGCGAGCTGGGCGTAGTCGATCGCGTCGTGGTCGGTCAGCACGACCGCCATCGTCCAGTCGTCGAGTGCGGCGTCCGGGTCGACGGCGTCGAACCCGTGCCGCGCGAGCCGCTCGGCCGGCACGTGCGGGTCGAGCACGCCGACGACGGCACCACGCCGCGCCAGCAGGCGCAGCACGTCGATCGAGGGCGACTCGCGGTCGTCGGCGATGTTCTTCTTGTAGGCCGCACCGACACCCAGCACCCGGGTGCCGAACACCGGCAGGCCGCGACCGTTGAGCTCCGCACCGACGCGGTTGACCACGTAGTCGGGCATGTGGAGGTTGACGTCCTCCGCGAGGTCGATGAAGCGGGTGGCGACCTTCAGTTCCTTGGCGCGCCAGGCGAGGAACTGCGGGTCCAGCGGGATGCAGTGCCCGCCGACGCCCGGCCCCGGGTAGAACGGCTGGAAGCCGAACGGCTTGGTCGCGGCGGCGTCGACGACCTCCCAGATGTCGATGTCGAACGCGTGCGCGATCTGTGCG
>CAYTLZ010000172.1:0-7829 GCA_964438785.1 uncultured Actinomycetota bacterium | reverse complement strand
CCGAAGTTGAAGCACCACAGCGAGTACTTGCGACCCCAGTTGAAGACGTACTTGACCGGTTGGGGGAGCTCGACCTGGTCCATCAGTCCCATTTGAGGACCCCTTTCTTCCAGGCGTAGGCCAGACCCTCCAGCAAGGTCAGGATGAACAGGAACATGGCGACGATCGCGAACAGCGGCGAGATGGCCGTGGTCGCGTCGAGGTCGGAGACGATGACCGCCCAGGGGAACAGGAAGATCGCCTCCACGTCGAAGATCACGAACAGGAACGCGAAGATGTAGTACCGGATGTTGGTCTGTGACCAACCGGCCCCGATGGCGTCGACGCCGCACTCGTAGGTGGTCAGCTTCTGCGGCGAGGGCACGCTCGGACGCATCACCCGGCTCGCGACCATGATCACCGCGTACAACGCGCAGCCGACCACCACCAGCACGGCGAAGGTGCCGTACTGCGCATAGAAGCTCGTCACCCGGTCCTCCCCGGCTTGAAGCCGGTCCGCCCCGACCCTCACGGTCGACGATCGGATCTCGCGTCGGTTGCCGTCGCGTTCGGCTGCGCCGTGCGCACCCGGTCGACACCTGCTCGGTGCGCGACATGGCCCGTCTCGGGCCGCGGGGGCGATGCTAGCAACCCGGCCGGACACCGTTCCAACGACCACGGGGCGCAGGACCCGTGCTGCGCGCGGGTTGACGATCCCCCGCACGACAACCGCGCCGGGATGGGGCATCCTGGCCGCCCCGCGGCTGACGACGATCGGCACCAGGCTGTTGCGTGGATCCGGTTGCCGGACCTGCCGCCGACCGAGCGTCGCGCGCGCACGTTTCTGTGCCCACTGCGGCGCGGTGCTCGCTCCGACGCGATCCCGGCCTCCACGCCCGCGCATCCGGTCCCGGCATGTGGGTGGGGCGCTGCTGCTCGTCGGGCTCGTCACCGCGGCACTGATCGGCGATCCCGACCGGCGTCCGACCCTCATGCCGCCCCTGCTCTCCGGTGCCGATGCCGCCGAGGTGACGCTCGACGGCGACGCCGCCGCGCGCGTCGGGGTGGACACCGGCCCGACCGGCGACGGCCCCACCGCCGGCACGACGGATCCCGGGGGCCCGGATCGCCACGGCACGGGCCCGGGACCGCCCGGGCCCGCGCGCGACGACGGCGCGGTCGACCATGGCTTCGAGGTGGCCGACGACACACTGGCCACGGGCCGCGTGCCCTGCATCCCCGACGGCTGCGCCCGCTGGTCGTTGGCCCTCGGACCCGGGGATCAGTTCGGGGCCGACGCCGAGCAGATCGTCATCGCCACCGCCAGCCGGGTCCTGGCCATCGACACGCGCACGGCGCAGGGCCGCTGGCAGATCGCCGTACCGCCCGGCGACGGACCGGTCGTCTCCGTGCACCTGCTCGACGACGCGGTGCTGCTGAACCGGACGGGTCGCCTGGAGCTGCGCGGGCTCGCGGACGGTGCCGCCCGCTGGTCGCAGCCCCTCGAGCTCGCCGACATCACCGACGTCCAGCGACTCGGTGGGATCCTGCTCGCGACCGCCGGGACCGTGCCCGACACACCGGCGGCCGCCGTCGTCGCGCTGGACGTGGCCACGGGGACGGTGCGCTGGACCCGTGAGGTCCCCGACGTGCGGCGCGCGGTCCTGCGGGTCGAGCACGACCGGCTGGCCGTCCAGACCTCGCTGGAGCGCGTCGTGGGCGTCGATCCGGCCACCGGCCGTTCCCGCTGGGTCCGGGCCGGCCGGGTCGGGTTCACGGACGCGGCCGTGCTGCTGGCCGCCCCCGACGGGCGCGTGGAACGGCTGCACACGGCGAGTGGCGACGCCGCAGCCACGATCAGCACCAACGTCGCCGACGTCCTCGCCACCGGTCGCTGGACGGTGGTCCGCGATCGGGACGCCACCAGCCGGTTGATCGACGACCGCGGCGGCACGGTCGACGAGCGGGACCAACCCGCCCTGGCACTGGCGGCGGAGGCGGCCGCCTCCACGGCCCCGTCGGACGCTGGCGCAGGCGCGCCCGGCGGGGCGCTGGTCGCCTACCGCGACGGCGACGACATCGAGGTGGTCCGCTACGACGGCGATGGCGCGATCAGCGGTCGCCGGATCCTGCCCGGGGGACTCGACGTGTGGGGCAGCGCCCCCCGGCTGGGACTGCGGGGCGACGTCGGACTGGTGGTCAGTCAGGACATGCGCCGCTCGCTGCGGTTGACCATCGTGTCCGGAGCGGACGGCGACACCCGGACCGGCTCCGAGCTCGCCGCCGACACCCGGTCCTGGCCCGCCGGGACCGCGACCTCCGTGCTCGACGAGGTGCTCGTCGCCGCGCGGACGGGTGACATCGAACTGCGCGGCGCGGGCGCGACGGTGCGCCTCGACGGCCGGCTGCGCCAGGTCCGCCCCGTCGGGGACGACGTGCTGGTGCGCACCACCGACGGGGTCGTGCAGATCGACGGGGACGTCCTCGGACGGTGACTCCGGCCCCGGGCCCGGTGGGCGGTCACGGCTCGGGCAGCCGCCAGTGGGCGGTCACGGCTCGGGCAGCCGCCAGTCGACGGGTTCGGCTCCCTGCGCCACGAGCAGCTCGTTGGTGCGACTGAACGGCCGTGAGCCGAAGAAGCCACGGTCGGCCGACATCGGGGAGGGATGCGCCGACTCCACCCGCGGGACGTCCCCGAGTCGCGGAGCCAACGACCGGGCGTCGCGCCCCCACAGGATCGCCACCAGCGGCTGATCCCGCGCCACGAGCGCGTCGATGACCGCGTCCGTGATGTCCTCCCAGCCACGACCCCGGTGCGAGGCCGGCGCACCAGGCCGTACCGTCAGGCAGCGGTTCAGCAGCAGCACGCCCTGCGCCGCCCAGGGCGACAGATCACCGTTGCCCGGGGTCGGGAGACCGAGGTCGTCGTGGTACTCGCGGAAGACGTTGCCCAGACTGCGCGGGACCGGCCGCACGTCGGGGGCGACGGCGAAGCTCAGGCCGATGGCGTGCCCCGGCGTCGGATAGGGATCCTGCCCGACGATCAGCACACGGACATCGGCGAGGGGCTGTTCGAGGGCGGCCAGGATGCGCTCACCGGAGGGGAGAAAGCCGCGCCCCGCCCGCTGCTCGGCACGCAGGAACTCCCCCAACCGCCGCAGGGTCGGCTCGACGGGGGCGAGCACCTCGGGCCAGCCGGCACCGACCAGCGCATCGAGTCGGGCGGGTTCGCTCATGCGATGCCCGTCAGCGGCCCGGCACACCCGTCGGAGCCGTCGATGCCGGCGACCACGTCGACCCGCAGGGCGACCGCGACCACCTCGTCGCCGATGTCGAGCTGATCGAGCCGCAGGTCGTCGGGCAGGTCGAACGACAACGTGAGGTCCAGACGTTCGAACCAGGCCGGCACGGGGGCGATCGGGGCCAGCCGCAGCACGCCGTCGGCGACCTCGACGGCCAGCTCGACCCGGGCCGGCACCGGGTCGAGCCCCAACGACGCCGTGCCCGGCGCCAGCTCCAGGACCGGCACCAGCCCGAACCGGGAGCGGTCGTCGAGGAAGGCCTGCAGATCGTCCTGGGTGAGGGTCAGATCCAGGCTGGCCTCGTCGAGCGGCGGATCACCCGGTGCCCAGGGCAGCACGACGAGCGGCACGTCGATCACGGCCGCCTCGATGCGCAGGCCGTCGAGCTCGAGCCCGGTGACCGCCACCTCCGCGTCCCGGACCCGGCCGATCAACAGCCGCGGCACCACGGGACGGTCCACGGAGGTGATCGCGACGTCCTCGACGGGCAGGCACCGGTCCAGGGCCCGTTGCACCGCACCCGAGGCCAGCGGCACCGCGGCGAGTTCCGCCACCACGAGCAGGACGACCGCCACGACCGCCGTCACCGTGGCCGCGCGTCTCACCCGACGCGGTCGACGGCGTACTCGGCCAGCCGGGTCAACGCGGTGCGGACGGGGGCGTCCTCGAAACCGTCGAGCAGCGCCACCGCCCGGTCGACGTAGGTCCGGGCATCGTCACGTGCCGCCGCCAGCGCGTCCGAGCCGCGCAGCAGCTCCAGCGCCCGCGCCACCTCGGTGTCGTCGGGGACCCCGTCGAGCAGGGCCGCCAGTTCGCCATCGGGGTCGTCCGCCAGCGCGTGCAGCACCGGCAGGGTGCGCACGCCCTCCTTGAGATCGGTACCGGGCGTCTTGCCGGAGTCCTCGGTGTCGGAGGCGATGTCGAGCACGTCGTCGGAGAGCTGGAAGGCCATCCCGACGTTCCAGCCGTAGCCCGCCGCCGCCTCGACGCCGTCCGGTTCGACCCCGGAGAGCAGCGCCCCGTAGCGGCACGAGGTCGCGATCAGCGAGGCGGTCTTGCCCGCGATGACCTCGAGGTAGTGCTCGCGGGTCGGGGCGAGCTTGGGCACGTCCGGTGGCAGCGCCCCGAGCGAGCCCTGCACCTCGGCGATCTGCCCCTCGCAGAGTTCGGCCAGCGTGCGCGACATGATCCGGGTCACCTCGACGCCCAGGTCGGCGGACAGCTCCGAGGCGCGGGCGAACAGGTAGTCACCGGTGAGGATGGCGACGGTGTTGTCCCAGCGGCTGTTCGCACTGGGGCTGCCGCGGCGGGCCGGAGCCTCGTCGATGACGTCGTCGTGGTAGAGCGTGGCCATGTGGACCAACTCGACGATCACCCCGGCGTCGACGAGTTCCGGGCGGCTCGCATCGCCGAGATGCCCGGTCAGCGCGACCAGCAACGGTCGGAACCGCTTCCCGCCGGCCGCGATCAGGTAGCGCGCCAGCTGGTCGACGAACGCCTGACTGGACGCCACCTGGGCGTGCAACTTGACCTCGACCGCGTCGAGGATGCCGGTGACCGGGAGCCCGTGGGCCTCGAGCTGGTCGAGCACCGGAGCCGGGATCGACAGCCCCGCGTCGGACCGGTTCACGCCATGGTGGCCGGTGTCGGGGACCCCGCTCACGAGACCAGCGCCGCGGCCGTGTCGGCGAGCTGCAGGAACAGTTGCGGCTGGATGCCCAGGAAGATGACCAGCGCGGCACTGACCGAGATGCCGGTCGACAGGCCGGTCGACTGCGCCGGCTGGATCGCGTCCTCGGTCGGGTCCTCCAAGAACATCATCCCGGCGATCCGCAGGTAGAAGAACGCGGCGATCACACTGGAGAGCACGCCGATGACGACCAGCCAGGTCAGCCCCGCCTGCAGGCCGGCCTGGAAGACGACCAGCTTGCCGGCGAACCCGGCCGTGGGCGGCAGGCCGGCGAGCGACAGCAGGCACAGCGACAGGATTCCGGCGAGCGCCGGGGACGTCTTGCCGAGGCCCTTGAGGTCCTGCAGCCCGATCTCGCCGCGGCGGGTGCGCTCCAGCGCGACGATGCAACCGAAGGCACCGAGCGTCCCGACCGCGTAGGTCAGCAGGTACCACAGCACCGACGACAGTCCGGCGTCGGAGACGGCGACCACACCGATGGTGGCATAGCCGGCGTGGGTGATCGACGAGTAGGCCAGCATGCGCTTGAGGTCGCGCTGCACGAGGGCGAGGTACGCGCCGTAGAGCATGGTCAGGGCGGCCAGCACCGACAGGATCGGGACCCACACGGTCTGCAGGCCGGGGAAGGCGACGAGGTAGAGGCGCAGCAGCACGGCGAAGCCGGCGGCCTTGGTGGCGGCGGCCATGAACGCGGTGATGTTGGTCGGGGCCCCCTGGTAGACGTCCGGGGTCCACATGTGGAACGGCACCAGCGCGACCTTGAAACCGATGCCGACGGTGACCAGCACCAGCCCGAGCACCGCCACGATCCGCTGCGTGGTGACCAGGCCCAGGCTCGCGCCGAGGGTCGGCAGGTCGAGTGCGCCGGTCGCGACGTACAGCAGCGCCATGCCGTAAAGCAGGATCGCGGAGGCGACCGCACCCATGACGAAGTACTTCAGCGACGCTTCCTGCGAGCGCCGGTCACGGCGGGCGAGCCCGGCGAGCACGTACAGCGCCAGCGAGAAGACCTCGAGCGCGACGAAGATCGTGATCAGGTCGTTCGCGGTGGCGAGCGCGACCATCCCGACGACCGACAGCAGCAGCAGCGGCTCGACCTCGGCCCGGTTGATGCGCCGGTCCTGCAGGTAGCCGTACCCGATCGGGATGACGAGCAGGGCGGCGAGGTAGACGGTGATCCGCGTGAAGAACGCGATGCCGTCGTTGGCGAGCGCGCCGGCCAACGCCTCCTGGGGGACGAGGCGGACCGCATCCGCACCGCCGATGTTCAGGATCTCGAGGTACTGCCAGCCGGTGAGGACCAGCGCCCCGATCAGCGCCATCGACGCGCCCCAGGCCTGCACCATGGAGTTGCGCCGGGGGAAGGCGAACGCGGCCGCCGGCAGGCCGACGCCCACCGCGATCGCGACGGCACCGGGGACGACCAGGCCGAGGGTCACCAGCCACGCACCGACGGCGACACCGATGACGCCGGCGGGCGCGGCGACCAGCAGCTCGCGGCCACGGGCGATGGCGACCAGCAGCAGCACCAGTGCCATGGCGGTCGGCACGATCTCGGGGGCGAAGCTGGACCAGGCGATGTCGGGGATGACGAGGTCACCGGGTGCGCTCTGGGCGAGGAAGAACGTCATGTCAGCCCTCCTCTTCGGTCGCGGCGGCGGGTTCCAGTTCGATCGGCTCGATGCCGACCTCGACGAGCACACGGTCGACGGCCGGCTCGACGAGGTCGAACATCGGCTTGGGGTAGATGCCGATCGCGACGATCAGGATGCACAGCGGCGCGAGGATGCCGATCTCCGAGCGCTTGAGGTCCGAGGTGTTCTCGTTGTCGGCCCCCTCGAGCGGGCCGTGGAACATCCGCTGGTAGGCCCACAGCAGGTACAGCGCGGCGAGGACCGCACCGAACGAGGCGAGCACCGCGGCGGTGCGGTTGGTCTGGAAGGTGCCCAGCAGGATCGGGAACTCGCCGACGAACCCGTTGAGGCCGGGCAGCGCCAACGACGACATCGACACCAGCAGCCACAGCCCGGCCATGACCGGCACGCGCTTGGCCAGCCCGCCGAACGCGCTGATCTGGCGGGTGTGCCGGCGTTCGTAGAGGAACCCGATCAGCAGGAACAGCGCCCCGGTCGACAGTCCGTGGTTCACCATCTGGACCACCGACGCCGAGGTCGCGGTGGCGTTGAGCGCGAACGTGCCGAGCACCACGAAGCCCATGTGGCTGACCGACGAGTACGCGATCAGCTTCTTGATGTCGGACTGCATCAGCGCCACGATCGCGCCGTAGAGGATGCCGATGACCGAGATGCCGAGCAGCCAGGGGGCGAACTCGATGGTCGCGTCGGGGAAGAACGGCAGCGCGTAACGCAGCAGCCCGAAGGTGCCCATCTTCAGCAGCACGCCGGCCAGGAAGACCGATCCGCCGGTGGGGGCCTCGGTGTGGGCGTCGGGCAGCCAGGTGTGCACCGGGAACAGCGGCACCTTGACGGCGAACGCGAGCGCGAACGCGGCGAACAGCCAGCGTTGCTCGGTCTGGGTCAACTCGAGGGCCAGCACCGCGTCGTAGGCGAAGCTGCCGGTCTGGCTGAACAGATACAGGATGGCGATCAGCATGAGCAGACCGCCGAGCAGCGTGTAGAGGAAGAACTTGACCGCGGCGTAGCGGCGGCCGGCCCCGCCCCAGATCCCGATGATCAGGTACATCGGGATGAGCGTGAACTCGAAGAAGACGTAGAACAGCAGCAGGTCGGTGGCGGCGAACACGCCGATGACCGCGGCCTCGAGCACCAGGAACGCGGCGACGTAGCCACGGAGCCGGTCGCTGATGCCGCCCCATGAGGCGATCAGGATCAGGGGGG
>CAYTLZ010000171.1:0-7864 GCA_964438785.1 uncultured Actinomycetota bacterium | reverse complement strand
GCCACGACGCGTCGGTCGAGTACCGGGCGAACCCGCCAGCCAACTGGTCGTGGATGCCGCCGCGGGCCATCGCGTCCAGGCTGTTCACGGCCGCCTCCAGCGGCTCGGTGGCGCCGGTGCGGGCGTGGTGGTGCAGCAGCCACTCAATCGTCATCGCCTGGGGGAACTTGGGCGCACGGCCGAACCCGCCACGCTCGCGGTCCCACGCGGCCTCCAGCACCACCTTGGCGGCGTCGTCGACGACCGACAGATCCAGGTCGGTCGCGGGCTCGCCGTCGCGGTGTGCCGCCAGCGACGACACGATCGAGGTGGCGGACTCCACGACCTCGTCGCGACGCTCGGTCCACGCCTCGCTGACCGCACGGACGACCTTTGGGAAGTCGGGCATGTTGTGGTGCGGCTGGCGTGGCCAGTAGGTGCCGGTGAAGAACGGCTGACCCTCGGGGGTCATGAACACGCTCATCGGCCAGCCGCCACGCCCCGTCATGGCCTGCACGACCTTCATGTAGACCGCGTCGACGTCGGGGCGCTCCTCGCGGTCGACCTTGACGTTGACGAACGCGTCGTTGAGCAGCGCGGCGACGTCCGGGTCCTCGAACGATTCGTGCGCCATGACGTGACACCAGTGGCAGGCGCTGTAGCCGACCGACAGGAAGATCGGCACGTCACGTTCACGGGCGGCGGCGAAGGCCTCGTCGCCCCACGGATACCAGTCCACCGGGTTGTCGGCGTGCTGCTTGAGGTACGGCGAGGTGGCGTCGGCGAGCCGGTTGCGGCCCCGACCCGGGGCGGCTTCGTCGGGCGTTGCGGACGTCAAGACCATCACTCCAGCGGTGCCGGTGGGGGCACCCTCGACTCGTTTCCGCCACGGTACAGAGGGAGTCGCGGGGTCCGGCACCGGCCACCCGCCGGACGCCGTCGGCCATCGACCGGGCGCGAACGGCAGCCGCCCTGACGCCGTCGGCCATCGACCGGGCGCGAACGGCAGCCGCCCTGCCGCCGGTGGGCACCGCCCGGGCGCGAGGGTCAGCCGCCCTGCCGCCGGTGGGCACCGCCCGGGCGCGAGGGTCAGCCGCCCTGCAGCTCGAAGGTCTCCGGCCCGTCGGGCAGTTCCACGGTCACGGCCACGACCCGGAAGCCACTGCCGTCGTCGTCGAGCCGGACCGTGCGGCGCCCGAGGACGTAGTCCTCGGTGAGGGCGTAGTCCTCGTCGCCGCGACGACCGATGCGCACGGCCTCGGGCAGGTCCTCCTCGTGCATACCGAGCAGGGCACGGGCCTCCTCGCGGGCCTCGTCGGTGGGGAAATCGTCGGGTGGGAAGTCGGCCGGCGCGTCGACCGCGCCGGGGTCGACCGCGCCGGGGTCGACCCCGTCGGGGTCGCTCGGGTCCGGGTCGGCCGCGCCGCCGTCGTCGGGCGTGCTGGTGACCGGCTCGTCGGGACCGCCGTCAGTCGCATCCGCCCCGGCACAGGCACCGAGCAGGAGCATGGCGGCCACGAACGCGGCGGTGGCAGGAAGGCGTCGCATGAGGATTCCTTTGCGTGCGATGGGCCGTCGGAGGACCGCCCCCTGCCGGTGGGACGTCCCCGAGCCCGGTGGCGTTGCACGCCGCCCCGCCGTCGCGCTCACCGCGCGCACCGGCGGTCGCTGGGGAAACGAGCGGGCGTTGCCGCCGTCCAGGGCCGGCCCCATCCGCCCCCATTAGGCTCCGCCACCGGCCGGGAATCGGTCGGCGGATCGGGATGCGTATGGCAGCCAGCATCGACGAAGCAGCGCTCGCCGAGGTGGAACGGTCGTTTCGTGACCTGGCGGCCACGGGTCGCACCGCCGCGCTCGTGGTCCGACACGACGACGACGTGCTGCTCGATCTGGCCTGTGGCGTCGACGCGGACGGACAGCCGTTCACCACCTCGACGCCCGTGTTCCTCTACAGCGCCGTGAAGCCGGTGGCGGCGCTCGCGGTGCTGATCGCCGTCGCGGACGGGGCCCTGCCGCTCGACGCGCCGATCGCCGAGCTGTGGCCGGCCTTCGCCGCCCACGGCAAGGACCGGGTGACGGTCCGTCAGGCGCTGGCCCACGGCGCGGCGGTGCCCGGCTGGCGCGAGCAGCTCGACCTCGACACCTTCGCCGACCGGGAGGCCGCGTCGGAGCTGCTCGCGGCGTCGACCCCGTGGTGGATGCCGGGCGAGCCCGGTGAACATGCCGTCTCCTACGGGCACCTGCTCGACGCCATCCTGCGCCACGGCACGGGTCGCGACATCGAGCAGTGGTGGCAGCAGATCGCGGACGTCGGGATCGGGGTACGCCTCACCCCCGGTTCGGGATCCGAGCGGCCCTGGGCGCTGCGTGACGACGACGGGGCGTGGCAGCGCCAGTGGGCGTCCGCGCCCGGACTGATGGGCGTGTGCCTGGGCAACCCGCCGGGGCTGCTGGACGTCACCGTGGTCAACGGCCCTGCGGGTCGGGGGCTCGTCGCACCCGCCGTGACCGGGTACGGCCACGCCCACGATCTCGCGCAGCTGTGGTCCTGGTGGACCGGCCGCGGCGGGGCGGACCGGCTCGGCAGCGAGCTGCGTCGGGTCTCGGTCGACCCGGTCCTGCAGGGCTACGACCATGTGCTCGACCGGGAGGTCCGCTGGGGACTCGGTCCCCAGATCGACGACGACGGGGTCGGGATGGGCGGCGTCGGCGGGACCTACGGGGCGCAGCTTCAGCGGCCCGGACTCGCCGTCGGGTTCACGACCGCCGACCTGTCACCGCCGGGCCATGCGGACGTGCTCGACGCTGCACTGGACCGGTTGGCCGCCGGTGGTGCATGAGCGACCGACGCGGGGTCGGTGACCGGGGCCCACCGGGGTGACGACGGGCATTCGTGCCCGGTGCAGCAGGCACCCTGCTCGACTCAGCCACCGTCGCCGTCGTCGCCCGCGTCCGGCTCCGCGTCCGGGTCCGAGGACCGGCCGGGCACGGCTGCGCCGTCCATGAGCTCGGCGACCTCCGCCGGCGTCCCGATCACGGTCAACCGGTCACCGGCACGCAGCAGGGTGTTGCCGTCCGGGACGATGGTGCGATCGCCGCGGCGCACCATGGCGACCAGTGTGTTGCCGGGCAGTTCGATCTCCCGGAGCCGGCGATCGACCATGGCGGCCGGCGGCCCGTGGGCACCCACCGTGATGGATGCGAACCGCTCGTCGCGCAGCAGGATCTCGAGCAGCGACTGTTCGTCGTAGGCCTGACGCCAGCGGCGGGTGAAGCCCTCGTCCTCGACCATGGTCACCAGCTGCGCCAACAACCGCAGGTGGCTGGTGAGACGTCCCTCCGGGCTCAGCAGGAACAACAGCGCCTGCACACGCGGCCCTGACCCCTCGACCTCGGTCTCGTCGGGGTCCTGCTGGCTGCCCGGGAAGCGTCGGATCGCGCCGATCCGCACGCCCCGCTTGGCGCGCACCAGGATGACCTCCGGGTGTTCGAGGTCCGGCCGGATCAGGTCGTACACCGCGGCGGGCGCACCGTCGGGGACCACCGCGCGGGCGGTCGAGACCGCCATGGCCTCGTCGAGTCCCTCGAGGGAGCTCTGCAGATGTGCGCGCAGGGCCCCGACGACCTGGACCAGGGTGTCGTCGAGCGTGGTCTTGCCCTCGATGTCGATCACGGTGGCGCGCGACACCAGCTCGTCGAACGAGTCGGTCTCGTCGGCCCCGCGTTCCTGCAGGATCGACCACAGCTCCTCGTCGACCCCTTCGTCGTGCTGCTCGCCCAGACGCCGGAACAGCCCGTAGATCGCGGCACGGTTGGGGGCACGCGCGCGGACGTAGAGGCGGTACCAGACCGTCGACAGCGCGAGGATCACCAGGATGAACACCACGTAGAAGGGCCCGAGCGTGAAGATCAGCCCGAAGGTCGTGACCGCCCCGATGATCTGCATCCACGGATACCACGGCGAGCGGTACCCCGGGGCGTAGGACGACAGCCGACTCTCGCGCATCACGATGACGCTGACGTTGATGAGCGCGAACAGCAGCAGCAGAAAGGCGCTGCCGAGGCTCGCGAGCCGCTCGACGTCGAGCGTCAGGATCAGCACCACCATCAACCCGCAGGTCACGACGACGGCCAGCGTGGGGGTGCCGAACCGGCCGATGCGGTCGAACCCGCTCCACAGCAGCCGGTCGCGGGCCATCGCGAGCGGGTAGCGCGAGGCGGTCAGGATCCCGGCATTGCCGGTGGAGGCGAACGCGGTCACCGCGGCGATGACGACCAGCCCGATGGCCACGACCGGCGGCATGAAGGAGAACACGATCTCCCCGGCACTGGCGATCGGGGTGAGGTCCTCCCGCAGTTCGTCGGCCGGCAGGATCGCGACCAGCAGCGCCACGCCGGCCGTGTAGATGATGCCGACCGTGACCAGCGCCAGGATCATCCCGAGCGGCAGGTTGCGGTCCAGATCACGGATCTCCTCCGCGGCCGAGGACACCTTGGTCAATCCGGCGTACGAGATGAACACCAGCCCGATGGTGCCGACCAGCCCCTCGAGCCCGAAGGGCAGGAACGGGGTGAACTGTCCGGCGACGGCCGGGTCGCCGCGCACGACGTCGAGCAGACCCGCCGCGATGAAGAACGTCATGATCGTCACCAGCGTGACGACCAGGATGACCTGCAGCCGGGCGGTCTCCTTGGCACCGAAGACGTTGAGCACCCCGAACCCGACGGTCAGCGCCACGGCCAACGGTTGGATGGGCACGTCGAAGAACAGCGCGATGTAGGCACCCATCCCGACGAGCGCGAACGCGCTCTTGGCGACGAGCACCAGCCAGGCCCCCAGCCCGCCGATCGTCCCGGCGAGCGGCCCCAGGCTGCGATGGATGAAGAAGTACGTCCCGGCGGCACGCGGCATCGCGCTGGACAGCTCGGCGATCGAGTACATCGCCGGGATCATCAACAGACTGGAGACGAGGTAGGCGACCACCACGGCCGGCCCGGCGTTCGCGGCGGCGATCCCCGGCAACAGAAAGAAGCCGGACGCGAACATGGCACCCGTGCAGATCGAGTAGACGTCCAACAGGCCCAGCTGCTTCTCGAGCCTGGTCGAACCCTCGTTGGCCTCTGCCACCCGCGCTCCTGGCGTCCGGTCGGGCATCCACCGCCAGCTACCGCGGCCGATGCGAAGGCCGAACGCTAACGGCACAGGCGCTCCGGTGCGCGCTCGGCCGCGCGCCCGGCCGTGCGATCAGGGCTGCAGGCGGGCGAGTTCCCAGTCCGCGTCGGGGGTCCCACGTTCGAAGCGCAGGCGGTCGTGCAGCCGCGACGAACGGCCCTGCCAGAACTCGATCGAGGTGGGCCGCAGCAGATACCCGCCCCAGTGGTCCGGCCGCGGCACGTCCTCGACACCCTCGAAACGCTCCTCGACCGCGGCGACGTGGGCTTCGAGCGCGGCCCGGTCGGCGATCGCGCGCGACTGGTCCGACGCCCACGCGCCGATCCGCGACCCGCGCGGCCGCGAGCCGAAGTAGGCGTCGGACTCCGCGTCCGGGAGCAGCTCGACCGGGCCGCGCAGCCGGATCTGGCGTTCCAACGGTTCCCACCACAGCACCACCGCGGCCTGCGCGTTGGCGGCGAGCTGTGCGCCCTTGGCCGACTGCCGGTTGGTGAACCACCACACGCCGCGGTGATCCGAGCCACGCAGCAGGACCACCCGGGCGTCCGGCAGGCCGTGCGCATCCACGGTCGCCACGGTCGCGGCGGTGGGCTCGGGGATCCCGGCGGCGACCGCGTCGTCGAGCCAGCCACGCAGCTGCTCGAGCGGGTCGTCGAGCAGGTCGTCGCGGTCGAGTTCGCCCCGGCGGTAGTCGCGTCGCACCTCGTCGAGCCGCGCCATGGTGTGCCCTTCGTCACCGCCCCGGCCGGGACGTCTCGAGCCATCCGTGACCGACGGTAGCGTCGGACGTGCACCGATCCGATCCGATCCGACGCCCCCTGGACCGACCATGATCAACATCACCACGCCCCGACTCGACATCCCCGGCCTCGGTTTCGGGACCTGGCAGCTCGAGGGTGAGACCGCTTACGACGCGGTCCGCACGGCGCTGGACGTCGGCTACCGGCACATCGACACCGCCCAGCTGTACTTCAACGAGGAGCAGGTGGGCCGGGCCATCGCGGACGCGGACCTCGACCGCGACGAGGTGTTCGTGACCACGAAGGTGTGGCGTGACCAGGCTGCGGCCGCCGACGTCGTGTCCAGCACGGAGGCCAGCCTCGAAAAGCTCGGGCTCGACCACGTCGAGTTGCTGCTGCTGCACTGGCCCTCGGACGAGATCGCCCCGCTCGGCGACACCCTGGAGGGGCTGACCACCGTCATGGAGCGTGGCCTGACCCGCGCGATCGGCGTGTCGAACTTCCCGTCCGCGAAGCTCGCCGAGGCCTGCGCGCTCGCGCCGGTCGCGAACAACCAGCTCGAGCACCACCCGTTCTTGAGCGTCGACGCGGTCCGCGAGGTCGCCGCCGCCAACGACGTGGTCGTCACCGCCTACAGCCCGATCGCGCAGGGCCAGGTGCTCGAGGACGACACGCTCAACGCCATCGCCGACGAGCACGAGGTCACCCCCGTGCAGGTCACGCTGCGCTGGCACCTGCAGCGCGGCGTGGTCGCGATCCCCCGCTCCAGCAACCCGGGCCGCATCGCCGCCAACTTCGACGTGTTCGACTTCGAGCTCAGCGACGACGAGGTGGCACGCATCGACGCCCTGGCGCGCGGCGGCCGGATGATCGACCCGCCGTTCGGCATCGAGTGGGACGCCGCCTGAGTCAGGCCGCACCGTCGAGGCTGTGGGCCAGCAGCGCGACGGTGAGCGTGCCGCCGGTGGTGGCCTGCCGGCCGACCTCGACGAAGCCGCGCCGTTCGTGGAACACCTCGGAGCCCGGGTTCGGGGGGCTGACGTTGACCTCGCAGGTCACCTCGGCCCGACCGGTCTCGCGCGCCCGGGCCGCGACCGCGTCGTAGAGCTGCCCGGCGATCCCCTGGCGTCGGAACGCCGGGCCGACCACGACCCGGTCGACGTAGAGGTGGTCGGTGCCGCGGTCCTCGAAGTAGCGGTAGTTGACGCTGTCGTAGTCGCTGCCCGGTGCGACGGCGAACACGAACCCGGCGATCGTGCCGGCACCGTCGGTGGCGGCCAGGGCCAGGTCGCACTTGGGCAGCAGCCGGCGCACGCCCGCCAACCCGAGTGGGCTGACCCGTGGTACCTCGGCGTCGTTGAGCGCGGCCACCCGGCGCAGGTCGATCGCGTCGTCGATGGGCTGCACCGTGATCGGCACGGTGGCACTCATCGCGTGACGCCCCGGGTCGAACGCGGACGGATCTGACGGCGTGACCCGGCTCGGGACGCCGGACCGGACGGGGGGTGGGACAGGGGCACGGAAGGACTCCTCGGACAGCATCGCGCGCAGGCTACTGCCTGGGTCCCGAGGTGGACGGGTGACCGGGATGGGGCCGTGGGACCGTGCTGCGGCGTTCCCCTCACGGCGACCGGGTTCGTCGCACGGACCGGGCCCAGTGGCGCTCGAGGTCGTCCGCGCGGGGTGAGGCCTTCGCCCCGTTGCGGACGCCAGGTCCTAGGCTCACGCTGCCGCGACCAGGCGAGGAACCCGTGGGCCAGGACATCGACGAGGCGCGGTTCACCCGCGAGGACCGCCAGCGCTATCGCGAGAAGGTCAAACGCGACCTCGCCGTGCTGCGCCAGATGCTCGACGAACGCCGCTTCGAACGCGACCGCAAGCTCATCGGCGTCGAGGTGGAGTTCTACGTCGTCGACCACGACGGCGAACCGATGATGATCAACGCGGAGCTGCTGTCGCGTATCGAGTCCGA
>CAYTLZ010000170.1:0-7985 GCA_964438785.1 uncultured Actinomycetota bacterium | reverse complement strand
GGGGGCCGGGGGTCCTGGGTGGTGCCACCGCGGTGAGCGGTGTCCTCACGCTCGGTGTCGGGGTG
Source organism: uncultured Actinomycetota bacterium (assembly GCA_964438785.1). GTDB lineage: Bacteria > Actinomycetota > Nitriliruptoria > Nitriliruptorales > Nitriliruptoraceae > PWLR01. The sequence goes on along the minus strand of CAYTLZ010000170.1, from coordinate 7,920 downwards.
GCGGCCACCGTGTCCATGCCCACCGGTGCCGACGTCGAGCCGGCCCTGATCGTCCTCCCGGGCGTGGGGCTGGTCGTGCTCGCCGCCGCTGCCCGCATCGGCCGCACGGGCGCGGCCGGGGCGCAGGACAGCCGGGCCCGGTTGCTGTCGGTCGGGGCGGGTATCCCGGTCGGGATCTGGGGCCTGGTGCAGAGCGGGGCGTTGACGCGTCCGATCGTGCCCGGGCCACTGCCGACCCCGGTCGTCGCCATCGTGGCGACGGTGGCGCTGGCCGTCGGTGTCGCCGCCGTCATCGCGCTCGCGCGTGCCGGGCTCGAGGCCACCCGCGTCGAGGTCGACTGATCGCGTCGAGGTCGATGGAACGGCACCGCCGCCGGCCCGGGCTCACGCGTCCGGGTCCTCCGGTTCGGGTTCCGGTTCGGGCTCGGGTTCCGGCTCGGGTTCGGGTTCCGGCTCCGGTTCGGGGGCGGGCTCGGGCTCCGGTGGTGGCTCCGGCTCGGGCTCCTGCTCCTCCGGACCCTCGCTCACCACGATGGTCACGATCGTGCCGACCGGCACCTGGGCTCCCGGGGCGGGGTCCTGGGAGATGACCCGCCCCTCCGGCACGACGGTCGAGAAGTCGCGCTCGATGTTGACCTCGAGCCCCTGGTCGTTGAGCCGGTCGACCGCGTCGTCCTCCGGTGTGTTGACCACCGGCCGGACGGTGACGAGTTCCTCGCCGGTGCTGACCACGTAGTCGACCGAGGTGCCCGGCGCGACGGACTCCCCGGCATCCGGGGTGAAGGTGATGATCCGACCCTCGGCGACGTCGTCGGACGGTTCGCGACTGACCTCACCGATCGCCAGTCCCTCGTCGAGGATGCTGGCGCGCGCCTCCTCCTCGGTCAGGTTGAGCAGGTCGGGCATGGTCACGACGTCGGGACCGGCCGAGACGACCAGATCGATGGGGCTGCCCTCCTCGGCCTCCGCCGCCGGGGCGGGGGACTGGTCGATGACGCGGCCCTCCTCGACGGTGTCGGACGCGACGGTCTCGACGTCACCGACCACGAACCCGATGTCGACGATGAGGATCTCCGCCTGATCCCGGGTGAGGTCGATGAGGTCGGGCACCGACAGGATGGGGATCTCCGGGCCGTCGTCACCGAGGTTGAGCAGGGCGAACGTGCCGCCGATCAGTGCGAGCACCGCGACGATCGCGAGCAGGGCGTAGACGACGCCCCGTCGGCGGCGTTCCTGTTCGTGGGTGCGGACCGCCCGCGCGGTCGGTGCCGGCTGCAGCAGGGCGGTGTCGTCCGCGGTCAGGATGGCCGGCGCGGCGACGGGGGCCCCGACGCGGGCGCTGGCGAGGTCCTCACGCATCTCACCCGCGTGCTGGTAGCGGTTGGCCGGATTCTTGGCCAGCGCCCGCATCGTGATGGCCTCGGCGGCCGGGGAGATGGAGCCGTCGAGCTCGCGGGGTGGCCGGGCCGGTTCCTGGACGTGTTGATAGGCCACGGTCACCGGCGAATCGCCGTTGAACGGCTGCGTGCCGGTCAGCGCCTCGTAGAGCACGACGCCGAGCGAGTACAGATCGGAGCGCGCATCGACGTCCATGCCCTGGGCCTGCTCGGGCGAGAGATAGGCGGCGGTCCCGAGCACGGCCGCGGTGCGGGTGACGGTCTCGTTGTCGACGGCCCGGGCGATCCCGAAGTCGGTGACCTTCACGTTGCCGTCGTCGGCCAGCAGGATGTTGCCCGGCTTGATGTCGCGGTGGACCAGTCCCTTGCCGTGCGCGTAGGCCAGTGCGGCACACACGTCCCCGACGACCTCCAGTGCCCGGTCCTCGGTCAGTCCGCCGGCGGCGATGGCCTCCTGCAGCGACCGGCCCTCGACGAGTTCCATGATGATGTAGGGCTGCCGTCCGACCTGCCCGTCGGCCAGGGTCACCTCGTCGTGGCCGGTGTCGTACACCGCGACGAGGTTGGGGTGGTTCAGCCGGGCGACGTGCCGGGCCTCGTCCTCGAAGCGCCGTGTGAACGTCTCGTCCTCGCGGAACCGGTCGAGCAGCAGCTTGACCGCGACCTCGCGCCCGAGCGTGCGGTCGTGGGCGGCGAACACCTCGGCCATACCGCCGCGTCCGAGGAGGCGTCGCAGCTCGTAGCGACCGGCCAGGACTCGTCCAGCGCTCACTCAGGGTCTCTTTCAGCTCGGTCCGGCGGGCGGAGCCTAGCAAGGGGGTGTCAGCGGCCCCGGGCGGCGGCGTCGAGGACCGCACGGGCGATCGGTGCGGCGGTCCCACCACCGGTGCCGCCCGGTCCGGCCTCGGGAACGACCACCGCGACGGCGACGTCCTGGCCGGCGAACCCGATGAACCAGGCCGTCGGATCACCGGCGGTCTGCGCGGTCCCGGTCTTGCCACCGACGTCCACACCGTCGATCGCGGCGCGCGTGCCCGTCCCCGAACGCACCGTGGTGAGCATCATCGTGCGCAGTTGTTCCGCCGTCCGCGGCGACACGGGGACGCCGTTGCCGGGCAGCTCGGTCCACCGGCGGACGTCGGCGGAGCGCAGTCGTTGGCCGTCGGGGTCGCGGACCGCCGCGACGACGTGCGGGACCATGATCGGGCCGCCGTTGGCGATGCTGGCGGCCACCAGGGCCATCTGCATGGTCGTGGCCCGCACGTCGCGCTGCCCGATCGCGCTCTGGGCCGAGGCGGGCACGTCGAGCTCGCCGGGGATCGCACTGGCCACGACGCTGAGCTCGTAGGGGGGCACGGCGTTGAACCCGAACCGTTCGGCCTGGTCGATCAGCACCTGATCACCGAGTTCGACACCCAGCCGGGCGAACACCGTGTTGCACGACACCCGGAACGCATCCGCCAGATTGATGGTGTCACCACCGGCGCAGACGCCGCCCGCGAAGTTGCCGATGTCCGCGTCGGTCTGGGGCACGTCGTAGACCACCTCGTCGGGAAACGAGCTCGTCGGCTCCAGGCCGGACTCCAGCGCGGCCGCCGAGGTGATCACCTTGAAGGTCGATCCGGGGGCGTACAGCTCCCGGGTCGCCCGGTCCACCAGCGGGCGTTCGTCGGCGTCGCGCAGTGGCAGCCAGGCCTCGTTGATGGTCGCGGGGTCGTGGCTCGACAGCGGATTGGGATCGAAGCTGGGATTCGCGTAGCTCGCCAGGACCGCTCCGGTCCGGGGATTGAGCGCCACGATGGCACCCTCCCGGTCGCCGAGGGCGTCACGGGCGGCGCGCTGCACGGCGGGGTCGATGGTCAACTCCACGGCGTTGCCCGGTCGGTCCGATCCGCCGAGCAGTTCACCGAGGTTCTGCGCCACCACCTCGGTGCTGCGGCCGGTGAGGTCCTCGTTGAGCGCCGCCTCGAGCCCGGAGCGTTGCAGCACGATCGAGTAGTACCCGGTCAGATGCGCGTACAGCTCCGCGTCCGGGTAGGTCCGCAGGTAGGCGTACTGGCCCTCGGAGGGCACGCTGCGCGCGATCGCCTCCTCGCCGACCACGATCGGACCCCGCTCGATCGCGTACTCGCGGATGATGATGCGGCGGTTGCCGGGGTGGTTGGCGATGTCGTCGGCGTTCAGCATCGTGATGACGTTGAGGTTGACGAACAGCGCGCCGAAGAGCACGAGGACGACGGTGGTGATCCGGGTGATCTGTCGGTTCACGCGCGTCCCACCCGCCGGCCACCGGCATCGTGCGACGGTCGGCCGTGGGCCGCACCGCGCGACTCGTCACTGATCCGCAGCAGCAGCGCGATCAGCAGGTAGTTCGACAGCAGCGCGGAGCCGCCGTAGGAGATGAACGGCAGCGTGATGCCGGTCAGCGGGACCAGCCGGGTCAGGCCACCGACGATGACGAAGGTCTGGGCGGCGAGCACGATGGTCAGCCCGAGCGCGAGCAGCGTCGAGAACTCGTCACGGGCGGTCTGCGCGATCCGGATCCCCCGCAGGATCAGGACCAGGAACAGCAGCAGGATGGCCGTCGCCCCGAGCAGCCCGAGCTCCTCGCCGATGACCGTGAAGATCGCGTCGGTGGCGGCGAACGGCACGTCCTGGGGGCGGCCGAACCCGAGCCCGGTGCCGGTCAGCCCGCCGGTGGCGAACGCGAACAGGCTCTGCGCGATCTGGTAGCCCTCGCCGCTCACGTCCGCCCACGGGTCCAGCCAGATGCGCACGCGCGCCCGGACGTGGGGGAAGAGCGTGTGGGCGAGCCAGGCAGCCAGGGCGAAGAAGGCGGCCCCGACCGCCGGATAGGCGAGCCGGCCGGTGGCGACGTACACCATCGCCATGAAGGCCCCGAACAGCAGCAGGGCGGTACCGAGGTCGCGCAGCCCGGCCATGATCCCCATCGCCAGCAGCGCGGCGACGAACAGCGGTGCGAGGTGGCGGGGAGCCGGGAGCAGCACGGGGCCGATGCGCTGGGTCGCGACCGACAGCAGTGGACGGTTGCGTTCCAGGTAGCCGGCGAGAAAGACCACCATCGTCAGCTTGGCGACCTCGCCGGGCTGGAAGCGCATGCCGAACAGGTCGATCCACAGCTGGGCACCGTTGATGATGCCGGCGCTCAGGCCCGGGACGACCGGCAGGATGAGCAGCACGATGGTCGCCAGGCCGAAGGTGTACTGGTAGCGCCCCAGCGCCCGGATCTCACGGACGAACAGCAGCGTGGCGCACAGCACGCCGACGGCGACGGCCGTCCACACCGTCTGGGTCGCCGCCAGGTCACTGGCGGTCGCCAGATCGACGCGTCGCACCATGACCAGCCCGACGCCGTTGAGCAGGAAGGCGATCGGCAGCAGGGTCGGGTCGCTGTCGGGCGCAAAGGTGCGCACGGTGACATGGGCGACCAGCGCGATCACCGCCAGGGCGAGCCCGGTGATGATGGCGGCCGGCGGCAGCTCGGACGAATCCGACCACCCGAGCAGTGTCCCCGCCAGCGCGGTGATGACCACGGCACCGATCAGCAGTCGGGCCTCGACCGTCCGGGGGTTGGTGCCTGCGCTGCCGGTGCTCACGACCCGTCGTCGGCGGAGGCGTCGGTATCGGTGTCGGTCGTGCCCGCGCCGGCGTCGTCGGCCCCGTCGGCCCCGTCCGCCTCGTCGGTCGCGGCCTCACGCAGCGGGACCTGACGCACGATCCGGCGGGCGTCGTTGAGATCGGCGACCGGCCGGCCCTGTTCGAGGTTGGGGTGGTACCAGCTCGACACGTCGTCGAGCACGATGCCGGTGCGCTCGACCACACGTGCCAGCGGCAGCGGCCCCAGATCGGCGTCCACGCCCTGGAAGATGACCACCTCGTCGTCATCGAGTCCGACGAAGTAGCTGCGCGACAACAGGAACTGGCCCCCGGCGAACACCAGCCCACCGATGACCGCGAGCCCGAGCACGATCGCGCTGGCCCGGCCCAGGATGCGTCCGGCCTGGGGTGCCTCGTCGTCGCCACCGCTGGCGACCGGCCCGCCCCGGGTCAGGGCCCCATAGTGGCCGAGCCGACCTGCCCAGTCACCGTCGTCACTGCTGGTCGACGAGCGGATCGCGATCGGTGCAGCGGGTGCGGTCGCGTCGACGGGTTCGTCGTCGTCGTAGCGCAGCAGCACCACGGTGATGTTGTCGGGACCGCCGCCGGCGTTGGCGCGCTCGATCAGTTCGTCGACGGCCCGGTCCCCGTCCTCGGTCTCCTCGAGCACCGATGCGATGGTCGTGTCGTCGACGACCCCGGTCAGCCCGTCGGAGCACAACAGGATCTGGTCGCCGGCGCGCAGATCCAACGACAGCGAGTCGACCTCGACGTCGGGTGACACGCCGATCGCGCGGGTGACCACCGAGCGCTGCGGGTGGCTGGCGGCCTCCTCGCGGGTGATGCGCCCCTCGTCGATGAGGTGCTGGACGAAGGTGTGGTCGTCGGTCAGCTGCGCGAAGCTGCCACTCCGCAGCAGATACGCCCGCGAGTCGCCGACATGGGCGACGTGCAGTCGCCGCCCCTCGACGAGCGCGGCCGTCAGGGTCGTGCCCATGCCGCGGTAGGAGGGATTGTCACTCGCCATCCGCGACACCGTGTCGTTGGCCTCGACGACGGCACGTCGAAGCGCGTCGACCGCCAACGGTGCGTCGTCGAAGATGCGGCCCTCGAGCGCCTCGATTGGCTTGAGCGCCTGCGCGGAGGCGACCTCGCCGGCGAGGTGGCCGCCCATCCCGTCGGCGACGGCGAACACGCTGTCCTTGAGCAGCAGCGCGTCCTCGTTGCCCTCGCGGACGCGGCCGGTGTCGCTGCCGCCGGTGGCGATGATCCGCCTCATCGGCGCACCTCGATGGCGGTCTTGCCGAGCCGCAGCTGGTCGCCGGCCGCCAACGGGGTCGGCCGGGTCACCTTGGCACCGTTGAGGAACGTGCCGTTGGTGGAGCCGAGGTCGCGCACCGACCAGGAGCCGTCGTCGGGGAGGATCTCCGCATGCTCGTCGGAGGTGTAGACGTCCTCGAGGTGGACGTCGACGCCGGGTCCACGGCCGAACAGCAGCCCGTGCCCCTTCAGTGCCACGACCTGCGGGGCCGCGCCCGGTGCGTGGACCACGACCTCACGGGGGATCTTGCGCGACTTGCGGTTGGTGCCGCTCGGCGCGGCGACGGCCGGTCGCGGTGCCGGTGCGGCCCGCTTGCGCGATCCGCCGTAGACGTCGGTGCTGACGGTGCGCACGGTGCGGGCCACGAACAGGTACAGCAGCGCCAACAGGCCGAACTTCAACAGGGTCAGCAGTTCGGGAGGCACGTCAGCTGCCCACGAGCTCGACGACGGCGTCACCGAGTTGGATGCGGTCCCCGGGCTGCACCGGCTGTTCGGCGGCCCGCGTGCCGTTGACCGTCGTGCCGTTGGTCGACCCGAGGTCCACGACCCACCAGGTCTCGCCCCGGCGGACGAAGGCGGCATGTTCCCGCGACACCGTGGTGTCGTCGACGACGAGGTTGCAGTTCGACGAGCGCCCCGCCGTCAGTCGCGTGCCGTTGACCGCGATCCGGGTACCGGCGCCGGAGCCGGTGCGCAGCACGAGGCTGAGCCCGCTGGTGGGGACGGTGCCGACCACCTGGGTGCGGTCGATCGGGGCGCGGGCGTCTGGCGCCGGGGCGGGTGCCGGCTGGGCGGCGGCGACGCGGGCGGGTTGCGCGCCACGCGCCGGGGCCTGACCGGGTTCGACGACCTCCACGCGGCCGGTGAGACGGAAGCGGCCGAGCCGCAGCTCCGGGTCCACCTCGATGCGCACCCGGGCCGGACCGCGCAGATTCCAGCCGCGTTCGCTGGCCGTCTTCACGACCACCTCCGCGAGTTCACGGGGCAGCGACGTGCCGAAGCCGGCGAGCCGTTCGTGGTCCTTGTCGCTGACGGTGACCTTGAACACGTTGGGCACCACGACACCGGACGGCGTGACGTGCTGGCGGTCCTCGCCGTAGCGCTGGACCGCACGGGCCAGTTCGACCGGTTGCACCCCGGAGCGGAAGATGCGCGCGAAGAAACCCTCGACCGCGCCTTCGAGGCGCCGCTCGAACTCCTGCAACACACCCATGGGTCCACCGGTCCGCGTCGGGCGGGGAGGGCCGACCCGGTCACCGACGCCCGGCGCGCGGGTCGTGGTTCGGTCGGCGGCCCTGATCTTCGGTCTGATCACGTGCGACTGCTCGTCGGGACGACGACGTCTCGTACACCCCTGACGGCTGAAGGGTAGCCCAGGGCCCGCCCGCGACGACCCGTCCAAACGTCTCCGTGGTGGTGACTGCGACGGGCGGGTCGGACCGCCGTTCGTCGTGACGGTGCGCGGGTCGGTGATGGTCCCGCCGGAGCGCGTTTCCTGTCCCGGGCTCACGTTGCTACCCTTCGCCGCTCACCCCGGGCGGGTGGCGGAATTGGCAGACGCGCACGGTTCAGGTCCGTGTGT
>CAYTLZ010000169.1:0-8021 GCA_964438785.1 uncultured Actinomycetota bacterium | reverse complement strand
AGGGTGCCGAGACGGATCTGGATCGTCTGTTCCTCGGAGAATCCCTGCTGTTTCGCGGCACCGGTGTAGGCGGCCTGGCAGTAGCCACAGTCGTTGACGTTGGCGACCGTGAGGTGGATCGCCTCACGGGTCCTGCGATCGAGGTTCGATCGTTCCGCGAGCAGCTCCTCGGCCGCGTCGTACAGGCCGATCATCGCGGGCGAGTGCGCCATGGCCCCGAAGATGTTGATCGTCTTGCCGACGCGCTTGGACTGGCGTTCGAGGGGCTCCTTGCTGCCGTCGGGGGCACTCGCGAGGTCGTGGACGTGGCCGCGGGTCATGGGGGCTCCTGGTGGTGGGTTGGTGCCGGGCAGTGGGTCGGCGTCCGACCGGGAGTCGTTCGCCGCCCGACCGGACCGATCGAGATCCGAGGCGTTCGCCCGGTGGACGCACCATGAGGGGTGTGGTGGAGGTGCACCTGTCGAGATCAACCGATGGGACCGCACCGCCATTCCGGCGGCGGACGGCGCGCGACCGGGTGGCTCGACCGCCACCATCGGATCGGGGAACACGACCTCCGAAGTGATCAGGATGTCCGTTGACATGGCTGGGACCGGTGTCGATACTCGAGTCGCGTCCATGGGGCAGGTCGGTGCGCGGTTGACCGCCACCGCAACCGGTGCGGGCAACCCGATGCCGGCAGCCGTTTCGCCGCCGGTTGGCGCGGGTTCCCCCTCAGACGCTGACGCCCGCAGACGGAGCCTGCCGAGCTGCCGGCCCCGTGCGCAGGATCGCCTGTTCGTCCACCCGGACCAGAGAGTCGTCTCCATGAAGATCGTCGTCGGATTCCTGAGCTCACCCGAGGGCCGCGTCGCACTCACGCGAGCCGTGAGCGAGGCCAAGCTGCGCAACGCCGAACTGCGTGTCGTCCACTCGATTCGCGGCGGTGAGCGTGACCAGACCGAGCAGATGTTTCATGAACGGGAGGAGTTCGGGCAGTTGAAGGCCCAACTCGACGAGTCCGGCGTCGCCTACCGTCTGGTCGAGTACGCCCGCAGCAATGCTCCCGCCGACGACCTGCTCCAAGCGGCCGAGGACGAGCGGGCCGACCTGATCGTCATCGGCATCCGCCGCAGGTCACCCGTCGGAAAGCTGATCCTCGGATCGAACGCCCAGAACGTCCTGCTCAACGCCGACTGCGCGGTGCTGGCGGTCAAGCCCGCCGCTGAGGACCAGTGATCTGATCGGGCGATCGCTTGCGATTCAGGCGTTGTCCAACGCCACACGGACGCCCTCGAGGAGTTCGTTCCAGGACGCTTCGAACTTCGCCACACCCTCGAGTTCGAGCGTGTGCACCACGTCGTCGTAGTCGATGCCGATCTCGTCGAGCGCGGCCATGACCAGGTGCGCATCGGCGTAGGCGTCGCGCACGGTGTCGCCGCGGATCACGCCGTGGTCGGCGACGGCGTCCAGCGTGGACTCCGGCATGGTGTTGACGGTGTCGGCGGCCGTCAGCTCGACGACATAGCGCGTGTCGTCGTAGTCCGGGTTCTTGACTCCGGTGGAGGCCCACAGCGGCCGCTGGACGTTCGCGCCGGCGGCCGCGAGCGCCTGCCAGCGGTCACTCGCGATGACCGCCTCGTAGGCCTCGTAGGCCAGCCGGGCGTTGGCGATGGCGGCGTCGCCGAGCAGCTCGCCCGCTGCCGACGTACCGAGCGCATCGAGGCGTGCGTCGATCTCCGCATCGACCCGGCTGACGAAGAACGACGCGACCGAGGCGATCGCGGACAGGTCGTGACCCGCATCCCTCGCCTGTTCGATCCCGGCGAGGTAGGCATCGAGCACGGCGCGGTAGCGCTCGAGCGAGAAGATCAGCGTCACGTTGACACTGATGCCCTCCGCGAGGCAGCGGGTGATCGCCGGGAGCCCCTCTTCGGTGGCCGGGATCTTGATGAACAGGTTCGGGCGATCCACGAGCCACCACAGGGCGCGCGCCTCGGCCACCGTGCGGTCGGTGTCCCGGGCCAGCCGCGGATCGACCTCGATCGAGACCCGGCCATCGATGCCGCCGGTGGCGTCCGCGACCTCGCGCAGGACATCGCAGCCCCAGCGGACGTCGAACGTGGTCAGGGCCCGCACGGCTTCCTCGAGGTCGACACCCCGGAGCGCGAGATCACTGATCTGCGACGCGTAGGCGGCACCGTCGGCCAGTGCCTTCTGGAAGATCGTCGGGTTCGTGGTCACCCCGACGACGTGACGTTCGGCGACCAGCTTCGCGAGGTTGCCCGATGACAACCGTTCACGGCTGAGATCGTCCAGCCAGATGGAGACCCCCTCGGCGGAGAGGGCAGCGAGCGGTTCGGCACTGCGTGCGGTCATGGCGTGTTCCTCATGCTGGGTGCGGGTTCGTCGGACGGTGGATCGCGACGCGGTCAGGCATCGGCACGGGCGCGGACGCCGCGGGCGGCGGCGACGACCGCCTCGGCGGTCAGACCGAACCGCTCGAACAGCACCTCGCCGGCGGCACTGGCACCGAAGTGCTCCAGACCCACGATGGCGCCATCGGGGCCGACCCACTCCCGCCACGGCATCGCGATACCCGCCTCGACGGCGACCCGGCTGGTCACGCCACCGGGGAGGACCTGCTCGCGGTAGGCGTCGTCCTGGTCCCGGAACCACTCCATGCAGGGCATCGACACCACGCGCGTGGCGATGCCCTCGGCCTCGAGCGCGTCGCGTGCGGTGACGGCGAGCTGCACCTCCGACCCGGTCGACAGCAGGATCATCTGCGGCGGCTGACCATCGGCCTCGGTCGAGGCCTCGGCCAACACGTAGGCACCACGCGCCGCACCCTCCGCGCTGCCGTGACGGGACCGATCGAACGTCGGCAGGTTCTGACGACTGAGGCACAGACCGGTGGGCCGCGCATCGCGCTCCAGCACGCTGCGCCAGGCGACCACCGTCTCGTTGGCATCGGCGGGGCGGACGACGTCCAGCCCCGGGATGGCACGCAGCGCGGCCAGGTGCTCCACCGGCTGGTGGGTCGGACCGTCCTCCCCGAGCCCGATGGAGTCGTGGGTCCAGACGTAGGTGACGGGCAGCTGCATCAGCGCGGCGAGTCGCACCGCGGGGCGCATGTAGTCGGAGAAGACCAGGAAGGTGCCGCCGTAGGGCCGCGTCCCCCCGTGCAACGCGATGCCATTCATGATCGACCCCATCGCGTGCTCCCGGATACCGAAGTGCAGCACGCGTCCGTAGGGCCCACCGGAGAACATGGCGGTCTGACGGTCGGCGGGGACGAATGACGGTTCGCCGGCGGGGGTCGTGTTGTTGGAACCGGCGAGGTCCGCGGAGCCGCCCCACAACTCGGGCAGGACCGGCGCGAGGGCGGACAGCACCTCACCTGACGCCTTGCGTGTGGCCACGCCCTTGGGGTCGGCATCGAACACCGGCAGCGCGTCGGCCCAGCCGGTGGGGAGCGTGCGTGCCTGCAGCCGGGCGAACAGCTCCGCGCGTCGAGGCTGCTGGTCGGCCCAGGCCTCGAACCGATCGTCCCAGGCCGCACGGAGTTCACGGCCCCGGTCGACGACCGACCGGGCATGGCCGAGCACCTCGGCGTCGACCGCGAAGTGTGCATCCGGGTCGAAGCCCAACACGCGCTTGGTGGCGGCGACCTCATCCGCGCCGGCGGCCGAACCGTGGATCGCACCGGTGTTCTGCGCGTTGGGAGCCGGGAAGCCGATGGTGGTCCGCAGGGCGATGAACGACGGCCGATCGCGTTCCGCCTGCGCGGCGCGGAACGCCGCGGCGACCGCGGCGATGTCCTCGCCGTCCTCGACGGTCTGCACGTGCCACCCGTAGGCGGCGTAGCGGGCGACGGTGTCCTCGCTGCTGGCGATCGCGGTGTCGTCCTCGATCGAGATCCGGTTGTCGTCCCAGATCAGGATCAGGTCGCCCAACTGCTGGTGGCCGGCGAACGCCGAGGCCTCCGCGCTCACACCCTCCTGCAGATCCCCGTCGGACGCGACGCACCAGATCGTGTGGTCGAAGATGCTCTCGCCGTCAGGTGCCTGGGGGTCGAACAGTCCGCGCTCGCGCCGGGCGGCGGCGGCCATCCCGACCGCGTTCCCCACGCCGTTGCCGAGCGGTCCGGTGGTGGTCTCGACCCCGGGAGTGTGGCCGTACTCCGGGTGCCCGGGTGTGGCGGACTCCCACGTCCGCAGCGCCTTCAGGTCCTCGAGTTCGAGCCCGTAGCCGCTGAAGAACAGTTGCAGGTAGAGCGTCAGCGAACTGTGACCGCAGGACAGCACGAAGCGGTCACGACCGGCCCACGTCGGATCGGACGGATCGTGGCGCAGGAAGCGCTGGAACAGCAGCGTCACGGCCGGAGCGAGGCTCATCGCCGTTCCCGGATGGCCGTTGCCGACGTTCTCCACCGCATCGAGCGCCAGGATCCGAGCGGTGTCGACGAGTTGCCGGTCGAGCTCGGTCCAGTCGAGGTCGTCGACGGACGGGCGGAGGTGGGTGTGGGTGGACATGGCGGATCCGATGTCGAGAGCGGTCAGCTGTGTGGGACCAGGGCCGTGGAGCCCGGTGGGTGGGGCCACCCGGGCGGCTGCTATCGGCCCGCGTCGTACTCGTCGATGGTCGCGACCTTGTCACGCGAGGGCGTGTTCGGGTCGAACTCGTAGCCGAGCCACTCGCTGGCCAGGCGCCGGGCCAGCTCGATACCGATCACCCGCTGGCCCATGCACAGCACCTGGCAGTTGTTGGACAGGATCGATCGCTCGACGCTGAACGAGTCGTGCGCGGTCGCAGCGCGGATCCCGGCGACCTTGTTCGCGGCGAGCGCGACACCGAGTCCCGTGCCACAGAAGAGCACCGCACGGTCGGCTCGACCGGCCATGATCGCCTCACCGACGGCCAGTGCGACCTGCGGATAGGTGGCCGCCTTCAGATCGCTCTCGAACACCCCGAAGTCCTCGACGGAGGACACCCGGGGATCGGCCTGCAGGTCGGCGAGGACGGCGTTCTTGTAGTCGAAGCCCGCATCGTCGGATCCGATGAGGAGCCGGAACGTCTTCTCCATGGGACTGCCCTTCTCTGTCGTTGGTCGACGGTGGTGCGCAGCGGTTGCAGCGGCTCAGGGGTTGCAGGGGGCGTCGGCGAGCACCGGACCGACGGCGGTGACGATCAGCCCCATCGACGTGGCACCCGCGTCGGGGGTGCCGACGCTCCGCTCGGCCAGTGGTCGCGCCCTGCCGATCTTCGGCGTCAGCGCCTCGGTCGCAGCGGCCGCCTCGACGCACACCTGCGCAGCGGCGTCCCACGCCTCGGTGAGCGGCGTCCCCTCGTCGACGCGGGCATCGAGTGCATCGACGAAGGGCAGCAGCGCATCCAGCATGGTCTTGTCACCGAGCTCGGCCTTGCCCACCCGCTGGATCGCGTCGGCACCGCGGCGGACCGCCGTTGCCAGTCGGGCCGCATCCACCTCGTCGGTGTCGCCGAGTTCGTCACCGATGGTGGCGAGGAACAGGCCCCACAGCATCCCGCTGGTACCGCCCGCTTTGTCGCCGAAGGCGTCACCGGCGGCGCGCAGCACCGTGCGGACCCCACCCGCGGTGTCGTCGGCTGCTGTCCGGGCCGCGCGCAGCCCACGGGCCATCCCGACGCCGTGGTCACCGTCGCCGGCGACCGCATCGATCTGTCCGAGCCGTTCCTCGTGTTCCAGGACGACGTCGGTCATGGTCCGCAGCGCCGACCGGGCCACCTCTGCTGCCGCCAGCGAGGCGTCGCTGGCCACGGCAGCCTCCCGATCGACGATCCCGGTCGCCGCCGCGGTTTCGTGGGCAGCGAACTCGGGTGACGTCGAGGTGTCGCCCCGACGGAACGCGGCGGTGTCAGCGGGGGCCACCCAGTGGGTCTCGAGCTCATCGTCGAGCCAGGTGATCGACAGCGAACAGCCGGCCATGTCGAGACTCGTCACGAGTTCGCCGACCTCCGGAAGCACCGGCTCCACGCCGGCATCGGTGAGGCGTCCGTGGATGTGGCCGTACAGCAGGAGCAGCTCTTCGTACTTGGTCGCGCCGAGCCCGTTGACGATGACGGCGGCCCGGCCGCTGACACCCTCGGGCCGCTCGGCGAGGACCGCGTCCACCAGGACGTCGGCGAGTTCGTGCGCCGGCATCCACGGCACCGACCGGATACCCGGCTCGCCGTGGATCCCCAGACCGATCTCCATGTGACCGGCATCCACGGTGAACAGCGGCTCGCTCTGTCCCGGGAAGGTGCAGCCGTCGAAGGCGACACCGAACGAGAAGGTCGCGGCGTTGGCGGCCGCCATGAGCCGTTCGACGTCGTCGAGGCCCGCACCGGCGTCGGCGGCTGACCCCCCGATCTTGTAGACGGTGGCGGTCCCGGCGATGCCGCGTCGTTTGTCGGACTCCGCGGGATCGGCCGACGCGATGTCGTCGGTGACGTAGACGATGCGTGTGTCGATGCCTTCGGCGATGAGGCGTTCCTGCGCCGCGCCGAAGTTCAGCCGGTCACCGGCGTAGTTGCCGAACGAGAGCATGACGCCGGCCCCACCGTCCGCCGCCTTGCAGATGCGGTAGACCTGCTCCATCGATGGCGAGGTGAAGACGTCGCCGAGCACGCATCCATCGGCGAAACCCGCCCCCACGATGCCGGCGTAGGACGGGTAGTGGCCCGAACCACCACCGACGACGAGACTCACCTTGCCCGTTCGGGGCCCACCTCGGCGGACGAACCCGGACGCGTCGGGGACGCGATCCACGTACCGTCCGTAAGCGGCGGCGAAGCCGTCGATGACGTCGTTCTTGAACTCGGCTGGATCGTTGTAGAGGTGGGTCATCGGGAGTCTCCCTGTCTTCCTACGGTGTCGGGCGGTGTGGCCTCACAGTTGCGCCACCTCGTAGCGGATGCCCGCCGCATCCCACTCGGCGAGCACCGCGGGGTCGGCTCCGGCGTCGGTGAGGACGAGGTCGAACGCCTGCAGCGGCGCGAGCCGGTGCAACGCGACGTTGCCGAACTTGCTGTGGTCGACCAGTAGGTAGCGTTTGGTCGCGGCGTCGATCATGGCGCGTTTCAGGGCGACGATTCGTTCTTCCTGGTGGAAGGCGTACGTCGAGGAAACGGCGGAGGTCGAGACGAACAGCGCATCGGCGCGGATCCCCTGGATCTGCTCGATGCACTGCATCCCGACGAACGAGTCATGCGGAAGGTCGTACACCCCGCCCAGTGCGATGACCGTGAGATCGGCATCGGTCGCGGCCTTCGTCAGTTGCTGCAATCCCTCGAGGAACGGCGTCGCCACGTGCAGGGGTGCACGCTCGGCCAGGCCGGGGACCATCTGCAGGGTGGTGGTCGAGTCATCGAGGATCACGGACATGCCGGGGTGGACGTGGCGCAGCGCGAGTTGGGCGATGGCGCTCTTCTCGTGGGCCTGCGAGAGCCTGCGGTAGGACAGTTGGGACTCGAAGACACCGGACGGCTGCGCGGTGACCCCGCCGTGGAACTTGCGCACGATGCCCTGGCGTTCGAGGTTGTCGAGGTCGCGGTGGATCGTCATCAGACTGACGCCGAACTCGTTCGCCAGGTCCTGCGGCGAGCACGAACCCTGCATCACGATGTGGTCGGCGATGAGCTGCTGTCGGCTCTCCTTGGTGCGTTGCTTCGGTGTCGAATCGGAGGGTGGTGTCCCGCTCGCATCCGCCGCCGACTGACCACGCGCCGCTCCGCCCTCCCCACGGTCGGGGGAGTCCGGAGTCCTGGGGTTTCGTGCCATTGCGTGCTCTCCTCATCGATGCACCCGGAGAGGTCGCAGGTGGACCCTGCGGCCCGGTGGGCGCCGCGGCCATGCGGCGGCGCCCACCAAGGAGAGGGTCTAGTCCAGCGGCACGAAGTTCTCGAACCGGTCGGCGTTCTCCGGGGTGATCAGGATCGTGTCGATGTCCTGCTTCTCGATATCGACGCCCGTCTCACCGGTACGCAGGTAGTTGTCCATCTGCTGGACAGCCATC
>CAYTLZ010000168.1:0-8064 GCA_964438785.1 uncultured Actinomycetota bacterium | reverse complement strand
CGCTTCGACTCCCGCTTGATCGACCGCGTCGCCAGCGTCGCGGCCCGCTTCTCCACCCCGACCTGATCCACCCCCGGCAGGCCGTGCAGGAACCGACGCAGGGCCGACTCGGATGCGGTCACCTCACGCAGGTCCGTGACGTCGGTCGGCAACACGAGAGACATGGGCGTTTCCGGTGGGTTCGGGACGTGAACGGGGAGGCGGGGCCGGAACCGAGGGGTCGGCTGTGCCGGGTGCCAGGTGCCGGGGCTGCGGCCGGTGAGGCTAGTGCCCGGAACTCGCACCGGAAACGCCACCGGTCACGATCTCGTCGAGCAGTCGGGCGATCCTCGGGTGACGGGCGAGTCGCGTGTGGCTCTCGGCGACCTCGATGGTGACGACCTCGCCACCGGCGGCGATCTGGCGGTGGCGTCCCTGGCCCGCCGCCGATCCGGCGCGGACCAGTGCGTCTCCGAAGGTGGCGTTCAGCACGTGGCGACCGTCACGGAGTCGACCGACCACCACGTGGTGGGTCACATCCGCGGCCCAGGGTTCGTCGGGGGCCAGGCCGGTGAGCAGATCGTCGATGAGCGCGTCGTCGATCGCCTCCGGGGCGATCGTGCCGAACCGGAGTTCCTTGATGCCCCGGGAGCGTCCGTCGAGCAGCCGGCCGATGGGCGCACTGCGGGGGTCCCGGCGCAGGGTCCAGCTCAGCACGTTCGCGAACTTCTCGAGCCACGATCCCAGGTGCGGAGTGGCGAGGTAGACGACGTCGTGCAGCCGTCGGATCCAGGTCCGGTCGTTGCGTGCCGCGTGCAGGCAGGCGGAACGGGTTACCAACCCGCCCATCGAGTGTCCGACGATGGTGAGGTCGGTGACCTCGACCGGCCAGCCCGCCACGAGCCGTTCGAGCAGGGCATCGAGGTCCGCACCGTTGCGGGCCATGGATCGCCCCGTGCCGTAGCGCACCAGCAGCGGGCTCGCGCCGGCCGCAGCGATTCGATCCGGCAGGGGCGGGCCGCTCTCGCCGTGCTCGAACCACACCGCCTCCGTGTCGACGAGCCCGTGGACGAACAGCACGAGATGGCCCCTGGCGTCCGGGTAGGCATCGCGGAGTGATGCCGGTTCGACGGGGACGTCCGCCCCGTCGCGGCGCAGTGTGAGTTCGAGGTCGAGCTCGGGCGCGAGGGCGATCAGGTCGTCGCCGACGACGCCATGGGCGATGGCGCGGGCCTTGGTCGCCGCCGCCGACGGCGGGCCGGCGTGCGCGAGTGGTTCGGCGGCCGCGGCCGCCACCTCGCCGGCCGTGAAGAGCCCGACGCGCACGGTGTCGTAGACCGCATCCGTCAACGCGTCGGAGACCCGCTGCACCGGTCGACCGATGGGTCCGACCCAACGGAAGCCGGCATCACTGATCGCACGGTGCATGTCGTGCACCGTGCGCAGCAGCACCTGGTCGGCGACGCCGGCGATCAGACGCGACCAACCGCGGACCTCGGCACTGGGCGGCACGCCAGCTCCACTTCGACGGGCGTGACGCCGAGTCGGTCGGGTCCGCGGGGTCATGCGCCGGGCACACCGTGCGGTGCGCCCGGACGGGTGGGGACTACTCGCCCTCGTCGTCCTGGGGGACCAGGGTCAACTGTGGGCCTTCCGGGGTGTCCGCCACGTCCAGCACGGTACCCGCGAGCGGCTCGGCGAGTTCGGGGGCCACGTAGATGGCCTGCCCCTGCGTCTCGGTGACTTGGTCACCCTCGACCGGCTCCTCGGCGAAGGCGAGCGCGAGCGCCGCCTCGCCGGACTCGTCGGGCTGCGCGAAGACGCGGATACCGAACTCGTCGGGGATGTCCTGGGCGGAGCGTGCCTCCTGCAGGACGTTCACGGCTGACTCGGAAACTTGCAACACATTGACTCGAAGGTCGGGGAACACGGACCGTCACCGTAGGGGGCAGCTCCCGGGGCTGCAGGGCTGGTCGGACGGGGCGGCACCGACGTCCGGCGGTGGCTGCGTGGTGTGCGGGTGCCGAGACTGTCGCCGAACGGGTCCGGACGTCGTGTCCCGGTCCCGTGATCCCGACGACATCCGATACCTCGAGGTCCCCATCGTCACGTCCGACGATCCCCGACCCGACGATCCCCGACCCGACGACGCCCCGCTGCCGGCCACCGCGACCGACCATGGCGACGCCATCACCCTGGGACTGCCCGCGATCACCCGGCTCGTGAGTCTGGGCGGCGGTGTGCTCGCGGCACTCATCGGTCTGGCCATCCTGGCCTTCGGCCCGGGTGACTTCGCCGGCGACACGCTGCCGCGTGTCCTCATCGGTGGTGCACTGCTCGCCGGCGGGGTGGCCTCCGCATTGCGGGTACGGCGTCAGGTCACGCTCGATGAGCGTGGCGTGAGCGTGCAGGGACCGGCGGGGGCGGTCACGCTCGCCTGGTCGGACATCGACGAGCTCGCCTTCGACGAGCAGTTCGATCCGCATCAGCGTGGCGTCGGTGGCTCGTCGTCCTCGATCGGACCGTTCAAGGTGCGTTCGGGTGCCGGTGGCCGGTCCGGCGCGGCGGGCGGTGGCTCGGGACTCGGCATCAGCTCGCGGCGTTCACGGCGGACGGTGACCCTGGCGGCGACCGGTGAGGCCGGTACACGGGAGACCCGGCTCGATGGTGTGACCGCGGATGAGCTCGCGACCGTGCTCGGCGCAGCGCGGCGACGAGGATGGATTCCCCCGAGCGTCGTGATCGCCGGTCACGGAAGCGACGACGGCGGCTGATGTTGCCAGCGGCCGCTCAGGTCCGTTCGTGCTCGTCGACCAGCTCCTGTGCCACGTCGCGCAGTTTGCGGTTCGCGTTCATCGACCGTTCGCGCAACCGCTGGAAGGCCTGCTCGCCGCTGTCGCCCCCGGTGGCCATCAGCAGACCCTTGGCCTGTTCGATGACCGTGCGCGTGTCCAGTGCCCCCTGCAGCTGTTCAGCGAGTTCGTGCTGGGCCCGCAGTTCGTTGGCGTTCAGGATGTAGCCGGCACCCACGGCGGCGAGGATCTCGCAGTGCTCGATCTCCCGTTCGGTCCAGGGACCGGGCTGTTCGCGATAGACGTTGAGCACGCCGATCGTCTTCCCGCGGGCGTTGAGTGGCACCCCGATGACCGATTGGAACCCCACCTGCTGGGCGCGGCCGGTGTAGTCGGGCCACCTGCCGAGCTCGTCGATGTCGGTGGTGACCACGATCTCGTTGATGGTGAAGGCATGGAAACAGACGCCCGTCTCGGAGCGCTCCTGGACCCGTTCCATGATGGCGACGCGCTCGCCGGAGGCGGCCGCGAAACCCAGAGCGCCGTCCCGGTCCACGAGCATGATGCCTGCACCCTGTGCGCCGAGCAGCTCCATCGTGTGGGCGATCAGCCGGTCGAGGAGGTCGGCGAGATCGAATGGACTGAGGATCGTGCGGGTGAACTCGTGGAGGACGTCCGTCAACCGGTCGGACATCGTGGCTCTCCGGGGGGCGGTGGCGGTCTGGTGGTCTGACGGTCGGGCAGTCTGACGGTCGGGCCGGCTGGCGATCGGCGATCCTAGGAGCTCGGAGGCCGGGCGACCTCCCCGCTCAGCGTGAGGCGAGTGCCAGCTGACGGGACAGCACGACCAGGTCGCCGTCGGCGTCCCAGACCTCGCCGTCCTCCTCGAGGTAGCCGGTGGTGATCGCGGCGGTCGTGAACCGCGTGGCGAGATAGCCGGGTGCCGGCCGCTTCCTGATCTGCACGGTCAGTTCGATCGTCGGGACCCAGCCGAGATTCGCGTCACCGGTATTGAAGACCGCCGGTGGGTAGCAGTCGGCGATGACGAGCAGTCCGAGCGTGTCCATCACCGCCTCGTCGGCCCAGCGGATGTAGCCGCCCATCTCCCCGCGACCGGCGGGCCGCCCTTCCGCCCACCCGGCCAGCGCGGGCGGCCAGCGGTGGTCGAAGCGCTCGAGGATCGGAGGGGCGGGGTAGCCGCCTTCCTGCGCGCGACGGACCCCCTGTGTCGTCGCGTCGACGCAGTCGTCCACCGGGGGCAGGTTCAGCGGGTGCCGGTCGAGACGGGTGGGTCCGTCGGCGGCGGACAGGTCGCCGAACGCGCCGAGCAGTCGGACCCGCTCCCGACCGTCTTGCTCGATGCGCGCCGCGACCGTGGAGTGGCGGCGTCCGGTGCGGACCACCTCGACGTCGATGGACACCTCGCCCGGCTCGGGCGGCTTGAGGAAGTGCGCCGTGAGGGTGACCGGATCGGGATGGGTGACGGTGGCGCGCATGGCCCGGGCCCCGAGTGCCATCAGGTAGCCACCGTTGGGCGCGGCACCGGGGATGACCGCCCAGCCGGGGTCGACCGTCCCCGTGAAGCGCAGCTCATCGATCGGTTCGATCGGTTCGATCGCGGTGTCGCGCTCGAAGCGGCTCGGCATCATGGTCTCCCGGTCTGGCTGGATGAGCAGGTGGGAAGCTACTGCTCGTCGAGCCGACGCCGGGTCCGGGCCGTGATGTCGGCAGCGGCCTGCTCGGAGCCGGTCAGTGCGAGCATGAACGGTGCCCGCTCCAGCGCCGCCAGCTGGACCTCGCCCTGCGCACGCGCCGTCGCCGTACGCGGGATGTCCCGCAGCAGGGCGATCTCACCGACGATGTCCCCGGGGCCGAGCGTGGCCAGCAGGACACCGTCGCGCTCGATCCGCATCGCACCCTCGACGACGAGGTAGCAGCGGTCGCCCTCGTCGCCCTGTCGGAACAGCACCGAGCCGTCGGCGAGCGGTGCCGGATGGATCAGGGCCGACGCGAGCTGTTCCAGTTGGGCCGGTGGGAGTGCGGCGAACGTGCTGTTCGCGCGGAGCAGTTCGACGTCCTGGCTCGGGGGGCCGGCGGCATCGAGTCGCCGGATCTGACGGGTGACCAGTGCAGCGCTCAACGGCAGGACCCCGGCCACGGCCAGGAACGCGGCTCGCGGCCCCAACAGCGTGACGAGCAGTGGTGCGAGGGCGGCCCCGACGGCGGTTCCGCCCATCAGCATGGCCTCCTGGATGCCGAGGATGCGGGCCAGGACGGTCGGTGGGACGCTGCGCTGCAACAGGGTCCTGGCCGCGACGTCGACGCCGGCCAGGCCCGCGCCGCTGAGTCCGAACAGCGCGCAGGCGATGGCGAGGCCCGGGACGCCGGCGACGAGGGCGACGGGGATCGCGGCGACGATCATCGCCAGTAGGAGTCCGAGTCCCATGTGCTCGGTGCGCAGCAGCGCGATCGCCGTGCCCGCTCCGACGAGGCCGCCGATACCCACGGCGGCACCCAGTATCCCGGGCCCCGCCGGGCCGGTCCGCAGGATGTCGAGCGCGAGGACGACGGCCAGGATGTCGAGCATCCCGACGACGACGTACTGGGCACTGACGATCGTGGTGAGCGCCCGGGCGGCGGGGTCACGCAGGGCGACGCGCAGCCCCTGGGCCATGTCCGTCCAGTAGGAGGCGCGGGCCGTCTCGGGACGCGGACGCCGGTCACCGGCGCTCGGACCGATCAGCAGCACGGCGACCAGACCGACGGCCGCCATCACGAGGAACACCGATCCGGCGCTGCCCACGACCAGCAGTGCCCCGGCGAGGGCCGGTCCGAGGAACACGCCGATCCCGTCGACCGCGGTCGAGGCCGCGTTCGACGCTGTCAACTCCTCCGGTGTTCGCGCCAGCTCCGGCATCAGGGCGTGATGGACCGGCCGAGTCAGCGTCATGGTGGACGCGGCGACCGCGGCGACCGCAGCGACGAGCCAGAACGGGGAACCGGCCAACAGCGCGACCCCGGCGGCCACGTTGGCCGCCGTCTGCAGGAGATAGCCGAGATGCAACGCCTGCCGACGCGGGAGGCGTTCGAGCAGTGCCGCCACCAGGGGCGCGGCGACCATGGCCGGGAGCAGCTGCACCACCGCGATCGTGCCGGCGGCCGACGCCCCGCCCCGGTCGAACGCCCACACGAGCAGTGCGATCCAGGTCGCCATCTCCGTGGTGGCGAACAACCCGTAGGCGATGAGCGCTCGCCGCATGCCCGGACGGCTCAGGGCGAGCCGCAACGTCGAGCGCACACCGGAACCCGTCCCGCCCCGATCCGTCACGAGCGTCCCGTTCTGCTCGTGCGTCCGTGATGGCCACCGGTCTCGCGCCCGGCCGGGCAACACTACGTCGTGCAGGTCGGGTGACCAACATCGAGGCAGAGCGTGGCACCCCGACCGCAGGCCTCGCCGGAGCGCTCGTCCGAGTGGGCGCGTCGAGTCGGCCGGTCAGCAGCACCCGTCAGAAGGGCACGTCCGGGTCGCTGACCGGTGCGCCCGGACCGCTCGGACCGTCCCGCGCGGTCGGACTCCCTCGCTGGGGCGGTCGCCAGGTGCCGGGCACGCTGGTGACGGTCAGGCCGGTCGTGGGATGGTGCCATCGTCGTCGGCCGTCGCCGAGCGGGGTGGCCTGCCAGCCGGCACGCCGCAGCGTCCGGTTCGTCGAGGCGCACAGCGGACCCAGGTTGTCCAGATCGGTCCGCCCGAACGGCTCGTCGGGGCGCTCCGGCCACCAGGGGCGGGCGTGATCCACGTCCGCTCCGAGCGCAGGTCGATCGCACAGGGGGCCCGTGCAGGTGTCGTGGACGCTCTGGACGGCGTCCCGCAACCAGTCCGGGGGGACGCGGGTGCGCCGGCCGACGCCGACCACCTGGCCGAGGTCGTCGATCACCATGGCCCGTAGCTCGGCACCGCGTTCGTCGATGAGTCGCCGCGCCGTCTCGCTGGTCAGGCGCAGGCGGCCGCCGAGCAGGCGCGTCAGCAGCGTCGCAGGGGTCGTGTCACGCGCGAGCAGGGTGTCGAGGTCCATCCGCAGGAGCAGCTGCACCGGTGGGAGCCCGTCGGCGGCACCGGCGGCTGCGTGCGCGTTCGCTGCGTGCGCGTTGGCTGGCCCCGCCTCGGACTCGCTCACCGCGTCGGTGCCGGTCGTCGGGCTCGCGCCGAGTCGGGCGAGCAGGTTCCGGGCCCGCACGGCACCGACACCGTCCGGGTCCGAACGCTGCGCGGGTGCCGGGGCGGTCGCCGCATCGAGCAGCGCCAGCGCCTCGGCGTCGAACTCACCGACCAGCCGGCCGCCGAGGCCGTCGAGGCGTGGCTGCAGCGACAGCGAGGGGGTTGCCACGGGCTCGGGGTCCGGCGTCCCGACGAGCGGGTCCGCCCGCCAACGCTCGACGGCGTCCTCCACCTGGCGGATCAGGACGTCAGGATCGGCGTCGTCGAGGTGGTCGAGCAGCCCGCGCAACAGTTCTTCGGCGGTGGCGTCCGACTCCGTCGGGCAGCGTCGCAGGACGAGCGTCAGCGCCCGCAGCTGCGCCCAGGTCAGACGCCGTGCGCGCGCCGCGTCGTCGAGCACGGGGAAGCGTCGCAGCAGGCGCGCGGTCCGCAGCACCTGCCGACGGTCCATGCGGGTCGCGCGGGCCACGATCGCGATCCAGTGTTCGACCCCGACTCCTGTGGTCGCCGCCACCTCGTCGGTGTCGAGGACCGTGGCGAGCGTCGCGACCGCTGTGAGCATCGCGTCGTCGGCGGCGCGCAGGGCGGTGAGCGCGGCGTCGAGCTCGGGGAGCTCGGCCAGCACGGCGTACTCGTCCGAGGGCGGTGCCGACGTCGTCGCCGCGGTGGTGATCGTCACGGTGCCCGGCCGTGCCATCGCACTGACGCCACGGGCCCGCACGCGTCGCGACCGGCCCCGACGCATCGTCGGTGGGTTCGTCGGCGGGGACGCCGTGGCCGTCGGGTTCATGTCGGTACCCAACCAGGTGGGTGTGACACGCAACCGGGACGAGGAGTCGACCCGGCTACGCTCGACGGCCGTCCCCGCGGCCAGCCGGGACGCCCCTGCCACCATCGGAACGACACCGTGAGCGAGTCCACTGCCACCACCCCCGAGCAGCCCGTCGGGGACGCCGGCCAGCCGGCCCCGAGCGTCACCGTCGAGATGAAGACGATCGTCGAGCTGTGCAAGCAGCGCGGCATCATCTTCCCGACCGCGGAGATCTACGGCGGGGTGCGCTCGACCTGGGACTACGG
>CAYTLZ010000167.1:0-8121 GCA_964438785.1 uncultured Actinomycetota bacterium | reverse complement strand
GATGACCGCGTCGTAGCGGTGCGGGTCCAGGGTCGTGGCCATCAGCCTGCCTCGTCGTCGTTGGGTGGTGCCGCGTCTCCGGTGCCCCGGCACTCCCCCGCCGACGCACCCACCGCACATCGGACCCCACGTTGGACCACGCGGTAGAGAGCATCGTGCCCGGCATGGCATGCGGCGCGCTGGACTGTCGACCGACCGGTCGGTCAGCAGGTGCCGCACCGATCCGTACACCGGTTGCCCGGTGCCCCCGTCACTGATCGCGACGTCCCAGGAACGGGAAGGCCTCCAGGATGTGCTCCAGGCGGTCACCGATAGCCGCGATCCGGGAGCGTGGCACACCCACCACGACGAAACGTAACTGCGTTGCCGGGTCTGCCGGCTCCTTGGCGACACCGGTGACGGGCACCTGCTCTCCCTCCACGGTGAGATCGAGTTCCAACCAACCCTCGATCGACCCACACCGCGCAACCGGGGCCTCCCCGTCGGCCAGGTGGCGCAGTTCGATCAGGAGGTCCGTGAGCTCCTGGAGCTTCAACGAGGCCTGGAGCCGCGCGGAGAACCCTCCCTGCCGGATCTCGACGCTGGTTGCAAGCCCGTTCGCATCCCAGTAGCGGTCCGCCCGGATGGCGGGTTCACGGGCCAGCACCTGGAGCATGACGTGACCGGACGCGCCTTCGAGCAGCAGGGCCGGGTCGTGGTCACCAGTGGTCATCGTTCGACGCTAGCTGCTAGGAGCGGCCGGTGCGCAGGTCAGCGGTAGCACGCACCGTGCGCGGCGGTCGCGTCCTCACCACCGCCGGCACGGCAGCAGCTACCGTCGATCAGGCGGGGAACCTGACGCCGCTACGGAGGAGCACGTTGGCGAAGGGCCGGAACTCTCCGGTCCTGACGACCGCGCGGGCACCGAGGGTCATGGCCTTGAGACCCTCGTGGGTCACCCGTTCGACGTGGGCGTCGGGGAGTCGCTCCGCCAGCGCATCGAGGAGCCATGCTGCGTCGTCGGTGCTCTCGTGGGCGACGACGTAGGCCTCCACCCGGAGTTCCTCGAGCACCGCGTCGAGGACCTCGAGCAACGGTGGCTTCCCGGGCGCGAAGGCCAGGTCGATCCGCGGCGTCGTAGGGACGATCGGCAGGCCGGCGTCGGCCAGCCCGATCAGGTCACCGTGCCCGGCGGACGCCAGGGTCCGTGCCAGCTCTGGGTGCAGCACACCGGCATCCTTCACGTTACGTCATCTCCCTCGTGCCACTGCTGCCGGAGTTCGGTGCGGCGCGGTAAAGAGGGTTGCGCACCCTTGCGGGTGACGGTCACGGCTGCCACCGCGCTCGCCCACCGGGCTGCCCTCGCGAGATCCGCCCCCTCGATCAACGCCACGGTCAGCGCGGCACAGAAGGAGTCGCCGGCGGCGGTCGCATCGACGGCTTCGACGACCGGTGCAGCGACGGGCACCACGCGGCCCCCATCCACGACCAGGGCACCGTCCGCCCCCAGGGTGACCACCACCTGCGAGGGGCCCTCCAGGGTGCCCACGAGGTCCACCACCTCGTCGATGGTCCTCGGCTCGCGGTCGCTACCGGCAAGCGTGGCGAGCTCCCCCCGGTTGGGGACCAGCACGTCGACGCGGTGCAAGAGCTCGCTCGGCAGGGTCGCGGCCGGTGCCGGGTTGAGGACGACCAGCGCCTCGGCTGCAGCGGCGGCCGCGGCCACCGTGGGTACGGGCACCTCGAGCTGGAGCAGCACCGCGGCGGCATCACCCAGTCGGGCAGCCACCACGTGCTCCGTGGAGAGGCGGTCGTTGGCCCCGGGGCTGACCACGATCGTGTTCTCACCGTCCACACCCACGACGATCAGCGCCAGGCCGCTCGGTACGCCCTCGAGCGCGGCCAGGTCGGTGACGTCGACGTCGTCGTTGGCCAGGGCCTGCCGGAGGGTGTCCCCCACCTCGTCGTCACCGACGCAGCCGACGAAGCGCGTCCGTGCACCCAGCCGCGCGCAGGCGACCGCCTGGTTGGCACCCTTGCCTCCGGTGGCGCGGTAGTGGTCGCCGCCGATGACCGTCTCGCCGAGCCGCGGATGCCGCCGGACGGGGACCACGACGTCGAGGTTGGCGCTACCGACCACCGCGATCGAGGGTGAGGCCGCGCCCGCAGGCCCGCTCACGATGCTGCCACCGCGTCGGGTTCCAGGCCAGCGGTCCACATCAGCAGACCCTGGAACAGCGGTGCGTACCCCGGCCACTGCTCGCAGAAGGCCGGTGGCGCCCAGTGCGGCGCGCAGTCGGAGGTGAACACCGCGGTGCGGCCCGCATCGACCTGACGGACGGCGACCAGGGGGTCACCGGCGATGGTCGCCAGGACCTGCGCGTCGGCGACCGGCACCGTCCGGTTGTGCCCCAGCAGGTGCGGCCACGTCCCGGTGATACCGCCGAGCGCCGGGTGGTCGGCGTCGGTGACGGTCGGTGTGACGCCCTCGGGGGCCTCGATGCGGTCATCGTGGGGCAGGCAGGTGACGGGCAGGACCTCCTCGACAGGGGTGCCGGCGAAGGCGGCCTTGGCCTCGAAGCCGGTGAAGGACAGGTAGCCGCCCACCATCACCAGCCCACCGCCGTCGCGGACCCAACGAGCCAGGGACCGCAGCCTGTTCGGACGCGTCTCGGAGCCTTCTAGGACGGCACGGGGTAGCAGCAGGGAGTTCGCGCCGATGTCGCTGAGGACGACGACGTCGTACGCCGACAGCGCTGCCGGCGTGTCGGGGAAAGCGTCGGGCACCAGGTGCGCCGGCAGGTGGGTGAGGGTGTGGCCACCGGACTCCAGGGCGGCACGCAGAGGGCCGATGCCCTCGACGTAGGAGCTGACGGTGAAGTGATCGACCCCTTTGATGTGGGTCGACTGGGTGATCCAGGACTCGCCCGCGACCAGGACGTGCATACGCAGCCTCCGTTCGGTGTGCCGGTGTCGGGGTCTGTGGTGGGAGGGCGCCGACGAGGGTCCGCTGCGGCTCAGCCCTCGTTGATCAGCTCGAAGAAGGTGACCTCGTAGGTGTCGATCCACTCCATCCAGCGTGCCGCCACGTCCTTGCCGGGCGACACCTCGTGGTCGGCCTCGAACTCCTCGGGTGAGGTGATCTCGATCACCTCCAACCCGTCCCACACCGCGGCATCGCCGCCCATCTGACGGCGCGCGCGGCCGTCGCGGAAGCCACGAACCGAGGGCAGCTCCAGCATCCTCGGCCCGATGAACTCGCGAGCGAAACCCTCGTAGTCGTCCAGGGTCCGGCCCTCGGCCAGGGTGAACAGCGTGATCGCGACGTACACGTCGGGCTCCTGTCGTCATCGCTGCGACGGTGGTAGGGATGCGGATCGGGGCCGGCCGGCTCGAGGGGAGGGGAGCACCGGCCGGCCCCGGAACCATCAGTCGAGGAAGGCCGCCACGTTGTCGGCGGTGACCAGCTCGACGTCGACCGGGACCTCCTCGTCGAGGTCCTCGCCGCCAGCGAGAGCGATCGCGCTCTCGATGCCGATGCGCCCGATCTCGAAGGGCTGCTGGGCGACGGTGCCCTCCATGCGACCGTCTTCGATCGCCGCGAGGGCGTCACCGGTGGCATCGAAGCCGATGATCACCAGTTCATCGAGGATGCCGAGCGCGTCAGCTGCCTCCACCGCACCGAGCGCCATCTCGTCGTTCTGAGCGAAGATCGCGTCCAGGTCGGGGTTGGCCTGCAGGATGTCCTGCGCCACGTTGAAGCCCTCGTCGCGGCTGAAGTTGGCGGTGATGCTGGAGACCAGCTCCACGCCGTCGGCGTCGGCCAGGACGTTGTCGAACCCGGCGCCACGCTCACGGGTGGCATCGGTGCCGGGGATGCCCTCCAGCTGCGCCACGGTGCCCTCGCCACCGATCAGGGAGAGCAGCTCCTCCGTCGCGAGCTCGCCACCCAGCACGTTGTCACTGGAGACGTGGGTGGCGACCTCAGCTCCGTCGACGGCCCGGTCGACAGTGATCACCGGGATACCCGCGGCCTCGGCCGACTCGACCACCGCGATGGCGGCCTCCGAGTCCACGGGGTTGAGCACGATCACGTCGACGCCCTGTGTGATGAAGTCGTCGATGCCGTTGGCCTCGGTCTGGGCGTCGTCCTGGGAGTCGTTGACGATCAACTCGATACCGGCCTCGTCGGCTGCGGCCTGCGCGCCCTCCTGCAGCGTCACGAAGAACGGGTTGGCCAGGGTGGAGATGGACAGACCGATGGTGATGTCGGTCGCGTCACCGTTCGCGACGTCCGTCTCCTCCTCGCCGTTGCACGCAGCGAGCACGAGCGCGAACACCGCGAGCAGCGCGGACAGCTGGAACAGCTTCCTGGTTCGTCCCATGGTGCATCCTTCCTATTGATCTCAGCCCCCCGCAGGTTTGCGGAGGGTGTCGGTCATCACGGCCACGGCGATCACCGCACCGATGACGATCTGCTGCCAGAACGACGACACGCCGAGCAGGTTCAACCCGTTGCGGATCACGCCGATGATCAGCGCGCCGACCAAGGTCCCTGCCAACCTGCCGCTGCCCCCGTTGAGGCTGGCACCGCCGATCACCACCGCGGCGATCACGTCCAGCTCGAGCGTCGTGCCGGCGGTGGGTTGCGCCGAGTTCAGCCGTGCGGTCAGGAACAGTCCACCCACGGCCGCCAGCGCTCCCGCCGCGGTGTAGACCTTCAGCTTGGCGCGGCGGACGTTGATGCCCGACAGCCGCGCCACCTCCTCGTTGCCACCGATCGCGTACAACGCCCGTCCCGTCGGGCGGTAACGCAGGTACATCGATCCCAGCACGAACAGTGCGGCGACGAACAGCACGCTGACCGGGATCACGCCGAACAGCCGGAACGTGGCCACCCACCGGAACCAAGTGGGGTAGCCGGTGATCGGTTGTCCTCCCGTGATCACCAGAGCAAGCCCCCGGGCGACCGAGAGCATGGCCAGCGTGGCGACGAAGGGAGGGAGGCGTCCGTAGGTGATCAGCAGACCGTTGATCAACCCCGCCAGGGCGCCGACCGCGATCCCGGCGATGATCGCCACGCCCATCGGCAGGCCCGCGGTCGCGAACGTCCAGCCTGCAACCGCAGCGCCGAGCCCGAGGACGGAGCCCACGGACAGGTCGATGCCCTTGGTGATGATGACCGCCGTACCACCCAGTGCCAGCACCGCCAGCACGGTGATCTGCTGGAAGACATTGAACAGGTTGCCGACGGTCAGGAAGTTGGGCGCCAAGACCGCGAGCACCGCGCTGAGCACGATGAGGCCGAGGAGGGGGCCGCTGCCCGAGAGCAGCCGCTCCGCGAGGGCTCGGAGATGCCGACCGTTGGCCGCTGGCTCCTCCGCGGGAGCCGACGGTGGCAGTGCGTCGTTGTCCGACATCCTCATCCCTCCACGGCCAGTTGCATCACGGCCCGCTCTGTGGCGTCCTCACGTGGCAGCTCTCCGGTGAGCCGACCGCGACTGAGCACGGCGACACGGTGGGCCAACCCGAGTACCTCGGGCAGCTCCGAGGAGATGACGATCACGCCCTTTCCCTGGAGCACCAGCTCGTTGATGATCCGGTAGATCGCCTGCTTCGCGCCGACGTCGACGCCGCGCGTGGGTTCGTCGAAGATGACCACCTCAGGCTCGCGTGGCAGCCACTTGGCGATGACGACCTTCTGCTGGTTCCCGCCCGACAGGGTCGCTGCCGTCTGCAGCGGCGAGCCACGCAACTCGACCCGCTCGGCCAGCTGCCGGGTGAGCCGGTTGAGCGCCGAGGGTCGCACCACGCCGCCCTCCACCGCACGCTCGAGCATCGGGTAGGTCGCGTTGTCGCGGACCAGCTGGTCCAGGGCCAGACCGTGCTCCTTGCGGTCCTCGGGGATCATCGCGATCCCGGCCTGAGCGGCCTCCTCAGGGCTGCGGAGCCGCACCACCTCGCCGTCCAGACGCACCGTCCCCGCATCCAACTGGTCAGCACCCACCAGGGCGCGTGCGAGCTCGGTGCGCCCTGCCCCGACCAACCCAGCGATCCCCAGGATCTCCCCCCGGTGCAACGTCAGGTCGACGTCGGCGAAGGCCCCGTTGCGGGTGAGGCCCTCGGCCCGCAGCAGCTCCTCGCCCACGCTGTCGGGGGGATCGGGGAACTGCTCGTCGACCTCGCGGCCCACCATCGCCTGGATGATGTCCTCGGTGGGCACATCACCACGGGACCAGCCCGCCACCCCTGCGCCGTCGCGGAGCACGACCACGGCATCAGCCACCCGCGGGATCTCGTACAGGCGGTGGCTGATGTAGATGAAGCCGACACCCTGGCTACGCAGGTCGTGGATCAGCTCGAACAGGATCTCCGCATCCTCTCGGGACAGCGCCGCCGTCGGCTCGTCGAGCACCAGCAGCCGTGCCTCGAGGGCGAGGGCCTTGGCGATCTCCACCTTCTGCCGTGCACCGACGGACAGCCGTGCGACGGGGGTCGCCGGATCCAGATCGCCGAGACCGACACGGTCGAGGTGGTTCGCTGCGTGCTGGCGCAGGGCGTCGTAGTCGATCAACCCACGCCGTAGCGGCAGACGACCGAGGGCGATGTTCTCCATCACCGAGACACCGGGGAGCAGGTTGGTCTCCTGGTGCACCATCCCGATGCCGGCGTCGAGGGCCACCGCGGCGGAACGGGGCGCGTAGGGCTGGCCCTCGAAGGCCATCGTCCCCTCGTCCGGCTGATGGACCCCGGAGAGGATCTTGACCAGGGTGGACTTGCCTGCCCCGTTCTCACCGAGCAGGGCTACCACACGGCCGGGGTGGACCTCCAGATCGACACCGTCGAGAGCGAGCACCCCGGGGAACGCCTTACGCAGCCCGCGCGCGGTGAACAGCGGTTGCTCGCTCATGACCGCACCTGGGAAGCGCTGCTGGGACGCGACGACCGCGCGACGGTCGAGTCACGCACGATCAACGCAGGCGCGAACAGTTGCATCGATGGCCCGTCGGCAACCGAGCCCGCACGCAGCAGCCGCTCGACGGCCGCGTCGGCCAACTCGTCGATCGGCTGACGGACGGTGGTCAGCTTCGGCCGCGTGAGGGTGGCGAAGCCGATGTCGTCGTAGCCCGTGACCGCCACGGTGCCCGGGACCTCCACACCATGCTCGGCGAGGACGGCGAGCACACCCAGGGCGATCAGGTCGTTCCCGCAGACGATGGCGGTCGGGAGCTCGCCGGCCCCGACCAGCTCCGTCGCGGCCGCGCGACCCCACTCCACGGTGTAGGCACCGTAGCGTGTGGAGTACACGTTGCAGCCGGTCGCGGCTGCGGCGTCCACGAAGGCCTTGGCACGTTCGCGGGCCGTGGAGTCCCTCGGCTCTGCGCTGACGAAGGCCAGGTCCCTGCGCCCAAGCTGGTGGAGGTGATCGACGACCGCTTGGATGCCCGCACGCTGGTCGACAGCGACCAGGTCGGCCGGCACACCCTCAGCGGCGCGATCCAGCTGCACCAGGTGGACCAGGCCTGCGGCTTCGGTCAGCGCCGGCGCGGAGGCTCGTTCGTCGACCGGCACCGCCAGGAGACCGTCGATGCTGCGATCCAGCAAGCGGTGGAGCCCTTCGGCTTCCGCCGTGGGATCGTCCTCCGCATCGACCAGCAGCACCGTCCTACCCACGCGCTGCAGGCGCCTTCCCACCGCTTCCATCAGCGCGGAGAAGTACGGGTTACCCACCTGGGGGACGACCATCCCGACGGTGTCGGTGCGTTGGCGACGAAGCCCGCTTGCCAGCAGGTTGGTGCGGTAGCCGAGCTCCTCCTGCGCTGCACATACGCGCTCGGCCAGCTCGCCGTTGACCCGACGGGTCCCAGACAGCACCCGTGACACCGTGGCGACGGAGACCCCGGCGGCCTCCGCCACATCACGCATGGTCACCACGGCTGCGCCTATCTGCACGTACCCGGCCTGCTCCCCGACCCGACTCGCAGTCGCGGACCTCTTGCTCGCCCCGCACTTGGAAAACGATTTCCTCCTTGGTGGATTCTAGCCCATCTACGGGTCGCGTCAAAGGTGACGGGCCAACCTCGAGCGGCCACGACCCCCCGGCCCCCCGGCAGACCATCCTGCACCGACAACGGACGGTCG
>CAYTLZ010000166.1:5076-8135 GCA_964438785.1 uncultured Actinomycetota bacterium | reverse complement strand
ACCTCGCGCAGGTGGTCCTCGATGAAGCTCAGCGCCCGCCCGGAGGCGGTGTAGTCGGCGTAGACGACCCGCCGGCGACCGAACGGCGTGTCCACGGCCTCGTGCTCGCCGATCACGCTGCGCCGCACCAGATCGACCAGGCCGTCGCCGGTCACGTCGCCGGTCACGTCGTCACGAACGTCGTCCGTCGCGTCGTGCGCCACCCTCGCCACCTCGCATCATCGTCGCTCGGGCACCGTAGCGGGGCCGCCGCCTCCCCACCCCCGCCTGCGCACGGCAGCACACTCGCATCGACCCGAGCCCGTAGCCTGCCCGGTGCCCGGTGGATCCTCCCCCGCCCGCGATGCGACCCACCGCGGTGATCCGTGCACGAGAAGGAGTCGAGGTGGCGCGAGCCGAATCGCAACAGGCGTCATCCTCCGCCCCCGCCGACGACGGCTGGGGACCGGAGCTCGAGCACGGCACCCGTCGACGCCGCACCGGCCGGGCGCTGCAGCGCATGCTGATCATCGTGCTGGTGGCCGTCCTGGTCCTCGGTCTGGCGCTGCCCTGGTTGGTGTCGACCCGCATCCCCCGCACCGACGTCGACGCGCTCGCGAGCGCCGGCCGGCCGATGCACGTCCTGATCACCGGCTCGGACTCGCGTGCGGGCCTGAGCCGCGACGAACAACTGGCCCTGTCGACCGGCTTCGACGACGGCGGCGGCGAACGCACCGACACCATCCTGCTGATGACCATCCAGGGCGGCGACGTCGCCCTGTTGTCGTTCCCCCGCGATCTGTGGGTCCAACGCTGCGACGGCTCGATGGGCCGGATCAACGTGGCCCAGGCGATCGACGGCCCCGGCTGTCTGGTCGACACGGTCCGACGACTCTCGGGCATCGACGTCCAGCACTACATCGGCGTCACCTTCGGGGGGTTCGTCGAGGTCGTCGACGCCGTGAACGGGGTGGAGATGTGCCTCGAGGAACCGATCAACGACCGCGACGCCGGCATCGACCTCGCGGCCGGCTGCCAGGTGCTCGAGGGCGGCGATGCGCTCGGCTACGTCCGGGTCCGCAAGATCGACAACGACCTGCAACGCGTCCAGCGCCAACAGGCCTTCGTGCAGGCACTCGCCCGCGAGATCGCCCAGCCGTCCACGCTGCTCAACCCCGTGAAGGTGTGGGAGCTGTCCGGGTCGGCCGGCGGTGCGGTGGTCGCCGACCAGCGCCTCGGCCCGGTCGACCTCGTCCGGCTCGGTATCGGGGCACGCGGTCTGGCCAGCGGCGCGGCCGTGACCCACACCGTCCCGGTCGATCCCCGGACCACCAGCGGTGGCGCGGCGGTGCTCGATCCCCGGACGGGCGAGGCCGAGGCGCTGTTCGCCCGTTTCGCCAGCGGCGCGGTGCTCGACGAGGCCGGTGCTGCCGACGAGGGACCGGCACCGGCCGACATCCGGGTCGAGGTCCTCAACGGCGCGCAGGTCGACGGCCTCGCCGGACGCGTCGGCGGGCTGCTCGAGGACCGGGGCTACGACGTCGCCGGACTCGGCAACACCGACGTCCGCGAGCGCACCGACATCCGCCATCCCCCCGGACAGCGGCCCGCCGCCGAACGGGTGGCGGCGGACCTCCCGGCGGACGTGTCGATCGAGGAGAGCGACCAGGTCAGCGCGGTCACGGTCCTGCTCGGACGCGACGCAGCGGGTCTGCAGTGAGCCGCCCGCCCGTCCTGCTCACCGTCTGCCTCGGCAACATCTGCCGTTCACCGACGGCCGCCGCGGCACTCGAGCAGGCCGCGGCCGCCGCCGGCGTCGAGGTGGCGGTCCGCTCGGCCGGGACCGGGGCCTACCACGTCGGCGACCCGCCGGACCGTCGCATGCAGGCGGCCGCCGAGACGGTCGGCATGCGGCTCGGCGGTACGGCCGAACAGGTCGACGCCGCCGCGATCGACGACGCCGATCTGGTGCTCGCCATGGACACCAGCAATCGCCGCCACCTGCAGGCCATCGCCGCCGACCACGGCCTGACGACCCCGATCGTGCTGTTCCGCACGCTCGACCCGGAGGCGACCGACCCCGACGCCGAGGTCCCGGATCCCTACTACGGCGGCCCGGACGGGTTCGACGAGGTGGTCGCCATCTGTCGGCGGACCGCGACCGAGGTCATCGCCCGGCTCGACGAGCTCACGGGCACATGACCGGCGGCACCGGACCGACGCTGCCCGCGCCGCTGCGGGCCCTGCCCGGTGACCTGCCCGCCGCGGTCGCCGCGACCCCGCTCAGCGGCGGGGACATCGCCGCGGTCTGGCGCGTCACGCTCGCGGACGGAGCCACCGTCGTGGTCAAACACGGCCCGACCCCGGCGGCGCTCGAGGCCGAGGGGCTCGTGGCGTTGCGCGCCGCCGGCGGCGAGGTGCCCGACGTCCTCGGCCACGCCGACCGGACCCTGGTCCTCGCGCACGTCACCGGCGACGGGCAGCCGGCCGACTTCGGACGCATGCTGGCGCGTGTCCACACCGCCCCGGCATCGGACGACGCGACCAACGGCGGGTTCGGCTGGCACCGCGACAACGTCATCGGCCCGTTGCCCCAGGACAACACGCGCGAGCCGCACTGGCCGACGTTCGTCGCCGCCCACCGGCTGCGGGCCCACCTCGACGTCCTACCGGACCGACCCGACCACCGGGCCGTCACCGACCGGTTGCGGACCGCGATCGACGCCGGCCGGGTCGCGGACGAACTCGACCATGCACCGGCACCGGCGCTGGTCCACGGGGATCTGTGGTCGGGCAACGTGCTCGGCTGGCGATGGCTGATCGACCCGGCCGTGCACCGCGCCGACCGTGAGGTCGACCTCGCCATGCTCGAGCTGTTCGGCCACCTCCCGGCCGACTTCCTGCACGCCTACACCGAGGTGGCACCACTGCCCGACGGGGTGGGCCGCCGACGCCTGCTCTACCAGCTCGTGCCCCTGCTGGTCCACGTGCGGCTGTTCGGCGCGGGCTATCTCGACGGCATCCGCCGCCGCCTGGACGAGCTGGGCTGGTGAGTCACCGCCCCCGGCGCCGACCAGTGC
>CAYTLZ010000166.1:0-4976 GCA_964438785.1 uncultured Actinomycetota bacterium | reverse complement strand
GTCACCGCCCCCGGCGCCGACCAGTGCCGCGCACCGCGGTGGCCGTCAGCGGGTCCTCGGGCCAGGCGTGCTTGGGATAGCGGCCCCGCAGCTCGGCCCGCACCTCGGGGTAGGTCCGCTCCCAGAAGCCGGCGAGATCGTCGGTGACCTGCACGGGCCGCTGCGCCGGCGACAACAGATGGACGAGCACCGACACCTGACCGTCGACGACGCTCGGTGTCCGCCGCGCCCCGAACAGCTCCTGCACCCGCACCGCCAGCACCGGCCGGTCACCCGAGGTGTAGTCGAGCCGGATCGACGAGCCCGACGGCACCGACAGGTGCGTCGGTGCCAGCCGGTCCAACTCCCGGCGCTGCCCCGGCGCGAGCTGGGCGGCGAGCACGTCACCGGCGCGCACCGCGGTCAGGTCCCGTCGCCGCCGGGCGTGGAGCAGGAACCCGCCGATCAGCTCCGGCGCGTCGGCCACCAGCCGGTCGTCACCGAGATCGGGCCAGGCGCTCCCCCGCACCGCGCGGACCAGTGCGACGCGCGCCTGCAGTTCGCGATCGGCGTCGGTCCACTGCAGCAGGCCGACGCCCTCCTGCGCGATGCCGTCGAGCAGCGCGGCGTGCAGCCGGTCGGGATCCTCCGCCGCGTCCCGGCGGTGCAGCACCACGGCACCGAGCTGCTCGCGCCGCTCGGCGACGACGTCACCGTCGCGCCACTGGATCTCGTCGTGAACCGTGATCGCATCACCCGCCACCGCCCGCACGGTGCCCTCGTCCACGGCGGCGGCGAGGTGGATGCGGGCCTCGTCGTCACCCCGGTCGAGGTGGGCGACCGCCAGCAGTGCCTCTCCGGCCAGCACGTCGCCCTCGGACAGCACCGCACCGCGACCCGAGGCGAGCACGAAGCGGCCCCGCCGGTCCGGGCGCGCGGCGGCGAGCCGGTCCGGCCAGCCGGCCAGCACCAGCCCCCCGAGCCCTTCGACGTCCCCGCCGTGGTCGGCGGGCACGTCCAGCAACCGGGCCAGGCGACGCTGCTCCCGCCGCGCCCGGTCCAGGGCCCCACGACGCACCCGCACCCCCGCCGGCGGTGCGCCGCCGCGGAGCACCCGCACACGTGCCGCCAGGTCCGCACACGGGGCCTCCCACCGGGTCATCAACGGGTCCCGGTCGGCCAGGACCGCGGCGAGTTCGGTCGCCAGGGTCCCGACGCCCCCGTCGCGGCCGACCAGCAGCAGATGCGCCACACGTGGGTGGGCGGGCACCGCGACCAGCGCGCGTCCGTGGGGCGTGATGGTCCCGTCGGCACCGAGCGCGCCGAGCTCGGCCAACGTCTGGCGGGCCCGGGACAGCGCGGGGGCCGGCGGTGCGTCGAGCAGGACCAGCTCGTCGACCGATGCGCCCCAGGCGGCGATCTCCAGGGTCGCCCGGGTCAGGTCGTCGGTCACCATGGCGGCCCGTGGGTGCGCATCCCGTCCGGCGTGCTCCCGTTCCGGCCACAACCGCACGGCGCGTCCCGGCGCCGTGCGCCCGGCCCGGCCCGCCCGCTGGTCCGCGCTGGCGCGTGAGGCGGGCACCGTGACCAGCCCCGCCATACCGGTCGCCGCATCGAACCTCGGCTCCCGGGAGCGACCCGCGTCCACCACCGTCGTCACCCCGTCGATGGTCAGGCTGGACTCGGCCAGATCGGTGGCCAGGATCACCTTGCGGCGGCCGTCCGGGGCCGGACGGATCGCGGCGTCCTGCTCGGCGGGTGGCAGCGAGCCGTGCAGCGGCAGGATCCGGGGCGCACCGGCCAGGGCCAGACCGTCGAGCAGTCGTGCGGTGCGCCGGATCTCCCGCACCCCGGGCAGGAACACCAGCAGGTCACCGTCGGCATCGTCGAGCGCGTCGGCCACCGCATCGGCGACCGCCCGGTCGAGCTGACGCGGATCGGCGGGCTCACGGTGCTGCACCGTGACCGGGAAGCTGCGTCCCTCGGCCCGGACGACCGGCGCGCCTCCGAGTGCGGCGGCCACCCGCGCGCCGTCCAGTGTCGCGGAGGCGACCAGCAGCGCCAGGTCCGGCCGCAGGGCGGCCCGGGACTCCAACGCGAACGCCAACGCGAGATCGGCCTCCAACCCACGTTCGTGGAACTCGTCGAACAGCAGCACCGCCACACCCTCGAGGCCCGGGTCCCGCTGCAGGCGGCGCAGCACCACCCCGTCGGTGACGACCTCGATCCGCGTCGCGCGGGACGTGCGCCGCTCGTCGCGGGTCGTCAGCCCGACCGTCCGGCCGACCGGTTCGCCGAGCTGTTCGGCGAGCCGACCGGCGGCCGCACGGGCCGCCACGCGACGCGGTTCGAGCACCACGATGCGACCGCCGGAGCGCCCACCCGACCGGCGATCACCCGCCCCGTCGCCTCCGTCCGTGCCCACCTCGTCGGCCGCGAGGTCGGCCAGACCCCGCTCCAGCAGCACCAGCGGCACCCGTGTGGTCTTGCCGGCCCCGGGCGGCGCCTCGAGCACGGCCACGCCGTGATCGGTGAGCGCCGCCACCAACGCGTCGAGCACCGCATCGACCGGCAATGCGCCGACCTCGACCCGGCCGGCGGTCCGCCCGCGGCCGTCGTCCGCCGGACTCACGACGGCCCGGCCGCCAGCAGCCGCCCGATCCGCCGCAGCGCCAGGCGACAGACCGCGGCATAGGGCGCGGCGACCACGGGGACCTCGAACACGATGCGGCAGCCGTCGGGGGTCGCCTCGACCCGGTGACCGGTCGCCGGCACCCCGGCGACGCGCCACGACCACCGCGCCCCCGGCTCCAGCGCAGTGACGACGAACGGCAACCACAGCCCGACCGGAGTCCGCAGCCGGCCGGTGCTGCCCGCGACGATCACCGGCGGATCGGTCTCGACCGCGGTGATGGTGGGTCCCCAGCGGGGCCAGGTGCGCGTGTCGGTCAGCAGCTGCCAGGCGGCGGAGACCGGGACGTCGAACGACGCGGCGACATCGAGGTGGGTGCGTGGCACGCCGGGCTCCTGGCGGTCGTCGGGCTGCATCGTCCGGTCCGGGGCGGCGGACAGGGCCGTCGGTTCGCCCTGCAACGTACGGGGCGCGCAGACCCACGACTAGCATGCGGCCATCCGTCCGCGAAGGAGTCGCCCCCATGGGCATCGTGATCCGCATCCTGATGAACGCCGCGGCGCTGTGGGTCGCGGTGACGGTGCTCGACGGCTTCAACTTCGAGTTCGGCGAGGGCTCGATCCCGGTGTTCCTGGGCATCGCCCTGCTGATGGGTGTGGTCAACATCATCGTCCGACCCATCATCACCGTGCTCGCGCTGCCGGCGATCATCCTGACGCTCGGGCTGTTCCTCCTGGTGATCAACGCCATCGTGCTGGCGATCGTGGTCGCCATCGCCGGAGCGCTCGACCTCGGGCTCGTGAGCGACAACTTCGGCTGGACGTTCCTGGCCGCGCTGATCGTGTCGGTGGTCTCGTGGGGTCTGGAGACGCTGGTCGGGCGCGGCTGATCCCACGCTGCCGACCGGGGCGCATCGAGCGACCGGCCGCCGAGCCGAGAGCCGAGCCGGGCGCGCGTCCCCGCCCACGGTCCCCGGCTCGTAGGCTCGACCTCCATGCCGACGAGGACGCGCCTTCGTGACCACGACCGACCGTACGAACCACGGCACCGATCCCGCACTGACCGGTGAGACCGTCGAGGTCCTGCAAGCCATGATCCGCAGCGCCTGCGTGAACGACGGCACACCGGAATCCGGTCACGAGGAGCGCAACGCCGCCGTGGTCGACGATCTGCTCGGCGACCTCGACCGCACCAGCTTCGAGCCGCTGCCCGGGCGGCGCAGCGTGCTCACGACCGTGGAGGGCTCCGACCCGGACGCACCCACGGTGCTGCTGCTCGGGCACACCGACGTGGTCCCGGTCACGGCCGAGGAGTGGCGTGAGGATCCGTTCGGCGGCGAACTCATCGACGACGAGGTGTGGGGTCGCGGCGCGGTCGACATGCTCAACCTCACCGCCTCGATGGCCGTGGCGGTGCGCCACCTCGCCACCCGCGGGCGCCCGCCGAAGGCCACGATCAAGTTCCTCGCCGTCGCCGACGAGGAGGCCGGCGGGACCTGGGGGGCCGGCTGGATCGCGGACCACGCCTGGGAGGACGTCGCCTGCGACTACGTGCTGACCGAATCCGGCGGCATGTCGCTGCACACCCCGACCGGCCCGCGGGTCATGCTCGCCGCCGCGGAGAAGGGCATCGCCTGGCGGCGGGTGACCGTGCACGGCACCCCCGGGCACGGCTCGATGCCGCTCGGGGCCGACAACGCGCTGATCACCGCTGCCGAGGTGGTGCGCCGCATCGACGCCTATGACCCGGCGCCACAGCTCGGGGATCTGTGGTCGGCCTGGGCCGGGGCGCTGGACGTCCCCGACGAGCTACGTGCGGCCCTGCTCGATCCGGGCAGGGTGCGCGACGCGATCGACGACCTCGACCCACGGCTCGCGCGCTACTGCCATGCCGTCACCCACACGACCTTCTCGCCGAACATGGTCCGCGGCGGGATCAAGACCAACGTCATCCCCGACACCGTCGATCTGGAGATCGACATCCGGACCCTGCCGGGCGTGAGCGAGGCCGACGTGGATGCCATGCTCGCCGCGGCGCTCGGCGACCTCGCCGACCGGGTCACCATCACGCCGGTCATCGAGGGCCGCGAGTCGACCCGCTCCCCCATCGACACGCCGATGTTCGACCTGTTGCGCCGGCGCGCCAAGGCCGTGCACCCGGGTGCCGAGGTGCTGCCGTGGACCATCGTCGGTGGGACGGACGCGGCGTTCTTCCGCCGTCGGGGTGTCCCCTCGTACGGCGCGGGGATGTACCACCCGGACATCTCGCTGGAGCGCTTCCAGAGCCGGTTCCACGGCCACGACGAGCGCATCGACACCACCTCGCTGGGCCTGTCGACGCAGCTGTACCTCGACATCGCCGATCA
>CAYTLZ010000165.1:0-8145 GCA_964438785.1 uncultured Actinomycetota bacterium | reverse complement strand
ATGCGCACGACGCCCGACGAGGTCGTCGACGAGCCGTACGAGGAGACGGCCAGGAAATCCATGGCCGCCGGCACCGTGATGCGCCGGGCGACGTCCGCCATCGCGAAGATCGCGCCCTTGAGCACGCCGATCAGCAGCAGGTCCTTGCCGGCGTAGTCGGCGTCGACCTCGGTGGCGAGCTCATCGAGCCGGTGCTCGATCTGCTCGGCGGAGATCAACAGCGATTCGACGTCGTCGCGGTACACCGCCGGCAGCTGGGCCAGCTCGTCGGCCGAGATCGGTTGCACAGCCATGGGATCCATCCGGGTCGTGACGGGTGCCGCCTGCAGTGGACGGCGGGACGCCGGCGCGACGTCGCGGTCAGCGTAGTGGCGGCACACCCGCGCCCGGCACGAGGGCGAGTCCGAGCCCGGGCTGCCCCCGCCCGGCCCGGGCCAGCTCGGCGTCGACCGCCACGCCCGGGACCCACACCACGACGTCGTCGAGCACGACCAGCGGCCACCGCCGACGGACCGCGCGCGGCACCCCGGCCGTGCGCAGCAGTTCCACGACGCGTCGGCGTCCACCGGCGGTGCGCAGCCGGTCGCCTGCCCGCAGGCACCGCACCGTGAGCCCGGCGTCGAGCGCCGGCAGGGTCACGGTCGTCAGCGTCGGATCGATGCCGGGAACGGCCACGCGCCGCGCCGCGGGCACCGCGGGCGGACTCCACACCCCGGGCAGCTGCAGGGCGATCTGGTCGCGCCCATCGGCATCGGCGCCGCGACCGGCACCCGGGTCCGGCGCGATCCCGGAGCCCGCCGGGGTGTCGAGCCGCAGACGGACGCCCGCCGGGGTCCAGTCGACGACCCCCGGTGCCGGGCAGGCGATGACCCGGTCCACCGCCGGTTCCGCGGCCCGGCGTTCCAGACACCACCAGCCGTGGTCCACCCGCAGCTCGACGCCGTCGGGCAGGCTGCGCGCGCAGGGGTCGGGTGACGCGAGCACGTCCGCGACGGTGGCGGCGTCCGGCGCGGTCCCGGTCAGCTCCATGATGGTGGTGCGGACCGCGCGGCGGGCGAGCGCGGGTGACGCCGCCGACAGCGCCGCCCGCGGCAGCAGCCGCAGCGAGCCCACGTCGAGCCGCTCGGCCAGCAGCGCGGCCGTGGCCGTCTGGAGCGCGGCGGCGTCCTCCGCGGCGAGTGCGGCGAAGCGCGCGAGGGCCCCGACCGGATCGGGACCGACCTCGGCCAGTGCGGGCAGGACCTGCTGGCGCACGCGCACCCGGCGGATGCCGGGATCCCGGTTCGTGGCGTCCTGCACGCTCGGCAGCCCCTCGAGTTCGACGAACCGGTGCACGTCCTCGCGTCGCAGCCGCAGCAACGGCCGGGTCCGCAACCCGGCCACCGCCGCCATCGCCGCGGCCCCGTCGATGCCGGTGCCCCGGGCCAGTCGCAGCAGGACCGTCTCGGCCTGGTCGTCGGCGGTGTGACCGATCAGGATCGCGTGGGCCGACCGTTCGGCCGCGAGCGCTTCCAGAGCCGCGTAGCGGGCCGTGCGTGCGGCCGCCTCGGGACCGCCGGGACCCGCCACCTCGACGTCGAGATGGCACGCCTCCGCACCCAGCCAGCCAGTCAGGGTGTCGACCACCGCACGGTCGGCGTCGCGGTCGGCCGGTGGCCGCAGGCCGTGGTCGACGTAGGCGAGCAGCACCTCGAGGTCCTCGCGGGCCTCGGCGACCAGGTAGGCCAACGCGGCGGAGTCCGGTCCCCCGGAACAGGCGACCACGGTCCGGCTACCGACGGCGAGGTGGTCGAGGCGTGCCGCCACCTCCGCGACCAGGGCGGCCCGCGACTGCCCGGCGGGGAGCGGACCCGGCGGCTCGGCGGCGCGGGACCGGGCACCGGCTGCCACCCGGCGGGCGGCGACGTCACCCATGCTCAGCCGCCGACCCGTGCCAGCCAGGCGTCGGGGTCGGTCACCTCGTCCGCGCTCGGGAGCTGGTCGGGGGCCGCGAAGGCCCGGTTGAGTCCGGCGATCCCGGCGCGGTCGATGACGTCCCGCACGAAGGCCTCCCCCTCCCGGTACTGGCGCCGCTTCATCTCCAGGCCGGCGACCGCCCCCAGGATCTTGGAGGTCAGATCGCCGCGTCGTGCG
Source organism: uncultured Actinomycetota bacterium (assembly GCA_964438785.1). Taxonomy (GTDB): domain Bacteria; phylum Actinomycetota; class Nitriliruptoria; order Nitriliruptorales; family Nitriliruptoraceae; genus PWLR01. The sequence goes on along the minus strand of CAYTLZ010000165.1, from coordinate 6,012 downwards.
GCCAGTGCCTCGCGGACCCCGTGGGGATCACCGATCAACTCGGTCGGTGCCGCGCTGAACATCGTCGCGTTGCCGTGTCCCTCGAGCAGACTCATCAGGCCCTGCGCGTCCGCGATGACCCCGGCCTGCTCCTCGGTCAGCACGGTGCGCAGCAACGGCTGGAGATCCCCGCTGCGCTTGACCTCGGCGATGGCCTGGGGCAGACGCGGGGCGAGCTCGGCGATCTCGGCGGGGTCGACCCGGCTGGCCTCGAGGTAGCGGTCGAGCAACGAGCGCAGGTGGTCGCCGAGCCAGGGCGTGCCGTCGAACTGCAACCGGTGGGTGACCTCGTGCAGCACGATGGTGCGTCTGATGTCACCCGCGAGGGGGCCGTGTTCGTCGGCCAGTTCCAGCACGTTGGGGCCGACGACCAGCAGCTGGCCGCCGCCGGGACCACCGAGCGGCAAGACGAACTGGCCGAGCACCTTGACCGACATGAGGCCGAGCACGGCCCCGAGCTGCGCGCCGAGCACGCGACTGGCGAGCGCCCGGCGACGTTCGATCTTGGCCCGCATGGGCTCGAAGGCCCCGCGCAGGCTGGACAGGTTGGCGTCGACGAACCCGGTGCGGCCGACGACCCGGGCCCGGGTGGGCGGCAGATCGGCACCGAGCTCCGTGAACGCCCGGGCGGCCGCGTCGATGGCGGGCAGATCGGCCGCCACCTCGGCCCGGAGTGCCGCGACGGCACGGGCATCGTCACGTCGCGTGGGGGCGACGAGCCCGGCGGCCCACCGCGCGACCCGCTCGTCGATCAGCGGCAGGTCGTCATCGACCGCGGGCCGCCCGGTGCCGGCCTCGGGCCGACCGATGTCGGGGGACGATGGGTCGGGGGTGGCGATCAGCTGTCCTGGCGCTGCGCTGGACCACGGACCAGCAGCTGGTAGAGACCGAGCATCAGGGTCAGACCGACCAGCCCCGCGAAGCTCAGGATCCACGCGGCACCCCAGGTGAACGGCAGTTCGTTGTCCTCGTAGCCTGACAGCGTCCGCGCGGCGTTGTCCTCGTCGGTGCGCAACGCCGGTTCCGGACCCGCCGGTTCGTCGACGGCCAGCAGGACCACGTGCTCGTCGGCGACTGCCGGCGCGGCGATGGCGGCGGACATCGGCAGCGCGGCGATGAGCAGCGCGACCAACGAGGCGATCACGGTCACGCGACGCATGGTGGAGGCCTTTCGGAGCTCGGGGCACGCAGCGTAGCCGCTCGGTCGTCGCGGCCCGAAGTGCGCCGCGTGCACGGGGTCCGGGAATGTTGCGTCAGCAACCGTCGTTCCACCGGGTGAGCGCCGAACCCCGTCGCAGCGCCAGTCAAGCGCCGGACATCCCCCGCCAGGAGGCTCCCATGCCAGCCGTCACCGTCGATGACCTGCTCACCCTTCCCCGGGTCAACGCCCCCGACGCGGGCGTCGCCACACAGCGCAAGGTGCGCACGATCACGACCGCACCCCGCGGGTTCGAGGGCGAGGGCTTCCCGGTCCGCCGCGCGTTCGCCGGGGCCGATCTGCGCGACCTGGACCCGTTCATCCACCTCGACCAGATGGGCGAGGTCGAGTACGCACCGGGTGAGCCCAAGGGCACGTCCTGGCACCCCCACCGCGGCTTCGAGACCGTCACCTACATGCTCGACGGGATCCTCGACCACAACGACACGCACGGTGGTGGCGGGTCCATCACCGACGGCGACACCCAGTGGATGACCGCCGGATCCGGCCTGCTGCACAAGGAGGCCCCGCCGGAGCACGTGGTGATGTCCGGCGGGCTGTTCCACGGCTTCCAACTGTGGGTCAACCTGCCGGCCGCGATGAAGTGGAACGCGCCGCGCTACCAGGACCTGAAGGCCAAGGACGTCGAGCTGCTGACCTCCCACGACGGCGGTGCACTGCTGCGCCTGATCGCCGGTGATCTCGGCGGCAATCAGGGCCCGGGCTCGACCTACACGCCCATCACGCTGATCCACGCGACCGTCGAACCGGGCGCGGAGCTCAGACTGCCCTGGGACGTGGACTTCAACGCGCTGGCCTATGTGCTGGCCGGCAAGGGCACGGTCGGCACCGACCGCCGGCCGATCGAGAGCGGCCAGTTGGCGACGTTCGGCCCGGGCGATGCGCTCACCCTCACCGCGGACCGCAGCCAGGAGAGCCGCGCGCGCAAGATGGACGTGCTCCTGCTCGGCGGTAGGCCGATCCGCGAGACCGTCGCGTGGTACGGGCCGTTCGTGATGAACACGCGCGAGGAGCTGCAACAGGCGTTCGACGACTTCCAGGCCGGCAAGCTCGGCCGGATCCCGACCCTGCACGAGGGCGGCAACATGAAGCCCAAGGGCGCCTGAGCCGGGTACCCGACCGCGGGTGCCGTGCATGGCACCCGCGCACGACGGCAGCACCCCGGAGCCGGCGAGAACCTGTCACCACGAACAGCTTCCCGCCGGCTCGGCCCATGCCACGCCGGACGCCGAGCCCGCCCCGGCGTACACCTGTCACCACGAACAGCTTCTCGCCGGCGGCGGGGCTCAGGCCTCGCGCAGGTCGCGTACCCGTTGGATCTTGCCGACCGAGCGCACCAGCGACATCGGTTCGACGAGTGCCACCTCGACGCTGACGCCGATGCGGTCCTTGATGCGCCCGCGCACGAGTGCTGCCACCTCGGCGCGGCGATCGTCCGACAGGGAGTCGTCGCGCACCTCGACCTTGACCGTCAACGCGTCCATGCGGTCCGGACGGGTCAGCTCGCACACGAAGTGTGGCGCGAGCTCGCCCACCTCGAGCACGATCTCCTCGATCTGGGTCGGGAAGACGTTGACGCCGCGCAGGATCATCATGTCGTCGCTGCGCCCGGTGACCTTCTCCATGCGCCGCATCGTGCGGGCCGTGCCGGGCAGCAGGCGCGTGAGATCACGGGTGCGGTAGCGCACGACCGGCATGGCTTGCTTGGTCAGCGAGGTGAAGACGAGCTCGCCCTCCTCGCCGTCGTCGAGCACCTCGCCGGTGACCGGGTCGATGATCTCCGGGTAGAAGTGGTCCTCCCAGATGTGCAGCCCGTCCTTGGTCTCCACGCACTCGTTGGCGACGCCGGGGCCGATGACCTCACTCAGCCCGTAGATGTCGACGGCATGCATGTCGCAGGTGGCCTCGACCTCCTCGCGCATGGCCTGGGTCCACGGTTCCGCCCCGAAGATGCCGACCTTGAGGCTGGTGCCGGCCGGGTCGATGCCGCGTTCACGCATCTCGTCGATGAGCGCCAGCATGTAGGACGGAGTGACCATGATCGCGTCGGGCTCGAAGTCCTCGATCAGCTGGATCTGGCGTTCGGTCTGGCCGCCGGAGACCGGGATCACCGTGCACCCGAGCCGCTCCGCGCCGTAGTGCGCGCCGAGCCCGCCGGTGAACAGCCCGTAGCCGTAGGCGACGTGCACGATCATCCCGGGCCGGACCCCCGATGCCCGGATCGAGCGCGCCACCACCGACGCCCACATGTCGACGTCGGCCTGGGTGTAGCCCACGACCGTGGGCTTGCCGGTGGTGCCCGACGAGGCGTGCACCCGCACGACCTGCTCGCGTGGGACCGCGAACATCCCGAACGGGTAGTTGTCGCGCAGGTCCTGCTTGGCGGTGAACGGGAAGCGGGCCAGATCGCTCAGTTCACGCAGGTCGTCGGGATGGACCCCCACGGCGTCGAACGCGGCCCGATAGTGCGCGACGTTGGTGTAGGCGTGGGCGAGCGACCATCGCAGCCGCTCGAGCTGCAGCGAACGCAACTCGTCGATCGAGGCCCGCTCGATCGGATCGAGGCTCTCCGGCGTCGGCGTCAGATCCAGCATGCGGCGTGTCTCCCAACAGCATCGAGGTGGCACGCGGCTCCCAGCGTGCGTGCCCGGCGCCGAGCAGCGTAGAGCGCGTCAGGCGTCCGGTTCGTCTCCCGTGGCCGTCGGGCGCTGCCCCTGCCGGGCGGCCTCGAGCGCCGCGGTCGCCTCGAGGTAGGGGCCGGGGTCCACGCCGGAGACCAGTTCGAACTCGTCGAGCCCGACGTCGCGCAGCTCGATGGCGATGTCCCCGACCGCATCCGGGAGGTCCTCGAGCTCGCTCTCGGCGGCCACGACGAGCTGCACGACCAGATCGACCTCGTCGTCGGGCAGGGTCCAGTCGGGGGCGAGCCGGTCGAAGATCACCTCGTGGCCGTCGAGGATCACGATCTGCTGGTCCTGGGCCGTGTCGATGCGTCCGGCGGCGTCGCCGCGTTGCCGGATCACGGTCGTCCGTCCCCGGATCGCCGTCTCGATCTCGACCTGCTGGCCGACCCCGACGAGGTGGCTGAGGCTCACGGTGTGCACCTGACCGTGCTCACCGGTCGACCCCGACAGGAACCCGAGTCCCTCGAAGGCCTGGAGGCCGACCAGGGTCGGACCGGGCGCGCCGAGTGCGGTGCGCAGCTGGGCGATGTCCATGGATCGGGACTCCGAACGTTCGGGCGGCCGGGATCAGGCGGTCGGCGCCGCGACCAACCGGGGCCCGAGCCAACCGATGAGCTCGGCGAGCGCCTGCTCGGCGGCGGGGCAGACACCCGGGATGGACAGGAAACCGTGCGGCACCCCGACGTAGGTCGTCTGACGCGTCCGGACGCCGGCATCCGTCAGGCGGGTCGCGTAGGCCACGCCCTCGTCGATCAGCGGATCGTGCTCCGCGGTCTGCACGAGGGCGGGGGCGACACCCGTGAGGTCGTCCACGAACGCCGGCGAGACCCGGGGGTCGTCGGCCGCCACCACACCGGCGAGGTAGAGCTCGGCGAACCGGTCGATGTCCGCCCGCGACAGCAACGGGGCGTCGGTGATGCGTTGCATCGACGGCGACGAGCGGGTGAGGTCGGTGGCCGGGTAGATGAGCGCCTGCGCGGCCAACGGTGGGGTGTGGCCGTCGCGCGCGGCGATGGCCACCAGTGCAGCCAGGTTGCCCCCGGCACTGTCGCCGGCGACCGCCACCGGCGCGTCCGCGGCGGCACCGACGGCCGTCGGGTCACCCGCCAGCGCCGCCGTCGCCGCGATGCAGTCCTCGACCGCGGCCGGAGCCGGATACTCGGGTGCCATCCGATAGTCCACGGACGCCACGACGGCACCCAGCCCGTGGGCCAGACGGGTGCACAGCCAGTCGTAGCCGTCGGGTCGGCCCAGCACCCAACCCCCACCGTGGAAGTGCACGATCAGCGGGCGGTCCGGCGCAGGGTTCGAGGGGTGGTGCAGGCGGAGCGGCAGCGATCCGTCCGCGCCGGCCACGACCGTGTCGGTCGTGACCACGCCGGGGTGGGGTCGACCGAACAGCCACCGTCCCCCCGCCGCGACCAGGGGGGCCAGCCCGGGGATCGCGGGCAGGCGGTCGTCCCGTGCCGCCGGGATGTCGGCGAGGTCCATCGTGGCGATGGACTGGCCGGCCCGACGCCGGACGGCATCCAACCACTTCACGCGTTGATCGAGTTCGGCCATCGAGGGGCTCCTGCATCGCGTCGGTGCGGGCAGCTCGTCGCCCCGGATGTCCGGTCGCGCCCGTCGCTGCCATCGCCCGCGGCACCCTAGGCCGGTCAGCGGCCGACCCCGACGACCGACGTGTCGCCGGTCCCGACACGCCGCGATACTCCGGACGTCGGGCTACAGCCGCCCGGCGTCGATGATCCGCTGCAGGAACCGGCGGGTCTGGGGCTCGCGCGGGTCGCTGAGCAGTTGGTCGGGCTTGCCCTCCTCGACGATGCGCCCCTCCTCGAGGAAGCAGACGCGATCGGCCACGTCCCGGGCGAACCCCATCTCGTGGGTGACGATCGCCATGGTCATGCCCTGGGACTTCAGCTCCCGGATCACGTCGAGCACCCCACCGATCAGTTCCGGGTCGAGCGCGGCGGTGACCTCGTCGAGCAGCAGCACGTCCGGGTCGGTGGCCAACGCCCGCACGATCGCGACCCGCTGCTGCTGCCCACCGGACAGCTCCTCCGGGTACTT
>CAYTLZ010000164.1:0-8153 GCA_964438785.1 uncultured Actinomycetota bacterium | reverse complement strand
GTCCCGACCAGCGTGTCCGGGTAGGCCTGCAGGCTGCCGTCGGGCCGCTCGTTGGGGAAGACCACCCGGGCGAGGTGCTCGATGTTGACCTGGTGGACGATGCCGGTGCCCGGCGGCACGACCTTGAGCGTGTCGAAGGCACTCTGCCCCCAGCGCAGGAACTGGAACCGCTCCCGGTTGCGTTCCATCTCGATGTCGATGTTGCGCTGCAGGGCGTCACCGACACCGAACACGTCCGCGACCACCGAGTGGTCGATGACGAGCTCGGCGGGGACCAGTGGGTTGATCTTGCTCGGGTCACCGCCGAGGTCGACCATGGCCTCGCGCATCGCGGCGAGGTCGACGACCGCCGGGACCCCGGTGAGGTCCTGCAGGATCACGCGCGCCGGGGTGTACTGGATCTCGGTCGCCGGTTGGGCATCGGCGTCCCACGATGCCAGGGCGCGGATGTCGTCCGCGGTCGTGTTGGCCCCGTCCTCGTTGCGCAGCAGGTTCTCGAGCAGCACCTTGAGGCTGAACGGCAGCCGGGCGGCACCTTCGACCGCGTCGAGGCGGAAGATCTCGTAACTGGTGTCGCCGACCTGCAGGTCGGCGCGGGCATCGAAACTGTTCATCGTCACGTCAGGGGCTCCCGGTGGCAGGTACGTCGGGGTGCAGCTGGGGTCCGGCTGCGGTGCAGCTGGGGTGCGGCGGTGGTGCTGCTCGAGTGCGGCTCGCGGATGGGCGACGGGGTCGGGCCGGCGGGCGTGGTCCGGGCGTCGCCCGACACGCGCTGGTCGCCGCACGCGGGCCGTGGTTCGAAGGTAGTGGACCGTCAACGCGCCGCACATGGCATGACTCTACGATATAACCTTCAGGGTTATCTTGTCCAGTACGTACGCCGAGCCGGTGGGGGTCGTGGGATGGACGCCGCAGACGAACGAGAATCCGCCCGGGTGGTGGTCGTGGGCGACGTGGTCACCTCACGCCGCTTCGTTGACGAGCGGCAGCTGCTGATCGGCCTGCGTGGCGCGCTGGAACACGTCAACGGTGCCGTGGCCGCCGCCAGCCCCCTCGCGCTCGTGGAACGCGACCAGTTCCACGGGGTCTACGGCGAGCTCGGGGCGGCGGCCGCGGCGGTGCTGCGGCTACGACTCGCCACCGACGATCTGATCCTGCCCACCAGCGATGGCGTCGACGAACCGGTGGAGCTGCGGCTCGGGATCGGGATCGGTGTCAGCGACACCGCGGCCGGTCATCCGACCGGCTCGGCCTGGCGGCACGCCCGCGACGCCCGTCAGGCCGCACAGACCCTGCCCTCGAAGCACAGCTGGCCGGCATCGTTGCGCAGTGCGTGCCGTGCCGACGACACGACGATCCAGGCGACGATGACGGCCTACCTGCTGCTCCAGGACCAGCTGCTGGCCCGGCTCGACGCCCGGGACCGCCGGGCCCTGATCGGCACCCTGAACGGTGAGCGCCAGGTCGACATCGCCGCCGCGCTCGGGGTCACGCAGCCGGCCATCGCCCGTCGGCTGCGTGACCGCGGCGCACTCGCCATCCACCGGGCCCTGCAGGCGCTCCAGCCGCACACGGATGCGCACGGGGCCGTCCGCTGATCGCGCTGCCGGTGCAGCTCGTGCGTGCTGTCCTAGGCTCGGTGACGACCGCGTCCCCGTGAGCCGAAAGCGCATCCCATGCCGACCCTCGTCCTCGTCCGTCACGGCCAGTCGCTGTGGAACCTCGAGAACCGGTTCACCGGCTGGGTCGACGTCCCGCTGACGGCCACCGGTGAACAGGAGGCCCGTGACGCCGGTGACCGACTGCAGGGCCGGAGTTTCGACATCGCCTACACCTCGACGCTGACCCGGGCCCAGCGCACGCTCGACCTGATCCAGCACCAGGCCGGCTTCGACCTCCCGATCATCCGGGACGAGGCCCTCAACGAGCGCCACTACGGCGACCTGCAGGGGCTGAACAAGGCCGACACCGCCGCCCGCTACGGCGAGGAACAGGTGCACATCTGGCGCCGCTCGTTCGCGACTCCACCGCCCAACGGCGAGTCGCTCAAGGACACCGCGGCCCGCACCCTGCCGTTCTTCGAGCGCGCCGTGCTCGGCGACATCCGGCAGGGCAAGGACGTGCTGGTCGTGGCCCACGGCAACTCGAACCGATCGATCGTGATGCAGCTCGACGAGCTCGACGAGGAGGGCGTGCTCGCCCTGGAGCTCAAGACCGGTGTCCCGGTCGCCTACGACCTCACCGAGGACGGCACGGTGCGGGACAAGACCATCCTCGAGTGACGCGCGACCGGTCGCACCCGGTCCCGGCGGGCCGCACCCGAGCCGGGTCGACGCCGCCGGCGGTACCGTCATGCCCTGTCGAGTTCGAGGAGTGCCGTCATGCTCGAGGAAGCCAAGCCCGGTACCGGCTGGGGTGTGCTGCACCTGATGCTGAAGGTCGACCACGCCGCCGTGCCCGGTCTGCCCGACGCCGCCGCGAAGGAGTTCGCCGGCGTGCTCGAGCGCTGGCAGGACGAACTGCAACTGCACGTGTTCAGCGGCCTCGGCCACAAGGCCGACGTGCTGCTCATGGCCCTGTCGGACGACCTCACCAGGCTGCGTGCGCTGCAGACGGATGTCGCGGCCACCGCGGCCGCACCGGCGCTCACGCTGGTCGACTCGTACCTCTCGCTCACCGAGGGCAGCGAGTACACCTCCACCCCCGAGCGCTACCGCGAGGAGATGGCCGCCAAGGGCGTCGAGGGCGAGGATCTCGACCACCGCGTCGAACAGTTCGCCGAGCGCATGGCGACGTACACCGAGTCCAAACTGCATCCGCAGATGCCGGACTGGCAGCTGCTGTGCTTCTACCCGATGTCGCACCGCCGCGAGGGTGACGACAACTGGTACGCGCTCGACTACGAGGAACGCAAGCGGCTGATGGCCGAACACGGCAAGTCGGGTCGCGCCTACACCGGCCGTGTCCTGCAACTGGTCTCGGGCTCCACGGGCCTGGACGGCTGGGAGTACGCGGTCAGCCTGTTCGCCCACGACCTCGCCGACGTGAAGTCGATCGTCTACACCCTGCGCTACGACGAGGCCTCCGTCCGCTACGCGGAGTTCGGCGACTTCTGGATCGGGATCCGGCGCGAGCCCGCCGACCTCGTGACCGAGATCGGGCTCGCCCGCACCCCGTGAGCCCGGCCCCGCGCCCGTCTCCGGGCGCGTCCGGCCACCTCGACGTCGTCCGCACCCAGTTGCGCGCCCACGTCCCCATCGACGCCGCCGAACGACGCTCCCTGCAGCGCACGCTGACGCTGCTCGCCTGGCTGCGCGCCCCGCTCGACGAGCACGCGGATCCGATCCACGTCACCGGTTCGGCGATCGTGCGTGACGCCGGGGGTCGGGTGTTGTTGCACCGCCACAAACGGCTGGGGATCTGGCTGCAGCCCGGCGGGCACCTCGACCCCGGCGAGCTGCCCTCGGACGGGGCCGTACGGGAGACCCTCGAGGAGACGGGCCTCGTTGCGACGCACCCGGGGGGCGCGCCGACACTCGTCCACGTCGACGTCCACGAGGGGCCGCGTGGTCATGTCCACCTCGACCTGCGCTACCTGCTCCACGCGGACGGGACCGCGGCGTTCGCCCCCGCGGCCGGCGAGTCGCGCGACGTCGCCTGGTGCACCGGGCCCGAGGCGTTCGAGCGCAGCGACGCCTCGCTGCGCTCGGCGCTCGTGGCCGTGGCGCGACGCTGAGCCAGCACGTGCTCAGAACAGCCGCGGGTGGAGCTCCTCCTCGCCGCGCAGCAGCCCGATGTCGACCTCGACCCAGCCGATCCCGCGTGACTCGGCCAGCACCCGGGCCTGCGGCTTGACGGTGGTCGCGGCGAACAGCCCGCGGACCGGCCGCAGCAGCGGGTCGCGCTCCATGCGGTCGAGGTAGCGGGTCAGCTGCTCGACGCCGTCGATCTCCCCGATCCGCTTGATCTCGACCGCCACGGCCCCACCGTCGGGATCCCGACACAGCAGATCCACCGGCCCGACGTCCGTGCGGAACTCGCGCTGCACGCACACCAGCCCGGCCTCGAGGTGGTCCGGATGGTCGGCCAGCAGCTCCTGCAGCTCGCGTTCGACCCCGTCGAGGGTCAGGCCGCGACCCGTGTCGAGTTCGTAGCTGACGTCCTCGAACACCTCGTCGAGCTCGATGGTCAGGACCTCGCCCTTGGGATTGGTCACCACCCACCGCTCGCCCTGGTCGTCGAGGTGGTTGGGGGCGTTCATCCAGTTCAGCGGCTTGTAGGCCCCGACGTCCGCATGGATGGCCACGCACCCGTCGGCCTTGACCATCACGAGCCGGACCGCCGACGTCAGCGTGGACGACAGGCGGCCGTCGTAGGTGGCCGAGCAACGGGCGACGAGAAGGCGCATCAGGCCCCGGAAACTAGCGGCTGCACCACCGGCGCGACGGCCACCGGGATCGACCATGACCGTCGGCTACGCTCGCGGGTCAACCGGGCACCGCCCGGCGCGATCGCGTCCACCGACACCGACGCATCGCGTGCGCGTCGCCTGTCCGTCGCAGGCTCACCGTCCGTCCGACGCAGGTGGACGACGCCGCCGGATCCAGGCGATGTCGCCCGTGCCCGCTCGCCCCACGGCGGGTGCGGCCCCCTGCCACCAAAGGTTGTGTGTCCCATGGCTCTCCAGGTTGGTCTCGTCGGCCTGCCCAACGTCGGCAAGTCGACGTTGTTCAACGCCGTCTCCCAGGCCGGAGCGGAAGCCGCGAACTTCCCCTTCTGCACGATCGACCCCAACGTGGGCGTGGTCGGCGTCCCCGACGAACGGCTCGACCGGCTGGCGAGCCTCGCGAGCTCGGCGAAGGTCATCCCGACCGCGATCGAGTTCGTCGACATCGCCGGTCTGGTCGCCGGTGCCTCGAAGGGTGAGGGCCTCGGTAACAAGTTCCTCGCCCACATCCGTGAGGTCGACGCCGTGTGCCACGTGGTGCGGTGTTTCGAGGACCCGGACGTCATCCACGTCGAGGGCTCCATCGATCCGACGCGGGACATGGAGGTCATCACCACCGAACTCGCGCTCAGCGACCTCGACACCGTCGAGAAGCGGCTCGAGCGCGCGTCACGGGCGGCCCGCACCGGGGACAAGGACGTGATCCGGGAGCGCGACACGCTCAAGGAGCTGCGTGACCACCTGTCGGACGGTGGTGTCGCCCGCACCTTCCCGGGCGAGCTCGACCCGGGTGTGTGGCGTGAGCTGTCGCTGCTGACCAGCAAGCCCGTGCTCTACGCAGCCAACGTCCGCGAGGACGAACTGCCCGACGGCAACGCCCACGTCGAGGTCGTGCGCCGCCTCGCCGAGCAGGAGGGTGCCGAGGTCGTGGTCATCGCCGCGCAGGTCGAGGCCGAGCTGGCCGAGCTCGAGGGGCCGGAACGCGACGAGTACCTCGAGTCGTTGGGGCTGGAGCGCTCCGGGTTGGAGCGCCTGATCGAACGCGCCTACCGCCTGCTCGGGCTGTTGACCTACTTCACCGCCGGGCCCAAGGAGGCCCGGGCGTGGACCGTGCCCGCCGGCTCCAGCGCGCCGCGGGCCGCCCGTGAGATCCACACCGACTTCGAGCGTGGCTTCATCAAGGCCGAGGTCATCGCCTACGACGACTACGACCGCCTCGGCAGCGAAGCCGCGGCCCGCGAGGCCGGCCGTCTGCGCATCGAGGGCAAGGACTACGTCGTCGCCGACGGCGACGTCATCCACTTCCGCTTCAACGTCTGATTCGTTTCATTGACCGAGCCGACCAAGCCGAGCGCCTTCCAGGAGGCTCACATGTCCCGCACGGAACCGATCACGCGGCTCGAGGTCGCGGCCTGCCCGACCCACCGCATGGACGTCAAGCACTACAGCCCGTTCGAGATCGGTTGTGCCTGCCTGAACGACGAGCGTCGCGCGGCGCTCGCCACCCGGCTGGCCGCAGCCAAGGCCGAGGGCAACCCGCTCGCCGAGATGGCCGAGTGACCCCTGGCCGAGATGGCCGAGCTGGCCGAGATGGCCGAGTGACCCGGCGCGCGCACCCGTGACGCCGGCCAGGCCAGCGATGGTCCCGGACCCGAACGCATCCGGGCACGCCAAGCGCTGACGGACGACGAGGAGCACCGTGGCTCGCAAGGGATTGGGCGGTCGGATCGACCGTGGCAGCCGTCTGGCGCGCACCGGCATCAAGGGTGCCCGCGGTGTCGCGGGTGCGCAGGCACGCCGCCTGACCGGTCGGGAACGTGACCCCGTCGAGGCCCACGAGCAGATGGCCGCCCACCTCGCCGAGGTCCTCGGGGAGATGAAGGGTGCCGCCATGAAGCTCGGCCAGCTGCTGAGCTTCGTCGACCTCGACCTGCCCGACGACGTCCGCAACGCCTACCACACCGCGCTGGCGGATCTCCGGGACGCCGCCCCGGCCTTCGACCCCGACGCGATCAACGAGGTGCTCGAGGGCGAGTTCGGGGCCCCCGTCGACCAGGTCTTCGCGTCCTTCGATCCCGAGCCGCTCGCCGCCGCCTCGATCGGGCAGGTCCACGCCGCCAAGCTCGACGACGGCCGCGATGTCGTCGTCAAGGTCCAGTACCCGGGTGTCGCGGAGGCGGTCCGGGCCGACATCCGCAACGCGGAGTCGTTCGCGCCGCTGGCGCGGTTCGTGGCCCCGAACCAGGACATCGAACCGCTGCTCGAAGAGCTGCGCGAGCGCATCGACGACGAGCTCGACTACGAGCGCGAAGCCCAGTACCAGCGCGCCTTCGCCGACCGTTACACCGACCACCCGTTCATCCGCGTCCCCGACATCATCGGCGAGATGTGCCGCAAGCGGGTCCTGGTCACCGAGCGGGTGCACGGTGAGCGCTTCAGCGACTTCGCGGCCCGGGCCGACGAGGCCCAGGGGCAGCGCGTCGGCGAGATCATCTTCCGCTACGCCTTCGGGTCCATCGGCCGCTTCCGGCTGTTCAACGGCGACCCGCACCCCGGCAACTACCTCGTCGAGGACGAGGGCACCGCGGCCGACGGCGGTCGACGTGTGGCCTTCATCGACTACGGCTCCGTGAAGATGTTCACGCGCGAACGCTACGGCTCGATGCGCCGCATCGAACAGGCGATGGCGACGGGGGACCGCGACGAGGCCATCGAGACGCTGCGCCAGGAGGGCTTCCTGCCCCGCAACGCACGCGTCGACGAGGACATCGTCTTCGAGTGGTTCCAGCTCTACACCAAGGCCGTCACCGCTGAACAGCCCTTCGAGTTCACCCCGGAGTTCGCCGCGGAGGTGATCCGCTCGACGACCGATCCGCGCAGCCCCTACTCGGACGTGCTGCGTCAACTGAACCTGCCCCCGGACTACCTGCTGCTCAATCGCATCCAGTGGGGCCTGAACTCGGTGCTCGGCCAACTGCACGCGCGCAACGACTGGCACGCCATCCGCGACGAGTACCTCGACGACGTGGACGCCACCCCGGCCACGCCGCTGGGCGAGCTCGACGCCGCCTGGTGGGCCCAACGCCAGGCCGGCACCGGCATCTGATCAGGCGAGCTGATCCGCGATCGTCGCGCGCAGACCATCCGTGCGCTTGCGGTTCACGCCGAGGTCGCTGTGACCGACGCGCGACGCGGAGCGGTAGTGGATCTGCTGCGCGTCCGCGTCGACCTCGAACTCGACGTCGTCCTTGAAGCGGAACACCGCGGACGACACCACCGCGCGCACGTAGCGATCGTCACGTTCGGCGATCGTCGTCCGCTTCAGCCCTTCGAGCGCGCCGAGCACGGCCGCCATCGCCGCGTCCACATCCCCGCTGAACGCGATCGGCTCCGCGCGGTGTTCGGTGTCGTCGGTCGGGGCCTTTGTCGACACGCAGTTGGGCGACGACGGGCAGGGTGCGAAGCGGACGCGCGCCATGATCAGCGCTGCACGCTGGCGTAGATGTCGTCGATCACGTCGCCGTACTTCTCACTGACGACATGGCGCTTGACCGACATCTTCTGGCTGAGCTCGTTGCCGACCTCGAAGTCCTCCGGCAGGATCCGGAAGGTGCGGATCGACTCGGCCTTGGACACGGCCTTGTTCGCCTCGTCGATGGCGCCCTGGATCTCGGCCTGCAGGGCGGGATCGTCCTTGAGCCCCGCA
>CAYTLZ010000163.1:0-8222 GCA_964438785.1 uncultured Actinomycetota bacterium | reverse complement strand
GCGTTGTCGATCCCGGTGCGGAATGCGTGGATGGACACGTCCCGGTGCCACGGGTGGACTTCGTCACGCACCTGCCGCCACCGGGCCATCAACGACTCACGTGACCAGGACAGCGCCGGGGTCAGCTCGTCCTCTGACACCCCACGGTCACGCTCGGCCCGACGGACGTCGAGGTTGTCTCGCACCTCCGCGAGCGCCCAGTTGTAGGCGGCCCGCATCGACCCGGCGTACGACCGCAGCCACCGCTGCTGTGACGGGGACGGGTCCAAGACCACCTCGATGGCACGGGTGACGTGACCGCGCTCGGCAGCCTCGACGTGATCGGTGTCGGAACTCATCACCCGGCAATGTGCCGCACCGGTGCGACACGACAGTTGGGTCCATCCATCACACCTGACTGCCGAACCCGACCACGGCTGAAGGCCGGCGCCGCGGCCGGGACGCCGGGTGTCCAGGTGGGGAGCGCTAGCCTGCGACTCATGGACCCGAGCGTGCCGCACGACGATCCCGACGACCCCAGCAGACACCCGTGAGCGGGCCGCTCGGGCTGCTGGTCGTGGGTGTGCTCATCGTCGCGAACGGCATGTTCGTGGCTGCGGAATTCTCCCTGGTGTCGCTGCGTCGCCCCGCCGTGGAAGAGCTCGCGACCGCCGGTGACCGCCGCGCCCGCATCGTCCGCCGCGAACTGCGTGAGTTGTCGTTCGCCCTGTCGTCGGCCCAGTTCGGGATCACCGCCACCTCGTTGCTGCTCGGGTTCGTCGCCGAGCGCGCGCTCGGGGACGCCGTCATCCGTCCGCTGCTCGAACTCGTCGGGATCCCGGCACAGGCGGCGATCCTGGTGGCGCTCACGGGTGCCTTCGTGGTGTCGACGCTGCTGCAGATGGTGCTCGGCGAGTTGTTCCCCAAGAACCTCGCCATCTCCCGACCGGTGGGGGTCGCGCTGTTCGTGACGCCCTTCACCCGGGGATTCAGCCTGCTGCTCGGACCGGTCATCCGGGTGTTCGACGCCTCCGCCCGGGCGGTCACCGAGCACGTGTTCCGCGTCGAGGTCACCGACGAACTCGAGGGCGGCCACAGCCTCGACGAACTCGCCCGCATCATCGCCGCATCCGGCGAGGAGGGCAGCCTGACCGAGGAACAGACCACCCTGCTGCGCCGCGCCGTCGGGCTCGGCGACCGCCGGGTGGACGAGGTCATGATCCCGCGGCCCGACATCGTCTTCCTCGCCGCCGATGCCTCGCTCGACGACCTGCGCGCGACCGCCCGTGCGACGGGCCACAGCCGCTTCCCGGTGCAGGGCGCGACCGAGGACGACATCGTCGGCAGCGTGCACGTCAAGGACCTGTTCGAGGTGCCCAACGACCAGCACGCCTCCACCACGGTCGTGACGGTCGCCTCGCCGATGCTGGTCGTCCCGGAGTCCGAGTCGCTGCGGGCGCTGCTCAGCGATCTGCGTCGCGAGCGTCGGACGTCGGCGCTCGTGGTCGACGAGTACGGATCGATCGCCGGCATCGTGACCCTGGAGGACGTGCTCGAGGAACTCGTCGGTGACATCCGCGACGAGTTCGACTCGGGCGGTCATCTCGTGCGTCGCATCGGCGCCGGGCAGTACCTGGTGCGGGGCGGGTTGCGGGTCGACCGGGCGGAGGAGGTCTTCGATGCGGCCCTGCCCGAGGGGCCCTACGAGACGATCGCGGGGTACGTGCTCGACCGCCTCGGGCACATTCCCGAGGTCGGCGAACGGGTCGAGCACGGGGACGTCACCCTGACCGTCGCCCGCATGGACGGCGTGCGGATCACCGAGATCAGCGTGCGTCGCCAGCCGACCCCGGCGGCGGTGGAGTCGAACGACGCCGCGGATGACGCGAGCGCCGGCGATGCCGGGGGCCGGCGATGAGCCTGCTCGCCGTCAGTGCCGCCGATCTCGCCGATGCGAGCTTCTCCTGGACCGCCGTCGGCATCGGCGTGGTGCTGCTGGTGTTGAACGGCTTCTTCGTGGCCGTCGAGATCGCGTTGCTGGCGGCTCGCAGGACGCGCATCGAGGAGGCGGCGGAGACGGGCGACCGCCGCGCCGGTCGGGCCCTGAAGGCCCTCACCGAGCTGTCGGTGACGTTCTCCGGGGCGCAGCTGGGCATCACGATGTGTTCCCTCGGGCTCGGCGCGATCGCCGAACCGGCCCTGGTCGCACTGGTCGGTGGCTGGTTGCAGGACACCGCCGTCCCCGCCGGTGCCATCCCGGTGCTCGCCGTCGTCGTCGCGCTGTCGGTGGTGGTCTTCCTGCACATGGTGCTCGGGGAGATGGCCCCCAAGAACCTCGCGCTGGCCCGGGCCGAGCGGGTGGCGCTGCGACTCGCGTTGCCGTTCGCGGTGTTCGTGACGGTGCTGCGGCCGCTGATCCTGGCGCTCAACGGTGCGGCCAACCTGCTGGTCCGGCTCGTCCGCGTCGAGCCGGTCGACGAGCACAAGCTGGTCCACACGCCCGACGAGCTCGCCCTGGCGTTGGCCGAATCCCAGCAGCTCGGCACCATCGCCGACGAGGACGCCAAGGTCATGGAGGCCGCGTTGCGGCTGGCATCCATCGACGCCGAGGCGGCCATGACCCCCCGGGTGGATCTCCACGCGCTCGCGGACACCGCCACGCTCGAGGAGGTGCTCGCACTCGCCCACGAGACCGGGCACACGCGCATCCCTATCTACCACGGTGACATCGACCACGTCGTCGGTCTGGTGCACATCAAGGACGCCCTGGTCGCGGAGTTCGACGACGTCACGGTGACCGATCTGCTCCGGCCGATCCCGGCGGTGCCCGAGTCACGGGACCTCGAGCAACTGCTGCGCGACATGCTCGACGACAGCAGTCATGCCCTGCTGGTGGTCGACGAGTTCGGCGGCACCGCCGGGATGCTCACGCTCGAGGACGTGCTCGAGGAACTCGTCGGGGAGATCGATGACGAGTTCGACGACGAACAGCACCATCGTCGAGCCTCCGAACGGGTGTGGATGGTGCCGGGGACGATGCGCCGCGACGAACTCGCCCGCATGCTCGATCTCGACCTGCAGGGTGGCGAGACCGAGACCGTGTCCGGTTGGATCGTCGAACGCTTCCGCCGTCTGCCGGTCCCGGGTGACCAGGCCACGACCGAGGACGGGTGGACCCTGACCGTGCGCACCCTCGAGGGCCGTCGCGCGGGCGACGTGGAGGTCCGGGCACCGGATGGGCTCGAGCTGACCGTGGATGCGACCGAGGGGGCACGCCACCTCTAGGCTGACGGGTCGTCGCCGGCAGCCGAAGGTCCCGATCGTGTCCGAACATCCCGAGCCCGTGGGTGATCCCGCGTCCACGCCCTCACACGTCGCCGAGGCCACCGCCCACCCCCGCGGTCGGGCGGCCGCGGCCCTGCGACGCCTGGGTCACGCCCTGATCGCCAACGAGGCCGACGACGCGTTGTTGCTCGAGGTGGCCGCCGCCGCCGAACGGGTCGCCGCGCGGGTGGAGGCCGGTGCACCCCGCGAGCGGGATCTGCTCGACACCAAACGCCGCATGTTCGACGTCGAGATCGGTGAGGGCGAACGGGTCGTGCACTTCGACGAGTGCTTCGTGTCCGGGCCGTTCAATCCACTCGGGATCGCCATCGAGGTCCGGCGCGAGGGTGACGAGGCCGTCGCGGAGGTCGCCCTCGGAGCCGCCTTCGAGGGTGGTCCCGGACGCGCCCACGGGGGCATCGTGGCGGCGGTGTTCGACGACGTGCTCGGGTACCTGTTGAGCCTCGAGCGCACGCCCGGCTTCACGGGGGAACTCACCGTCCGCTACCTGGCACCGACCCCGATCGGCGTGCCACTGCGCTTCCGGGCCCGGGTGGTCGAACGTGACGGCCGCAAGCTGCATACGGAAGCCGAGGCACTCGCCGACGGGGCGCGCATCGCCACGGCACGGGCCGTGTTCATCAGCGTCGACCCGGGTCGCTTCGCCGCCTGACCCGCGCGACGACCACCGTCCGGGCATCCATGGTCGGCTCCTCTGACCGTCACGGTGCCGGGTTCAGGCGAACACGAGGATCAGGATGATGATGAGCAGCAGGGTTCCGAGTCCGATGTACATACGTGTGCCTCCGTCCGATGGGTCACCCACGTCGCGCGGGTGACGGCTCGCCCTCCGTGGTGGATGCGACGGACGCGCGGGGCGACCATGGCGCATCACGGTGGGAGGGCGTGCGGATCCCACCCCACCACGTCGGCGAGGCCCCAACAAGCGCCGACGGGCCACCTGTCCGATCGTCACCGGACCGCGCACCGCTGCACGGGACCGCGGACGCTCAGCCGATGATGGGCAGTCCACCGGGACCGCCCCGCTTGGGGTCGACGGCATCGAAGACGTCACCGGCGGCGGGCAGCGCGTCGACGGCGTGCTGCAGCGGATGCAGGAACGGCAGGGCCGTCGGGTCGAGGTCCTCGGCCGGCACGAACCCGTCGAGTGACCCGTCCGCCGCGAACGCCGACGCGGTCACCTGGGGCGCGTGCCGCCGCGCGCCGTAGACCACGACGACGGCGTCCTGACCACTGACGTCGGCCTCGGCCACGAACCCCCAGCACGGCACCTTGTCGCCCGTGATGCGATCCTCGGCGAGCTGCGCGAGCACGGCATGGCGGGACTCGTCGTCGTCGGGGAGCTCCGGCAGCGTCAACAGCTGGGTCCGTTGCGGTCCCGGGAGCACGATCGTGGGTGGCAGTGGACGACCGTGCTTGCGCACCAGATCGTCGGCCGCCTCCTGGCACACGAAGCGGAGTTCCTCGAACTGCACGGCCTCGCCTTCCTGGTTCCTCGGAGGTCGTACGCTACCGGTCGTCCAGGTCACGCCGGACCCTGGCCACGACGTGAGGATCGACGACATCGACGCTGTGGAACCCGTGGAACCCACGGCTGCGGGCACCGACCGTCACGAGCGGCCGGTGCTCGTCCGGCGTGCGGGCACGTCCGCCGACGAGCGGGTCACCGCGCAACTGCACGTCGACGCCCTCGAGGGCATGTTCGTCCGGTTCGGTGTCGGTTTCGTGCGTTCCTACCACGCCTCGTTCCGGCGCAGTCCGCATGCCGTGTCGTACGCCGTCGAGGGGCCGGACGGGATCGTCGGCTTCCTCGTGGGCACGATCGACAACGAAGCGCACTACCGGTGGCTGGCCCGACGGGCCTCGCCGACGCTCGTCCCGCGGGCGGTGCTCGCATTGCTGCGGCGACCGCGGGTCGCGCTCGATGCGATCCGCACCCGACGGCGGCGCTACCTGCGGGCCCTGCTCCGTCGGCTGCGCCCCCGCCGCAGGCCGGCCGATGGACCGTCCGTGGCCGCTGCCGATCACCCGACGACCGAGCCCGGACCACCCCGCGTCGGCGTCCTGACGCACGTCGCGGTCGGCGCGTCGGCGCGGGGTACCGGTGCCGGACGCCAACTCGTCGAGGCCTACGAGGGAACGCTTCGTACCGCCGGTGTCACCGAGGCCCGCCTCATCACGGCACCCGGCGGCGGTGCCCCGGCGTTCTACCGACGTCTGGGGTGGGTCGGGGCCGGTGTCCGGACCGGGGCCGATGGCACCGAGGTGGAGGAGTTCATCCGAACATGGTGACCCACCCTTCCGTCCGAGCCCTCGTCGCAACCGTCCTGGTCGGGCTGTTGCTGCTGACCGCCTGTGGTGCGGACCCGCTACCGGTGCCCGAACCGTCGCCACCGCAGGACACGGACGCCGGTTCCGACGACGCCGCGGCCGATCCCGACCCGGAGCCCATCCCCGAACCGGAACCGGAACCGCTGCCGCCGGTCGAGGACGAGGATGCCGGCGAGCCCGACGACGGGCCGGCGGGCCTGCCGCCCGCGCCGGATCCACACCCGCCGTTCGTGTTGTCGGCCGACGAGGCCGTGCCCAACGGCAAGCGGTTCGCCGCCGACATCGTGCAGGCCCTGCTGACCTACGAGCCCGCGGACACGGCCCGCGACGTGGTCGCGGAGGTGGCACCTGCGGGTCTGGTCGAGGGGATCACGACGCAATTCGAGTCGGTCCACCGGCCGGGATCGTGGTCCCGGGGTCGGATCGTCTACCCGCAGCTCGGGGGGTTCGCCGACGACCGCACGTCGGTGATGGTGGTCGCCGAGAAGACCTGGGGAACACCGGAGGGCGACGTCCGGGTCGAGACGCGCACCTTCGATGTGCGCCTGGTCGCCGTCGGGGGCCGCTGGGAACTGGAGGCGATCCCGTCGTTCGGAGGTGCGCCCGTGCCCCGACCGGACGATCTGTCGGAGGCGGCCGTGGCGGTCCTCGACGACGACCGCATCGAGCTACCGGACTCCGCCCGCTGGGACATCCACGCCGGACTGACCGCGGAGAGCCTGCTCGAACTCATGGTCGCGATGGCGGAGCGGACGCCGTACGGGGTCATCGTGCTCGAGACCGGTCATCCGTTCGAGGTCTTCGGCACCGACCGGGTGAGTCGCCACATGGCCGGACTCGCCGTGGACCTCTACCGCCTCGACGGACCCAAGGTCATCGACGACCGGGCCGATGGCTCCGACACCCACGAGTTCGTCCGGTGGCTGTTCGACCGCGATGATGTCCGGGTGATCGGCTCGCCCTGGGCGCTGGACGGTTTCGGGGGCCGCTCGTTCACCGACCTGGTCCACCAGGACCACCTGCACATCGAGAGCGTGCCCCGACCCGGCGAACGCACGGTCATCGAGGAGGTCGGGGCGCAGCGTCCCGGCGACGCCGGCGACTGAGCGGGCGGGCACCGGCCCGGCGTTGTCGGGCCGGCGCGCCACGGCGTCTCAGAAGACCGCCGTCGTCGCCCCCTCGGCCGCCGACGAGACCGTGCGGGCGTACTTGGCGAGCACGCCCTGGGTGTAGCGCGGGGGCAGCGGCTCCCAGCCCTCGCGACGTCGGTCGAGCTCGGCCTCGTCGACGAGCACGTCCAAGGTCCGACTCGGGACGTCGATCCGGATCCGGTCGCCGTCCGCGACGAAGGCGATGGGTCCGCCGTCGGTGGCCTCCGGTGCGACGTGGCCGATCGAGAAGCCGTGCGTCGCGCCCGAGAACCGACCGTCGGTCAGCAGCGCCACCGTCGAGCCGAGTCCGGCACCCTTGACCGCCGAGGTGACGGCCAGCATCTCGCGCATGCCGGGACCGCCCTTCGGGCCCTCGTAGCGGATGACGATCACGTCACCGTCCCTGATGCCGCCGGTGAGCACCGCCTCCATGGCACCCTGCTCGCCGTCGAAGACCCGCGCCGGACCCTCGAACCGCAGCTGGTCGGCGGACAGGCCGGCCACCTTGACGACCGCGCCCTGCGGGGCCAGGGAGCCGCGCAGGATCGCGATGCCACCATCGGCGTGGATCGGGTCGCTCAGCGGGTGCACGACCTCCCCGTCGGGGGCGGGGACGTCGAGCGCCTCGAGTTCCTCGCCGATCGACCGGCCGGTGACGGTCATGCAGTCGCCGTGGAGCAGGCCGGCGTCGAGCAGCTCCTTGAGCACGACCGGCACACCGCCGATGCGGTCGAGGTCGTTCATCACGTACCGACCGCCGGGCTTGGTGTCCGCGATGTGCGGCACCCGCCGGCCGATGCGGTCGAAGTCGTCGAGTGCGAGCTCGACCTCGGCCTCCCGGGCGATGGCCATCAGGTGCAGCACGGCGTTGGTCGAACCACCCACGGCCATCACTACCGCGATCGCGTTCTCGAGGGCCTCGCGGGTGACGATCCGGCGCGCCGACAGCCCGGCGTCGAGCAGCCGCACGACGGCTTCGCCCGACGCGCGGGCGAAGTGGTCGCGACGGGGGTCGGGTGCCGATGGTGACGCGGAACCCGGCAGCGACAGCCCGAGTGCCTCGATGGCCGAGGCCATGGTGTTGGCCGTGAACATGCCGCCGCACGAGCCCTCCGACGGACAGGCGGCCCGTTCGATGGCGTCGAGTTCGGCATCGTCGATGGTGCCGCGCCCGCGGGCTCCGACGGCCTCGAAGACCTCCTGGATGGTGATGTCCCGCCCGGCGTGGTGACCGGGCAGGATCGAGCCGCCGTAGAGGAACACGCTCGGGACGTCGAGTCTGACCGCGGCCATGACCATGCCGGGCAGCGACTTGTCGCACCCGGCGAAGGTGACCATGCCGTCGAGCCGCTCCGCGTGCATGACCGTCTCCACGGAGTCCGCGATGACCTCGCGCGAGACCAGTGACGCCCGCAT
>CAYTLZ010000162.1:3546-8239 GCA_964438785.1 uncultured Actinomycetota bacterium | reverse complement strand
TGTTCCAGCCCACCTGGACGAGCCCGGTGCCGCCCGCGGCGACGTAGCGCAGATCCCGATCGATGGCCAGAACGGCCACATCCTGGAGGGTGTCGAGCAGCGCGACCGTTTCTTCGGCATCGAGGTCGACCGGGGGCCGGACAGCCTCCGTGCCTTCTGACGTGTGGATGTCTGTCGGGCGGGAGGTTCCGTTCTCGTTCAAGTCATCTGCCTCGTGTCGCGCCGCGGGTCGGTCGATCATGCGGCTGTCGGGGCGGCGCCGCGGAGGTCCGACCGCGACGCGAGCCCGTGTGGCTCAGCAGAGATCTCAGCACCACAACCAGGGGTGGCGAACGTCGGCCGCCGCCACACCTGCAACCGGGCCGGCTCGCGTCGGCATGACTCCGCCTCCGTCCACCGCAACCCCGATACGTCTCCGCGACCCTCGCTTCGGATCGGAGCCGGGTAATCACCCGAAACGGGTGAAGTGCGCTCCTTCAGTCACTCGAGCACGTGCGTGCCGGCGGTTGACCCGACCCCATCGAGATCCCGGGTGGCATCGCACACAGCAACCTGTCCGGTCCGCGGCTGGTGCAGGTCTTGCGGTCGAAGCTCACCCGAGAGGGGTGAGGGATCGGGCGTCGTCGCCGGCCTAGCGTTGGTCCACCACGAGGCTTGACTTGATGCAGCTACCCGCGGTCGCTGCACCGGCGGGTGTATCAGCATGCAACCCACCCGAGCGATGCGACAGGGAGATGACCGATGGGTGAACACGATACGGGAGCCGCCGGAGCGGGGCGAGGAGGGACTCTCCGCCCACGGCAGGTGGCGGCGCTGCTGTTAGCAGTCGTCGCGGTGGTGTTCGTGCTGCAGAACCGGGGTGAGACCACGCTCGCCTTCTTCGGGGTGAGCTTCGCCGCGCCGCTGTGGCTGTACACGCTCATCGCGTTGCTGGTCGGTGGGCTCATCGGTGCGCTGCTCTCGCGTCGGAAGCGGTCAGGCTGACCGACGGGCACGGTCATGGTCGTCACGACGATGTCTCGGCCGGGTCAGGCCCCGGATCGCCGCGGCGTGGCGGTCGCCAGACCGGCGCACGGTATGTTGGGAGCCTTCCACCTGAATCGGGTGAGGTTGCTCGGTGTGGCTCCCCGTAGCGTTCCTCGGGCTGGCGATCCTGTCAGCGGTGCCTCGAGGACGCAACGACCATGGCCTTTCCAGGGATCCTTGTGCTTGTCGCGATGTTCCCTGATGAGGTTCAGGCAGGCTGCCTCCTCGCTGAGTTCGAAGACCGTCGCTGCGATGCGGCATCCGCCATCGTGGATGCGGCGACGCTGTGCAAGGACGAGGCGGGCGCACTCAGGGTCACCAGCGCGTGGTATCGCGATCGCCGTGGCCTGTTCGTTGGCGGCATCGTCGCCACGTTCATCGGCGGACTGGCGGGGCCGACCGTGGCGACCGCAGCAGGCGGCAGCGTGCTCGGTGGTCTGCGTGGACGGCTCCACAGCGCGCCGCTGAAGTTCGAGCTCCTTGCCGTGGGTGAGCAGCTGCCGCCGCGGTCGTCGCTCATGATCGTCTTCGCTGAGCCCAGGTTGGGCGATCTTCTGACCAGCGAACTGCGGGCGGCCGCCGCGACCGTGCTCGCCTACGAACTGCGACCTGCGGTCGTCGACCAGTTCAACCATGGGGGCAACGTGGCGTTCCTGTTCCCGCCGGACGGTGTGTCGGGCGCCGGGGCCGGGCCTGTGCCCGTCGATCGCGATCATGTCCGTGGGCCTCTTCGCGTCGAGGACTCGATCGTCGTCAGCGCGGCGACCCTCAGCGACGAGGTGCTGCCGCCGGCGCACGGGTCCCTGGGTTCGCCGGCGGTCGACAGATCTCCTCAGGACGCGGGTCCGATGGCAGGTTCCACGGGCCCCGTGACCTGGGCCTGGCCATCGGTGGAGGACTGGACCGCTCGATGAGCAGCCGATCACCCTCGACCCGCGCCGGGGGGTTCATGGAGCTGTCGTAGTAGCGTGTCGACGAGCAATCGACAGTCCTGAAGAGGCTGCCGGGGAGCCTGCTCCGAACGGTGGGAGGACGTGTCAAACCGTTCGGTGTGATCAACAGGTTCGTCGAGCACCGGCTGCGGGGAGCGCGATGGATGCGGAGGAGACGGCGTGAACGAACGGCCTCCCACCCACGGTGTGGTCCTCCGTCGCCGCATCCCGGGAAGCAAGGTGTCGACGCCGCAGGTGCCGGTTGCCGGTCTGGTGGCGACCCGGGCGTCTCGACTCCTTGCTGGATCACGCGCAGCCGTCACCATCGTGCTTGCACCGCCTGGCGCAGGCAAGACACTCGCCTTGACCCACTGGATACGGAGCACGACGGGGCTCAGCGACCGGGTTGCGTGGGCGACACTCGACCAGAGCGACGACGATGTTGCGAGCCTGTGGGAGACGCTGCTCGCCGCACTCCGCACCAACCCATCGGTCGCCTCCGATCCCCGGATCGGTGAGCTGTCAGCGGCGTTCGGAGCCGACGAGACGCTGATCGCGGAGTTGGGCGCGATCATCGGGCGTCGGGACCAGCCGGTGGTGCTGGTGCTCGACGACCTGCACAAGGTCACGGATCCTGAGGCGCTGGCGAGCCTCGACCTACTGCTTCGCCTGCGGCCCCCGGGGCTGTCGCTGATCCTCAGCGCCCGCTACCGGCCGGAACTCGCCCTGCACCAGTTGCGGCTCGACGGCTCGCTGCTGGAACTCGACCCCGCCGACTTCGTTCTGAGCGTCGAGGAGTCGCGGGCTGTGCTTGCGTCCCTCGGCCATGACCTCGACGATGACACCGTCGAGATGTTGTGGCAGCGGACCGAAGGCTGGATGGCGGGGCTCCGTCTGGCTGCCATCGAGCTCGGCAGCGGCGGGAGCCCGCGGGCCCTGGCTCGAACCTTCGGGGGGACGACCCCCACGGTCGCTGAGCTACTCGTGGCTGAGGTGCTCGAACAGCTCCCCGCCGAGCTCCGGGAGTTTCTGTTGGCGACGGGCAGCTGCCGCGAGCTCACCCCCAAGCTCGCGGAACGTCTGACGGGACGCCACGACGCCGGTGCGGTGCTCGATGATCTTCACCAACGCAACGCCTTGACCTACCGGCTGATGCAGGGGGACCCAGCGGAGCCGGTGTACCGCTACCACGATCTGCTGCGTGACTTCCTCGGGAGCGAACTGCGGCGCACCGATCTCGAGAGGTGGCGTCAGCTCCAGAGCGTGCTGTCGGAGTGGTACGGCACGTCTCGGGACTGGCGCCTGGCGCTGGAGCACGCGGTCGGCTCGGCGGACATCACCCAGGTTCGTGCCGTCCTGCGTCTCGCTGGCATCGGCCTGGTGCTCGACGGGGCAGGACCGCTGATCGAGCGACTGCTCGACCAGGCGCCCGAGGCATGGCGCGCCGACCCGGTGATCGGGTCATCGCTGGCCGCGGCGACGCTGGCCCGGTACGACCCCGTTGCCGCGGATCGGCACCTCGCGGCGCGGGACGCTGCGCCGATGACCGACGGGGATCGCCCGGCGGATCCGTGGGTCGACGCCCTGTGTGCCACGATCGACCTGCACCGGTCGCGGTTCGGTCCCGAGGTCGCCGAGGCAATGCACCTTGCCGAAGCCGTCGGTGTCGGCGACACCGGAGATGTCGACCTCGACCTGCTCGGTCTGATTCAGACGGGGGTGACACGGATCCGGGTCGGTGCGCTCGGGCGGTCCCAACGCGACCTTCAGGACGCGTTGCGCTTGGCCGTCTCCACCGGACGGGACTTCCCGGCAGTGATGTGCCTGGGCAATCTCGCCGCACTCGCCACTATCAACGGCAGGTTGCCGGAGTTCGACCGCTTCCGTGAGCAGGCCGAGCGCATCGCTCGCCTGCGCGGGTGGTACGGCAGTCAGTTGACTGCGCAACTTCACGTGCTCGGCGCGTGGTGGGCGCTCCTGCGTGACGATCGCGACACCATCCGCCGTGAGATCGAGGCCCTGCCCGAAACGACGACGACGGTCGGTAACCCGGATATGCGCGTAGGTGCGGCCACCCTGCGGGCGTTGGCGGACGGTCTTGACGGTGATCCCCCTCGGGACGTCGCTGTGGGTCTCCGGATGGCGTGGGAGCAACTTGCCGATGCCAAGACGAGCCCGGCACTTGCCTGCATGCTGATCCCGTGGGAGGTCAAGCTGTGGCTGGCTGCGGATGACCTGGTTGCTGCGCGCGAGGCTGCGCAGCGTCGGGAGGGCGACCTCGAGGGCAGCGCGGAGCAGGTGTTCATCGAGGCCATGTTGGCCCGTGCGTCTGGTGTGCCCGCGAGCAAAGCACGTCGGGGGTTGGCCCCGGCACGTGATGGGAACAGGCCGGCTCGGTTCGCCGCCATGTGGACCTGGCTGTGGTTGATGGACGCACAACTGGCTGCCGAGGCCGGCGCCCAGCAGGCGTCTTTCGAGGCCCTGACACATGCGGTGCGCCTCGCGGCGCCGGACCGACTGGTCGGTCTTGTGGTGGCCGCAGGCCCGGGGACCTCCGCGCTGCTGGCAGCGAACCGTGGCCGGTTCGGCCGGCACGAGGACTTCGTCGATGTGGTCCTTGAACGGGCACGGGTCGAAGCGGAATGGGCCGGCGCTGAAGCCCTGACCCCCACGGAGGGAGAGATCCTGCGTGAGTTGCCCACCCACCGTTCGGTGGCGGAGATCGCTGCTCTCCG
>CAYTLZ010000162.1:0-3446 GCA_964438785.1 uncultured Actinomycetota bacterium | reverse complement strand
CCGCAAGCTCGGAGCAACGGGGCGGCGCGAGGCGGTGGACGCGGCCAGAGCGCAGAAACTGCTCTGACACCGTCGGGCCTGGTGGCCCCGGCGGACGGACCCACCAGGCCTGGCAGCGTGATGAGTGACGGTGCGTGGTTTCACCCGGTCTGGGTGACGTGAGGTGCGTCCCTCGTCCGTAGCGTGCTGCGGTGAATGATGTGCCGGGCATCGGCCTTCCGTTGGTGCCGGGATATCTGTCAGTAGTCGCCGGAAGTCGCCACCGTCCACAACCGCGAGCAGGTCAACCATGACTCGTCGCCGCACTCGCAGCTACCCGATCCCGCACCTGTTCATGCTCGCTTCGGTTGCCGTCCTGGCGATCACGGCGATGACGGCGGACGCGAGCGCCGAGGTGGTGGAGGGCTCCTGCACCGGAACCGTCACGATGAACGGTGAGCTCGCCATCGATGCAGATCGCTCGGCGGCGACGCCGGCCGTGATCGCCGACAGCGGCACGGCCCAGATCATGGGCAGTTTCGACCATGAACCGTCCGACGAGGCCGTGCCCTACCGCGCCGAGCTTCAGGGGCGGCACGCCTTCGGTACCTGGCCGATCGCCTCGTGGTCCGGGCAGGCCCTCACTCCCGAGGTGGACGCCACCGAGTCGTACGCGCTTGCGGTCTTCATCCCACGGGGGAGCGGTGCGGTGCCGTTGTCCCTCGACGTCGAGTTCGGCGACGACACCTGTCGGATCGTTGGAACGGTGGCCGTCGCGGGACCAACCTTCGACGGGATCACCATCGGATTGCTCATCACCACGGTGCTCTTACTGAGCGCAACCCTCGCCGTAGGCCGTGGCGGATCTCGAGGGCGCGGCCGGCCGTTCGTCGGGCTGTTCGTCGGGCTGTTTGCCGGTCTCGCGGGTGCCACGACCCTGTTCGGAGCGGGTGCCATCGCCCTCGACAGCATCCTGTGGTGGGTCGCGCCGCTCGTACTCGCGGCGCTCGGTATCGCGCTCGGGGCCGCGGCACCGTTCGGGCGGGACACGAGGGGTCGCGACCTGAAGACATCGGGCACCACCGACCCCGCCGACCCTGACACCCCCAGCACGGACCACGCCTAGCGGCGCGCAACGACCAGAACGACCTCAGGAGTGATCATGGCAGCCCCGATCCAGGTCATCATCGCCGCGTACAGCGATCAGGACGAAGCCGGACGACGACTGGCGGAGCTCAAGGAGGGCCGCCGGGCAGGGCTTGTCGGCATCATCGACGCCGCCGCGGTGTCCAAGGCGACCGACGGCGAACTGAAGGTGACCAACGCCAAGCATCGCGGACGTCGCGGACTGCTCACCGGTGGGGTCGTCGGCGCGCTGATCGGTGTCATGGCCGGTCCGGTGGGCTGGGCCGCCGCGGGAGGTGGGGTGCTCGGTGGGCTGTCGGGTCGCCTGCGGAGCGCCCCGTTCAAGACCGAACTGCTCGGCATCGGCGAGGAACTGCCGCCTGGCTCGTCGGTGTTGATCGCGGCGGTCGAGCACACCTGGGTGGAGCAGCTTCGTCAGGAGCTGCAGGCCGCCGAGGCCCGGCTGGTCATGGAAGAGCTCCGTGCGGACATCGTCGAGCAGCTCGAGGCGGGCGGCAACGTCGCCTTCACGCTGGCGGAGGACGGCATGGCGACCATGGGTGCCCGCGTTGCGTCCTCACCAGACGGCGCGACCGCGGTCTCGGGGTTCCTGAGCACCGAGGACGGTGTCGCAGTGGCCGCGGCTGAGCTGACCGAGGAGCGGCTGTCCGCAGGATCGGTCGAGCAGGGCTGACCGCCGTTGCCCGTGCGGGTGACGGTCTCAGATGAACGAAGGGCGTCGGGAGGTGCCGGTATGGCTGAGGTGAGTGCACGGCGGATCTTCGCTGCGGAGGCGATCGGGACCTTCGTTCTGGTGTTCGCAGGGCCGGGGAGCGCGGTGCTCGCGACCGGCGGGTTCTTCGGCGAGGGATCCATCGGGGTGTTGGGGGTGTCGCTCTCCTTCGGCCTGGCATTGCTGGTGATGGCGTACGCGATCGGCAACATCTCGGGCTGTCACATCAATCCCGCGGTCACCGTTGGTCTCATCCTGGCACGCAAGCTCGAGGCACGGAAGGCTGGTGTCTACGTTGCCGGTCAGTTGCTCGGCGGGGTCCTCGCAGGTCTCCTGATCTGGGTCGTCGCGTCCGGGGCCGCCGGTGGCTTCACCCCGGATGCCACCAACTTCGCGGTCAACGGCTGGGGCGCGCTGTCGCCAGGTGGCTTCGGGTTCGGGGCGATGGTGGTCACCGAGGTCGTCATGACGGCGATCCTCGTCTTCGTGGTGCTGAGCACCACCAGGCGTGACTTCCCCGCTGCGGCGGGCGGGGTCGCGGTCGGGATGACCCTCACGTTGATCCATCTGGTCAGCATCCCGGTCACCAACACCTCGGTGAACCCGGCGCGCAGCATCGCGGTCGCCGTGTTCGCTGGCGGGGACGCCCTCGTGCAACTGTGGGCGTTCATCGTCTTCCCGTTGGTGGGCGCTGCCGTCGGCGCAGTGGCCTGGTGGCTCGTCGACGCACCGCAGGAGACGGCGATCGCTCCGGACACACCCGAGGATCTGCTCGCCTGAGACGGTCCTGCCGGCTTACCGATCGATCACCCGGCGCGGTCGACTGGCGTGTCCGGGGGCCGGACGATGGTCAGCGGAGTTTCTGTCCGGGAGCGACGCGCGGACGTCGTCGGTCAGTCGCTGCGGTCGTCACCGGGAGGGTGGCTCGGCGATCGGTTCCCGGGGTCTGCTCGCACGCCCGACGGCCCGTCACGACCGTCGCCGTCCGTGAGCTCATCCACCCGGCGAGGCAGGCGGCTGGTGACTGCCAGCGAAGCCAGGGCCAGTCCGGTGACCGCGAGCAGTGCTGTGCGCAGGCCGACGAGCTGTGCGTCGGCGTAGTCCTCGACCAGTGCGGCAACCTCATCGTCGTCGAGACCTGCATCCTCGAGGACATCGCGAACGGTGTCGGTGTCGACGAACGGGACGCCGGAGCTGACCTGCACCGCCGCGCGGTCCCGTAACGCCGGCTCCAGCCGGTCATCCCCGGCGATCGTCGTGGCGAGGGTGGTCGTGAGCGAGCCCAGCACCACGGCACCGATCAGCGCCGTCCCCAGGGCGGCGCCGAGGTTCTGTGCGGTGAACTGCAGGCCACCTGCCTCGCTGCGAGCGGCGTCCTTGACGGAGGACTGCACGACGTTGCCGAGCTGCGAGGCGACCAGGCCCATCCCCGTGCCGAGCAGTCCCATCGCGATCGCGAACGGAGCCCCGGCCAGCGTCGGACCGATGACGGCGAGTACGGCCAGGGTTGCCAGGAGGATCGTCACCAGCCCGACACGCACGACGCTCCGCGGTCCCCACCGGGCAGCGAGCCCCGCTCCCACCAACGAGGAGAGCAGCAGCATCACGG
>CAYTLZ010000161.1:0-8317 GCA_964438785.1 uncultured Actinomycetota bacterium | reverse complement strand
GTATCGACCAGTACCGCGACATCGAGGTCGGCCACACCGAGATGCCGGAGCAGGCACTGCCCGCGGACATCGCGGAGTTCCTCGCCTCGACCGAGTCCTATGAGGGCGACGGGTCGTGGGGCTTCGAGTCCGGCTGGGGGTTCGACGACTTCCCCGGTGACGCCGGCCAGCAGTGACCCGCGCTCGCCCACCGTTGGTGGGCGGTCGGAGTTGACGAAGGGGACGCCCACGGGCGTCCCCTTCGTCGTGTCCGGTGGGCGGGACGCTTGTCAGACAACGGTCAGATCGTTGTCAGGGTTCTGGCAGGGCCCGGTCCGATGCGCTTCGTAGGTTCGACTCGCACCTTCATCGAAGGGGGAGTCCCGTGGACCGTCTCGACATCGTCGCAGCTCATGCCCCTGGTGCTGGTCGACGTTCCCGGTGCCACGGGGCTCCCCGCTCCATGTCGGTGAGCCTGCTCGTCGTCACGTGCATCACCGCGCTGCTCGCCGCACCGGCGTTCGCCACGACCGACGTGGCCGGGGACCGGGTCGACGAGGCGCGGGCGACCGCCGACGCCGTCCGCGACCGGACGCAGGAGACGACGGCGCGGGCCCGCAGCCGACAGGCCGACCCGCCGGCGGCCGGGGTCCCCGCCCCACCCCCGGTCGGGGGTGCGACGCCCGGATCGCCGGGTGCCGGTGCCCCACCGGACGTCGCGGTGCCCCCGGCCGGGGCCGATCAGGAGCGGTCGGTGGGCGAGGTGCCGCCGGCAATCGACCGCCGGGTCGATGCCGGGAACCGTCGTGCGGAGGGCACCGATCGGTCCGGCGGACCGGCCACCGACGAGTCGACGGCGGCGGACGTGACCGACCGACTCGGGGCCCGCACCGACGATCTGGCCGATCCGATCCTCGAGCAGGTCGACGAGCGGGGCCCCGGCAAGATCGTCATCTGCAAGATCGCCGCCGGCACCCGGGGTGACGGTGCCGGCCTGTGCGACGCCCGCCCCGGGTCCGCACTGCCCGGTGCCGACTTCGAGGTGCGGGCGGGCGACGGCTCGGTGGTCGGCACCTGCCGGTCACGGCAGGACGGCGCGTGCATCGTCGTCGGGGTCGCGCACGGCACCTACGCCGTGGTCGAGACCCGGGCACCGGCCGGCTACGTGCTCGACCCGACTCCCCGGTCGGTCACGACGACGGTCACCGCGCCGCGGCCGATCGTGGTCGTCGAGAACCACCCGATCGTGTCACCCGACCCGGGCGACCCCGATGACCCGGGCGACCCCGATGACCCGGGCGAGCCGGGTGAGCCGGGCGACCCGGGTGAGCCAGGTGAGCCGGGTGAGCCGGGCGCACCTGACGATCCCGGTGATGCGGAGGAGCCCGTCGACGGCGACGAGCCGCCGGGCGGTGACGATGCGCCGATCGATGACGGCGACGCGCCGGTTGCGGTCCTGCCCGACGTCCCGGTGGAACCCGGCCCCGGTGCCGACATCGACACGGAGGCCGACGAGCCCGCGGCCGCGGCTCCCGTCCGGGTCCTGCCGGGCACGCGGACCCTGGCCACCACCGGTGCCGGTCTGCTCGCACTACTGAGCGTCGCGGGCCTGCTGCTGTGCACGGGGGCATCGACCCTGCGGCGGCGTCCCCCCACGCCCGGGTGATCCGGTGGTCGTCAGGCGGGACGACGGGGGATCGACCCGCGAGATCTGGCTGATCGCCGCCGACTCGGTCGTGATGGCGCAGCTGCTCGAGGCGGCCGTCGGGGCGGAACTCGTCGGCTCGGTGCTCGGTGGGATCGCCACGGCGCTCCAGATCGACGTCGAGCTGCCGCCGCTGCTGATCGTCATCGATGGCGCCGCGGTGGTCGCCGATACGGACCGTGAGGCGCTGGTGCGGCTCCGTGCGCGGTTCCCGAGTCTGCCGATCGTCGTCCTCGACGACCACTCGGCCCGCGACTGGTACGCGGCGGGCGTGACCGTGGTGCTGCCGGCCAACGTGTCCAGCGCGGTGATCGGGGCCCAACTCCGGGTGCTGGCCGATCGGGTGCCGGTCGGTGATCTGGAGGTGGAGCTGGTCGTCGGGCCGTTCCGCTACCAGCATGGTCGACGCACCATCGAGTTCGCCGGACAGGCGTTGGGGTGCGGCCCGGGCCCGGCCCGCCTGCTGCTGCGACTGTTGCGTGCCGGCGGCGACGTCGTCACGTCCCCGGCGCTGATCCGCGCGGTCCACGGATCGCCCGGGACCGAGCAGGCCGCACTCGGGGCCCAGCTGCATCGGCTCCGCCGCTGCCTCGACGCGGTCGCTCCCGGGCTCAGCGGCTGCATCGTGAGCGTCCGGGGCGAGGGCTACCGCCTCGATCTCGAGCAGGCGTACAGAGCACAGCAGGTGACGTCACGCGCACAGTCGCGTGACAGAACGTGACCTTCCGTGGAATGTCGGAGCCGTGCCGGACAGTCGTCGCGGGCGTCCGGTCGCGGCCTCACCGGCCGGGGACGCCGGTTCGACAGGGACGAACAGGGGGATGTTCATGAACGAAGCCGTCGAGCATGCGAGCGCACCACCGGGGAGTGTGCTGCTGCTCACACGGGACGTTGTCCGCGCCGGGAGGACGGCGCACACCCTGACGGCCGGTGGGCTGCTGGTGACGGTGGCGTTCGACGAGGGCCATGCGCTCGCGTGTCTCCGGGATCTGCGCGTGCAGGTGCTGGTCGTGGACATCGCCGCCCTGCAGGGAGCGGTCGAACCCGGCCTGCGTGCGCTGCGCCGGGCGACTCCGGCCGTGGTGCTCGCGTTGGCCGTGCCGGGCGCCGTCGGACTCGAGCGGTTGTTCGCCGCGGGCGTGGCTGCGGTGGTGTCGGTCGACGCCTCGCCGACGGAACTCGTCGGTCAGGTCCGGACGCTGCTCGGGCTCGGCGACCCCTGTGACGAGGGCGGTCGACGCCAGCTCAGCTGGGGACCCATCCGGATCGATCAGGGCCACCGCGCCGTCGTCGTCGACGGTCGGGACGTCGCGCTCACCCCGCTGCAACTGCGGCTGCTGACGATCCTCGTCAATGCCCGGGGCGATGTGGTGAGCCATGGCGCGATCTATCGGATGTTGTGGCGTTGCCCGGTCGACGACGACGGACAGCGACTCAGCGCACATGTCCACCGGCTGCGCGAGCGGCTCGGCGGCGCGGACGGTGCCGGCGGCTGCATCGTCACCGTGCGCGGCGTGGGCTATCGGATGGCCGAGCCGGTGGGGCAGCGGCCGATCGCGCCGGGCCGGGGCCGGGGGGATGAGCACCTGATCGTGCTTCCCGCGCTCGGTGCCGTGGCCGCGCCCGGCTGACGGTCGCCCGTCCACCGCGCGGGCCACGGCCCGGGGCAGCTGCCCCGGGCCGTCGTGGTCGTCGGGACGGTCACGCGAGACGGTCAGGGAACGGTCAGACAACGGTGCGGCTTCTGTCCGCCAGCGCGTCGGCGGCCGTTCGTAGCGTGATCTGCAGCGGCCGGGAGGTCCGGGGCAAGGGGTCCTGGGACCGGCGCTCAGCTCGCAGGGCGAGCTGTCTGCCGTGCGCAGACCAGGGAGGTCGACACATGAAGGCAACACGACGTATCGGGCGGCGAGGGATCGTCGTCACGGGGGCCGCGCTCGCGCTGGCCGCCGCGGCGATGGTCCCGGCGACCGCGGACGACTGCAACAACGCCAGCGCGCTGAGTCTCGTCGGGATCGACTGCGACATCGACAACTCGGACAACTCGGACAACTCCGACAACTCGGTGAACGACTCGAACAACACCGATGCGCGTCAGCGCAGCGGGCACTCGCGGGCCGAGACGCGGGTCGACGCCCGGCTCAGCCAGCGGTCGCGCGTGTCCAACGAGGGGTACGCCATCGCCGACACCGGTGGGAACATCTCGATCGGGGTGGTCGACGCCGGTGACCAGTTCCTGAAGATGGGCGACCAGGAGATCGACCAGGAGCAGGACAACGACACCGACCAGTACGCGGATGCGTGGGCCGGTGGGAACTCGCAGAGCAACAGCGGTGACACCTCCACCGGTGGCACCGGGAACGCCACGGCACTGAACGGCGACAAGGCCAACGGCAACCTCGGTGCCAACCTCGGCCTCAACGACGGCTCGTCAGCGGCGAAGTCCAGCGGCGGGGCGAGCAGCAACGCCTCGAACGATGACGCCGACAGCGACGCCGATGGCGGCAACGGCGGTGACGGCGGCGACGGTGGCACCGCGACCGGTCTGGGTCTGGGTCTCGGCGGCGGTAGTGGCAGCGCCGACGGTGGCGACGGGTCGACCGGTGGCGGAGCCGGGAGCTCCGCGAACCAGACGGCCGGGTCGGGTGCGACCAGCTCGCCGAGCAGCAGCAGCTCGGGTTCCGCTGGGCAGACGCAGGGCAACGCCCAGAACGCCCAGCAGACCAACCAGGACACCGCCGCCGCCCAGAGTGGGAGCAACAACTCGACCGCGACGGGCCACCTGAACCAGGCCGACAGCGCGGCGACCGGTGGCTCCAACAGCAACACCACCTCGCAGTCGCAGGGTGCCATCAACGAGGGCCCGGCACAGGTCAAGGGTGCCAACACGGGCTCGAGCTCGGTGACCACCGGCTCGGCGTCGGCGACGGGCAACAGCTCGACGACGACCGTCGACCAGAACGCGAACCTCCAGCAGGACGTGCGTGCCCGCACGACCAGCCGGATCGATCAGGTGCTGCGGCCCTGACCGATCGTGACCGGTGGGGCCGACACCTGTTCGACGTCGGCCCCACCGGGGTACGTCCGGATCGATGGGGTCCGGAGTTCGATCGGTGGTGTGCCCGTGTGGTGGGTCACCGGTTCGTCGGGGGACGAGGGGATCGTCATGAGAAGCGCACGCACCACCACCACCACGATGAAGTCCGATCGGGCCGACGTCCGGGGCCGATGGCAGCGCACCGCCGCCGCTCTGGTCGTCGCGATCCTGACGGTGTGGAGCCTCGAAGCGCCGGCACGTGCGCTCGGCTCCGACGAGACACCGGCACCCGAGGCCATGTACGCGTCGAGCGGTGACGCCCCCGACGACGTCGAGGCAGCGGACAACGACGACCCGGTCGGGGATCCGGACGACCCCGGTGGCACGACGCCCGGGCCCGCGGATTCCGGCGACGAAGCCGACCGCGGCGTCGACGGCCCGGGCGAGCCCGATGGTGCCGCCGGTGATGAGGAGCCACACGGGCCGATCGACGGGCAGGACGACGGGCAGGCCGACGCGGAGACCGATGAGCAGCTGCAGGGGCACGACGACGGGCAGGACGGGGGGCACGACGGGGATGCCTACGGGCACGACGGGGATGCCGACGGGCACGACGGGGATGCCGACGGCTCGGTCGATGGCGACGACGTGACCGCAGCGTCGGAGCCCGTCACGGTCATGGAGGCGGAGCGCGCGGAGGTCGAGGCCGCGGTCGGGACCGTCCTGGACGACGGTGTCCAGATCCTGCACACCGGCCAGGCGGTCGCGATCGGGAACCTGAGCGAGGACCGCGTCGTGCAGCTCGTCGACGTGCTGGTCTTCGACGGGTCGTCGGTCCGGATCGAACAGATCGTCATCATCGTCAACATCGGCCAGGCGCTCGCGACGACCGGGGGCAACACCGCCGCCACGGCGACCGGCTCGACGACACCATCGAGCATCGCGCAGGTCACGACCTCGGATGGCGTCGCGATCGGCAACGCCAGCGAGACGGAACTCGATCAGCAGCTGGCCATCGACGTCGACCAGGGCAGCGTGACCGGGGAGCAGCACGCCGCCGTGACCAACACCGGGGTCGCCGTCGCCAGCAGCGGCGGCAACGTGGCGATCGCCGGCGGTGCGGGGGCCGGCAGTGTGGCGGTGTCGACCGGGAACGCCTACGCGCTCGGCAACTACGCCGACAACCTGATCGGGCAGGCCGGGACGGTGGCGGCGGGGGGCTCGGCGGTCGTGATCACCGATCAGCAGTCGATCGTGCTCAACCGCGGCCTCGCGCTGGCGGACAGTGGTGACAACACGGCCCTGGCCGGGTCGGGTGGGCTGGCGGTCTCCTCGACCTCGACGGGTGTCGCCTTCGCCGAGGGCAACGTGTCGAGCACCACGGTCGAACAACGCGTGGTGGCCATCGCGGCGGGCGATGCGTCGGTCACGATGCGCCAGGGTGCGCTCGTGCTCAACCTCGGCGTCGCCTGGGCATCGACGGGCGGGAACCAGGTGGGCGCACTGGCCGGCCCGGGGGCGGTGACGGCCGGTTTCGACGCACTCGACGAGGGGCTGCTGGAGCTGGTCCTGCTCGATCTGCGGGCCCTCGACGACCTCGCCGCCTGGTTCGCTTCCTGGTTGGGGCCGGTC
Organism: uncultured Actinomycetota bacterium; assembly: GCA_964438785.1. Taxonomy (GTDB): domain Bacteria; phylum Actinomycetota; class Nitriliruptoria; order Nitriliruptorales; family Nitriliruptoraceae; genus PWLR01. Next base: position 1,967 of record CAYTLZ010000161.1, on the reverse strand, counting down.
ATCGGCCACGACCTGACCGTCGACCGGGTGACGGCCAGCGAACACCTGGTCACGTCCGAACCGTCGTCGACGACCGAGGTCGAGGACCAGACCGAGGTGAAGGACCCGGCCGAGGAGCGGGGTCGCTCCAGGGTCTGGCTCCGACAACTCGCACTCATCCTCGACCTGGGCTTCGCCTCGGCGTCCACGGGCGACAACGTGGTGACACCGGGGCCGGTCGTGGCCGCCGCCTCGGACGGGTCGGTCCTGGCCGAGACGCGCGCCACGATCCACAGCGGCGAGGCATTCGCCATCGGCAACGTGGCGGTCACGCTGGTGTGTCAGCGTCTGCGTGTGTCCGCGGCGTTCGACGCCCGCCGGTGTGCGCCGCCCGCGCTGCCCGCGCCACCCGTCCGACCCGCGCCGATCCGGATCGACGCCCCCGAGCCCGCCTTGGCCGGCCCGATCCAGCTCGAGCCGGAGCCCGTCGAGCCCGAACCGATCGACGCCATCGGGGTCGAGCCAGCCATCGAGGCGCTGCCGGGGGCAGCGGTGCCGACACCGGTGCCGTTGGTCGAGCCGGCGGCTGCCGCGGTCGTACCGGTCCGGCAGATGGGCCAGGACGTGCGGTCGAGCGCGCTACCGGCGACCGGTGCCGATGCCTCCGTGCTCGTCGTGCGTGGTCTGGCCGCCATGGTGGGCGGACTGCTGGCGCTCCTCGCGGCGCGGCCGGCGCGCCCACGCCGGGCGCAGCCGAGCCCCCTGGCGGGGGTGTCGCGCCGGTCGCAGCGGGCGAGCCGCACCTGACGGACGGCGTCCACCGCAAGGGATCACATCATCCGGAACAAACGAACGCGACCGCCCGAAGGGCGGTCGCGTTCGTGGGCATCGGGTGTGCAGCGCAGTCGGTTCAGCGCGCGGTCACGACCCGAGGGCCGTCACTCGAATCCGGCTCAGCGAGCCAGGATCAGAGGTCACCCTCTTCCTCGAGGAGCGGGTCGTCGACCGGGTCGCCGAGGTCACCGTTCTCGACCTCGCATGCGGCGGCACCCAGAGCGAGTGCGGCAGCGGCACCGGCGAGCGTGAGCTTCGTGGTGAGTGTGCGCTTCATCGTTCAACCCTTCGCGGTTGGTGTCGGGTTCACCGACGCGACGTTGCGGTCCACACGATCCCTGACCGCATCCAGTTGCGTCGTTGATCTGCTGCACGCAGTGTGCGTCGGCCACCGATGCGCCGCCCCCGGCCGCTCGGGCATGATGCCGGACGGCTGACCACCGGCCGGACGGCCAGCAGGGTGACCCGCCCGGAGCCACGCGGTCCCAGAGTCACGGGGGCGCACCCACGTGCCGTCCGGGTGTGGGGACGGCCGTTCTCGATGTGCGTTCGCGGGCCGTCGGTTGACACGTCGCGCGTCACGTCGGTACGGTTCCGATTCGCGTCACGGCGATCCGTCGTGCCGCGCAATCAGGGCGCAACGGTGCCGTCAGGAGCTTGACCACCGCGCAGCATTCCGCGCCGTGCCCTGGAAGCGACCACCGAGAGCGGAACGCCCGGCCCCGTGGGTCGGACCGTCCACCCGGTGTCCCGGACACACCCGGCCGCATCATCGCCCCGGGTGGTCACTCCCGAACCAGGCGCTCCACGTCCGAACGTGACAGCGACGCCGAGTGACCATCCTGCGAGGCCACGCCGGGTCGGGACCCCGAGGCAACGACCCACCGAACGCGAGCGTGAGCTCGTCGCGCCCGACATGCCGTCGGCGCGGCGACGAACGAGACGGAGAATGTCTGGCATGCCCACCATCAACCAGCTGGTGCGCAAGGGCCGCAAGGACAGCGCGGCCAAGAACAAGACCCTTGCGCTGAAGGGTTCACCCCAGCGTCGTGGGGTGTGCACTCGCGTGTACACCACCACCCCGAAGAAGCCGAACTCGGCGCTTCGGAAGGTCTGCCGTGTACGTCTGACCTCGGGTATCGAGATCACGGCCT
>CAYTLZ010000160.1:0-8341 GCA_964438785.1 uncultured Actinomycetota bacterium | reverse complement strand
AACCCCACACCATCTGAAACCATCTAGGTCCCGCCGCGCTGTAGTCACACACGCGACGGGACCTTCCCATGTTCTAAAGCCCCGTAGGACCCCGGCTACACCCCCGTAGACCCCAGAATCGCCTCCCGGCGTGCCCCTACATTCTGTTCAAGCCAGGTCTCGCCACCCTCGGCGATCAGCAGGAAGCCGGCCATGTCGAGGTCGTGCCACGCCATCTACTGCGCGAGTCGGTCGAGGATCTTCTGGTTGGGCTTCCCCTGCCGGAACGTTGCGCGCACGCGGGTGCCGCCAACACGGACATGACGGGTAGCCAAGCCGTCAGCGCGACGCACATCGGATGTCATCGCCCAGGTCCTCGAGGTGGCTGGTGTTCGCTTCGGCAACCTCCTGAAGCTGTTCGAGGAATCTGCTGGTGGGCGCAGACCCAGAGACGGCCGATGAGACCGCCGGGAGCCAGCGGCGGAGAAGAATGCTGTGGGTGTCACCCTTGCCTACGCGGCGTAGGTGGCCTCCGCACCAGCGCTGCCCGTGGTGGCGACACCGACGGTCGGATCATCGAACCGATTCCGGCGGCCATCCCTCGGGAATCGTGCGGGGCGCATGGGTGTTCCTAGCACCGGCTGTAGGGCCCTGAGCCTGCCGGTGCGCGGAAACAACCCGACCGACCAGTGATCTGCGGCGCGAGGTCAGTTGCCTGGGTTCCCAGGCCCCATGACCCGTGAGCGCGGCCATGCGTTAGCAGTTCGGTCACCTACATACGCCTGACACTCAATCTCGAACTTCACGAGTTCGAGCGGACTGACGAACGTGGTGCGAGCTGGGCGAGGATGCGGGAACGCTGCGAGGTAGAGCTCGTTGTACTCCCCCAACCAGGCCTCGTCGCTCAGGAAGGCAACGACCTTGACGACCTGGCCGAGGTCAGCGCCAGCATCGCTCAGGACCCTGCGCAGGTTGGCGACGGCGCGCTCGAACTCCTCAGCGAAGGCGCCGGAGACGACCTTGCCCGTTGTGAGCTCGGTCGACGCCTGACCCGAGACGTACAGCCAGTCGCCCGCCCGGACAGCAGGCGTCAGCGGCCGTTCGGGCGAGGCTCCGAAGTGCTCGATCGGCATCGTGTCCCTCTTCTCTTCTTAGCGGGTGGCTCGACGACAGGTCTGTCGCTGCAGGCCAAGGCCCTCGATGGCGACGTCCATCACATCCCCATCCTGGAGGTATCGCGGCGGATCGAAGCCCAGGCCGACGCCGGCTGGTGTTCCCGTGTTGATGAGATCGCCGGGCTCGAGCACCATGAACTGGCTCAAATACCAGACGATGTGCGCGACGTCGAAGACCATGTTCGCAGTCGTCCCGTCCTGAACCCGTTCTCCGTTGACATCCAGCCACATCCCGAGGGCGTCGATTTCGCCGAGCTCATCGGGGGTGACGAGCCAAGGACCAAGCGGGTTGAACGTCTCACAGGACTTGCCCTTGACCCACTGCCCGCCGCGTTCGAGCTGGAAGGCGCGCTCGGAGACATCGTTGGAGACGCAGTACCCGGCGATGGCGGCTATCGCTGCATCCTCGTTCTCCAGGTAGCGAGCCTGTGACCCTATGACGACGCCGAGCTCCACCTCCCAGTCCGTCTTGTCACCACCGATCGGGAGTAGCACGTCGTCGTTGGGCCCGACGACGGTGTTGGCAGCCTTGAAGAAGACGACCGGCTCCTCCGGCAGCGTCATCTTCGACTCAGCCGCATGATCGGCGTAGTTCAAACCGATGCAGATCACCTTGCCCGGCCGACGGATGGGAGCTCCGATGCGCTGGTCGGCGGCATCCATGGCGGGCAGTTCGCCGGCGGCAAGCGCGCCACCGAGCCGGTCGATGCCGCCTGCAGCCAGGAACAGCGGGCCGAAGTCGTCGGTCGCCACCGCACTGGCATCGAACACATCCCCTTCATCCGTGAGCACGGCGGGCCGCTCTGAACCGGCTGGTCCGACGCGCAATAGCTTCATCTGGTCATCTCCTCAGAGTTGGTTGGCGAAAGTGTGGACCCGCAGCTGAGGGGCCAAACCGCCTGCAGGGCCTGGTAGGGCAGCCGCCGGACGTCGCAGTCGGTGACGCCTGGTGTCCCGGCATCGACGAAGCCGCCCACGAGCGGTCCCCATCCGGCACGGATGGCGGCCGCGCCCTTCAGCAGGATGAGCGCGTGCTCCTCGGGAGGCAACCCCACGGCCCTGAACATCTCCGGATCGTTGGGTTGGACTGGCAGCGACTGCAGAATCACGTGCGCATGGCCGAGTTCGACCACTGCGGCCGGACCCATCGTCACCCGCGCGCCCGACGCCATCGGGCCGGTGTTGACGAAAGTGCCCTCACCGAGCCAGCGCACCGTGGCCCGACCGCACAGCGGAGCGCCACTCAGCGCTTCCGCCTTCCCGCCGAGCTCGGCATCGAACGTGCCGCCGACCCCTCGCGTGCGCGCGATCTCGACCGCTGCAGGGTCCCAGAGGGTCCCCGCGACCGGTGCCTGTGTGCCCTCGAGCGCAGCGTGGAGGAGCCAGGTGGCATCGCCCGGACCGCCACCGTTGATGTTGTCGCCGGTATCAGCGATGGCGATTGGAAGCCCGTGCCGTTGGGAGAGCTGGGCCGCCTGCTGGACCGCCGAGAGTGCCTCAGGTAGTTCAACGGTGAACTCTGAACGGTGCTCCCAGGCCTGACCGGCGAGCAGGCCAAGGACCTCATTAGCCTGTTGAACCTGGTCGGTCCGCGCGGTCACGGTGAAGGACAGCCCTGCGTGCGGCACGTCGGCATAGGCGTAGCCCCCGTGCACCGTCACATCGAGGAGGCGGTGTCGACGCTGCTGTTCGCGTGCGGTAGCGAGCAGTCGCAGCAGCGGCACGTCCGCGGTTCGCTGCGCGATCGGTGCAGCGAGGACCGGTACGGCACGGTGCACCAGCGTGGTCTGCAGTCCATCCTCGAGCAGGCGGGACAGGTGACCGGCCGCGTCGACCCCCGACTCGTAGGTATCGACGTGCGGGTTGGTGCGGTAGCCGACGAGCGCGTCGAGCAGGGTCAGGCGCTCAGCCGTCATGTTCGCGTGCAGGTCAGTGACCGCGACCAGCGGCAGATCACCAATTGCATCGCGCAGCGTGGTCAGCAAGGTCGTTTCGGGATCGGGGTCGCCTTCGACGACCATCGCGCCGTGGAGTTCGAGGAGGAGCCCGTCGAGGTGACCTGCTCCGCGCAGTCCCGTGACCAGTTGCTCGGTGATCTCCGCGAAAGCCGCCTTGGTCACGATGCCCGCAGGGGTCGCGAACGCGCCGAACACGGGCACGGGTTCGAGCCCGTGCTCCGTGGCACCGTCGATCATGCCGCCCATGACCGTACGGGTCCCGCTGTAGGCGTCGAGCAGTTCCGCTCCGCGGTACCAGCCGCGCGTGGCACGGAACGCGGCGACGTCAGTGACGGTGCTTGCGAAGGTGTTCGTCTCGTGGAAGCAGGCAGCGAGGCCGATGCGTGGGCGGGTGATGTGATCGTTCACGATGGCTGCACCAGTCGACGCTGATAGTCCTCCGAGATGTCGCGACCGAGAAGGCTCAGCTCATCTGCAACGTGAGCGACCTCTTCGGGGGCGAAACGGCTGGCCGGGGCGCTGAGGCTGACAGCGGCCAGGAGTTCGGAGACCGGCAGCGGTACCGCCACACAGCGACCGTCGCACTCGTTCTCCCGATCATCGACGGCGTAGCCCTGTTCTCGGACGGTATCCAGGGCGACCAGGAACTCGGCAGGCTCCGCGATGGTGCGCTGGGTGTGCACCGGCATGCCTTCGACCCGGAGGATGTGGCGGACCGCGTCGTGTGTCAGCCGGGAGGCGATGGCCTTGCCGAGAGCGGTGCTGTGGATCCGGTCGCGATCTCCGATCTTGGCCGCCAGGCGGACTTGGCGAGGACTCTCGACAATATCGAGGTAGGTGACCCGGGTACCGCTGAGTATCGCGAGGTTGATGGACTCCTCCGTCACGTTCGCCATCCGTTCCAGATGTGGATGGGCGATCTCGACCAGGTCGTCGAGCCTGCGGTCCGCGGAACGCGGCACTGCTGGACCGAGCCGGTAACCGGCCCCCTCCGGATCGCGGACCGCGTAGCCGCGGCTCTCCAGGGTCGCGAGGTAGCGGAACGCCGAACTTTTCGGCAGGTCGGCTGCCTCGGCCAGGTGGGTGAGGGAGACGGGCGACTCGGCCGAAGCCAGGAGCTCCAGTAGGTCGACTACGCGCTCGACCGAGCGGATCGAGTAAGCGCTGGCATCCGGAGCCGAAGCCCTGTTCGAGGCAGTTGAACCATCGATCACGCCGGCTGACTCCTTTGTCGACCCGTATCGACCGTGACGGGTTGCCCACTGTTGATCGACGCCTTGATGGCGGTGACCACGGCCTGGGCTGCTCGGGCGCCACGCAGACCCATCACGGGTTCCGCTCCGGTCTGCACGCAGGAAATGAAGTGGTCGATGCTCGCCCGGAGACTGCCTTCGACACCAGAACGGCCCATCGGCCAGTTCGCGAGGTCGGGACGATGCAAACCGTCGCCATCCAACAGCGCTAGCCCATGATCGTTCCCCTCGATGGTGGCGCCGCCGAATGTGCCTACGACCCTCAACCCCGAGGACAGCGGGGCCGGCGAGGCCGGCAGCACCCAGCTCGTCTCCATGGAACCGATGACGTCGTTGTCGAACCGCAGCGTCGTGAGGACCGCGTCCTCGTGGCCCCACTCGGCTGAACGCCCGGCGACGGCTTCAGCATAGACGCGGTTGACCGGCGCTCCAGCGATCCAGGTCATGATGTCGAGATCGTGGATGGCGGTCGAGATGAGGAGATCGGTCCAGGGGCCGTAGACCTCTGCTCCGGCCGCGGTCCCGGTGCGCCGTGCAGTGAGGGTGCGCAGCTCACCGAAGGCGCCAGCCCGAGCGGACGCGTGCACCTGGAGGTAGCGCGGGTCCGAGCGCAGTATGAAGTTGACCATGGACGTCACGCCCGTCGGCTCGAGGGCAATGAGGAGCTCGTCGACCTCCTCGAGCGTCGGCGCCAAAGGCTTCTCGAGCAGGAGATGGACGCCCTCCGCGGCCGCAGCGACTGCAGGCGGCAGTCTGTGCTGCTCGGGGACCGCGACGCTGAGCACGTCCAGGCTCGCCTGATCGAGCAGTTCCTGGAGGTCTGGGTTAGCCGTCGTGCCGAGCTCCGCGGCGACATCCTCCGCACGCACGCGGTTGACGTCGACCACACCGACCAGGTCCGCGCTCGGGTGGTCGGCGTACACCCGGGCGTGGAGCGCCCCGATCATGCCAACGCCGATCACACCGGCTCGTAGCGGCCGGCTCATCGCCCCTCCTTGGGCCGGAAGGCGCGATCGTGGCCGGGGAGGACCAGCGTCGGTTCGAGCGATCGCAGACGTGCGACGCTGTCCTCGACATCGCGGCGTTGCTCTTCCTGATACCAGTGACTGAACGCGCCATCCTCGTACTCGGATCGCGTCATCGAGGCGTCACCGGTGATGAGGATGCGTTCCGCACCCATCGTCACGGCGACGCTGACATGACCGGGGGTGTGGCCCGGTGTAGACACGACCTGCACCCCCTCGCAGATATCGACGACGCCCTGCAGCGGGACCTCGGAGACCGTGCCGACGTTGCCGACGGTCGCGTCGACCGTCGCCTTGCCGTAGACAGATCGGGCGAAGTCGAGTTCGCCCTCGCCTACGAACAGCTCGCTGCCGGGGAACTTGAAGACGCTGGAGAAGTGGTCGTGGTGGCAGTGACTGGTGACCACGGCGTCGATGTCGCTGAACTCCAGCCCGAAACGGCGGAGCGACATGCCGAGCTGACCGTAGAAGCCGGTGTGGTGGTTGCCCGGGTCGACCACGATGTTGCGTTCACCGCGGATGAGCACGGTTGTCGCCACCGGCAGGAAGCCGAGGTTGGAATCGAACGGCGATGTCTCAGCCGGATCGATGCCCATGAGGTGTTCCATGCGGTCGAGCTGCATGTCCGCGTTGGACGCGAAGTGATAGATGATCTCATCCTGGTGGATACTGAAGCGCAGCACCACCGGCTGGATCAGGATGTCGAGCGTGGGGGTCATGTCGTCTCCTTTGATGGTTTCGATCCGATCCCCTCGAGCGCATCACCGATCCAGTCAAGGGTCTGACGGGCCATGAAGCCGTAGTTGTAGAACGAGATCCCGTCGATATGTCCTGCCAGAGGCGCAAGCTGCGCTGCCAATGCCGCAGGGCTCCCCGTCTGCGGCAGGATCGCCCTGATCGCGGGGTGGAGAGGCATCCGCCCATCGAGCAACTCGAGGTAGGCCCGCACCTTCTCGGCGTGAAGGTCGGGGTCGGTGAAGTAGAAGGTCGGGTGGATCTCGTCCACGAGCTCTGCCAGGACCGCGACATCCGCCCCGCTCTCCCAGCGGGTGCCATGCGGCCCGTGGGGGTAGAGCGGCCCGAAGTCCAGGGCTGCCACCGTGCAGTCGGAGGCCTCCCGGATCGCGGTGACCACCCGTCGTGCGAGGTCACCGACCAGACGCTGGCGCACGTCGAGGAACCGTCCGAGTCGCCCGTCGGCGGCTGCGCGCAGCTCTTCCCACGTCCAGTGCGGCGGCTCGTGTGCGAATGGGTCAGCGAAGTGGGCGTTGACCGTCTTCACGACCCAGCGGCGAACAGCGGCACCATCGACGCCGTCCTCTCGGGCCGCCTGCAGGCAGTGCTCGCAGAAGCACAGCGCCATCAGCAGCCCCAGCGTCGGGCCGACCGGCACGCCGATGACCTCGTGATGGAAGCCGTGCTGGAACGGCATGAACTCGAGGGACTCCAGCAGGATGCGGTCCACCTGACGTGTTGCCGCGATGTCGCGCATGACCGCGGTCAGGTAGTCGCCTACGTCGGGGTTGGCCGCACACAGATCGGTCCGCAGCCGGTCACCGAACGCGTTCTGGACGGTGCAGTCGATGTGCTCGCTGCCGATACCGCTGTTGTGCAGGCAGAGGGACCAGGCGGTGAGCCCCATACCTCGTTCGCTGGTCTCGTGACGGAGCGCAGGCCAGAAGTCCTGTGTCAGAGCTTCGGGCCAGACTGGCGGGGCGATGCGCTGGCGCCCGTACCACGACGGATCGGGGGGGAAGTAGAGCGTTCCGGACTCCGGGAAGACGATCTTGCGTCGTGGGTTGTTCGGGTGCAGAAACTTTCCCGCGTGGTAGACAGCCGTCACCGCAACGTCGGTGACCTTCGCCCGGGTCTGCATCCGGTCCAGTGCCGGACCGATTCCCTCGTCGAGCAGGTCCCAGGGGTATGCCCACATCAGGTTGGGGGTCGGCATGGTTGTCCTTTCAGATCTCTCGTGGCTCATCCCAATCCCAACTGCGGAACTCTGTCAGGAAGTCAGCCACCTCGTCGACGATCATCTCGAGCAGGCCGGCGCCGCGCTCGGCACTCGCGCTGACGGGGTCGCCGAGAGTGCCGTTGTCGCTGAGTTCACCGAAGCTCCACGACACCGACACCGGTGCACCGATCGCGAGGTCACCGGTGAGGAAGCGGGAGTTGGGGAACCAGGTGCCATCGGTGGCAGCCTCGACGTGCACGTGTTCCGGGCACACGTGCCGCATCAGCGACATCTCCATCTCGCAGGCGTGGTCGATTCCGCCCGGACCGGAATGGCGCCACTCACCGATGCGGTCAGCGACGAAGGACCAGTAGTTCGCTGCTGCGACGCGGACCCCCTCCTCGAACCGCAGGGCTTGCACCATCCCACCGATCAGGTTCGCGTTGCCACCGTGACCGTTGAGGAACAGGATCTTGCGGAACCCGTGGTGCCACAGACTCACCGCTACGTCCCGGACGAGCGCTTGTAACGTCGAGGCGCGCAATGTCACCGTGCCCTGGAAATCCATGTGGTGGGGCGAGTAGCCGCTCCACAGCGGTGGCGTGACCAGGGCCGGTGCACCCCCCTCGGTGGCCCGTCTCGCGGCCAACTCGGCCACCGTGTCCGCCATCCTAAAATCGGTCTCGAGCGGTAGGTGGGGTCCGTGCTGCTCCAGAGCACCGATCGGAACGACGATGACCGGTTCCTCCGCAAGCAGTTCGCGGACCTCCGGCCACGTTCTCGAGTGCAGTCGAACGTCCATGTCGGCTCCGTGCCGCGCAGCAGCGTGCGTCACTTGTCGGCTCCGATCACGATGACCTCCTGGAGGCGCTTCTGGAAGATCAGGGTGATCACAATCACGGGGAGCGCCGTCAGCACCGCCGATGCCGCGAGCTGACCGATCTGGATGTCGAACGTCGAGCGGTACAGCCCGAGCGCCACCGTCAGGATCGTGATG
>CAYTLZ010000159.1:6561-8358 GCA_964438785.1 uncultured Actinomycetota bacterium | reverse complement strand
GGTTCCCCGTCAGAACTGTGAGACAACGCCCGGATCCTCTAGGTCATGGCGAGTGGCGCGGGTCAGCTGGGACTACCCGGTTCACTGGGCGGGGGAAGTTCCGTGAGTGCGGTTTCATCGTCCGGGCAGACGAGCTCCGTTTGAGGAAGGACACGGTGGCAGTTCGGACAGAACCGTGAATGGTCGTCGTCCGGCTGGTCAGTGGTCGTCTCTTCAACCTGTTCCGTGTCGGTGAACTGGCTCCGAACGTTGGGGCCTGGGATACCGATCAGGTCATCGAAGCTCTCGTCGTGTGGCACGGGCCCTCCGCTGGAGCGTGTTGCAGTCCGCCCTCGTGCCTGGATCCTGCCAGATCGCCTCGACTTCGCGACCGTGGCGCAACGCCCGTGTTGCCGCCGTCTGGGGCGGTCGACGGGTCGGTGGGAGCTCGCGACGACACGATCCGTGCCGTCCCGAACTTCTGTTGCCGACCGGCGCGCCTGTGATGCATACGGCTTGGACTGCTCGAAGCCTTGCCTGAAGGGCTCTGCTTCGACGCTCCCACCGTTGGACCACGGGGCGAGGATGACCAGGGGCGAGCTCGTCAGCACGGTGCTCGTCGGCACCGTTTTCGTTCAGGTCGGCCGTGTCGGTGCCATGCTGATCGAACGACGATCCCAGACGGTGCTGTTCGTCATCAAGGCCGGTCCCGCGCTGCTCCGGCTCGCGCTGGCCACCGCCACGCCCGCGGAGACCGTAGGTCCGGACCTGGCATCGTGCTGCTCGCACGGACCGCAACGACCGCCGCTTCTCGCACGAGCGAACCGAGGAACCCTGATGGCGCGAGCGATCGTCCGAACCGTTCGTGCCCCCTTCTGGGACCACACCCACCGTCGAGCACGGACCCCGTGGCTCATCCTGATCCCGCTGATCGGGGCGTTCGTGGCCGCCAGCGCGGAAACCCTCGTACCGTTCGAGTTGCCACTTCCGGTGGCGGCACTGCTTGCGAGCGGCGTACCCGCCGTGGTGGCCGTCCTACTCGTCATGCTCAGCCGACGGTTCCTCGGCGGCCGCAGGCTGGCCGACTACGGGCTGGTCATCGACCGACCCTGGCTCATCGACCTGGGTGCCGGGCTGGTGGTGGGCCTGCTCGCCGTGTCCATCCCCTTCCTGGTCGCGCTCGGAGCCGGCTGGGCCCAGGTCGCCGCCACGTTCGACCCGGGCGAGATGGCCCTGTGGCCAGGGATCCTGCTGTACACGGTCGCGATGCTGTGCACCGGCTTCTGGGAGGAGCTCGTCCTCCGCGGGGTGTTCCTGTGCAACGCCGTCGACGGATTGCGCCGCTGGCTCTCCCCCACCGCGCCGTGGCGGCGGCACTGGCCCTCAGCGCCCTCGTGTTCGCCCTGGGCCACCTCGGACAGGCCGGCACGTCGATCACCATGCTGACCTTCGCCCTCTCCGGGCTCGTCCTCGGCGTCGTCTACCTGTTCAGCGGCAACCTCGCGGTGGTGATCGGCGCACACGCGGCCTTCAACATCACGAACAACGTCCTGTTCGCCCGTGCGGGTGGAGCAACCGATGGTCTGTCAGCCATCATGCGCATCGACGTCGACCCCAACCTGCCGCTGCTTCGCTCCGGCGGCCTCCTCGAAGCCGCAGCGTTCCTGCTGGTCGCCCTGTTCGCCCTGCTCTGGCTCGAACACTCCCGAGGGTCCACTTCGATCGACCTGGACGCACTGCACCTCCTCCACCGCGACGACGAACCCGACCCCACCAACCCGACCCCGGTGTGACGCTCGCATCAACGCCTGCATCAAC
>CAYTLZ010000159.1:3788-6461 GCA_964438785.1 uncultured Actinomycetota bacterium | reverse complement strand
GCATCAACGCCTGCATCAACAACTGAGCCGCGACCGAACGAGGTCGGATCGCACACGTCGGCGCATGCCGCGAGACGCCTCCAACCGGTGTGCGACGCCCGACCAGTGGGGCGTCTACTGATCGCGGGGTGGGGTCTGCCGGAGACGCTCGAGATCGGCCGGGAATGCGACGAACACCCGGGCGTCGTGCTGGTCGTCGCCCACGCGGATCGCGCGGCTGCGGAGGCCTTCCTCCGCCAACCCGAGGCGTCGCGCGACACCGACGCTCGCGGCGTTCGCCGGGGACGTCGTGATCTCGACGCGTTCGATGTCGAGCTCCTCGAGCGCGTGCACGAGCAGGCGACGGGCAGCACGCGTCACCAACCCACGACCCGTGGACGTCGATCGCAGCCAGTAGCCGAGGTTCGCGGTCCGGTTGACCCGGTCGATGCGGTTCAACGAACAGATGCCGTGGAAGCCAGTGTCGTCCCGGCTGCGGATCGCATAGGCACGCTCATCACCGGCGGCAACGAGCTCGATGAACACCTGCGCGTCCGCCGGGCCGAACGTCGGGCCGGCCCACGCCATCCAGGGCGACAACGTGTCCCGGGACTCGCGCACGGCCTCGACCAGGAACGGTGCGGTCGCCTCCGTCACGGGCCGCAGTTCGAGTCGATCGTCCACGACCAGGGTTTCCGTCGCCACGTGCAGTCCCTCCGACCCGGAGGAGGGTGCCACAGGGCCGCTGATGGCTCGTGCGTCAACTGCCGTACGCCGCCAGCGTCGCCGTGGTGAGGATGACCACGTCCTCGATGCGGGCGCGTTCGTCATCGGGGCTGTCGGCGGCGAGGACGTGTTCGTGGACCGCGGCGTCGACGGCCACGACGAGCGCGTGGCCGCGCCGCCCGGCCACCGACGTCTCGACCCCGTCCATGGCGAGCAGGACGGACACCGCCCCGGCGAGATCGTCGCGGAGCCGGTCGAGGACCGCGATGAGCTCCGGGGTGCGCGGCGCGGCCTGGTAGAGCACGTTGTGCAACGCGCTCGGACGGTTCAGGTCCACCACCACCTCGATGACCCGGCGGACCAGCGCGTCGCGGTCGGACGGCGCGTCCGCGAGCACGGACTGCAACTGCGTCTGCGCCTCGGCGAGATGATGCTCCGCGAGCGCGACGAGCAGCGCGTCCTTGTCCGCGAAGTACTGGTAGAGCGAGCCGATCGAGACACCGGCCCGTGCGGCGATCTCGTTGGTGGTCGCGGCGTAGCCCCGTTCGGCGAAGACCTGAGCAGCGGCTTCGAGGATGAAGGCGTGCGTGGCGCGGGCGCGCTCCTGACGTGGCACCCGACGGCGTTCGCGTGCCTTCTGGCGCGAGCCCGGCGCAGCCATGGGACGTCCTCGTACGCGAGTAGTGAACGTGAGCATCGCTCAGGATACTCCACAGCCACCTGCCCCCACCGGATCGGACGCCACCATGGACAACGCACTGACCCTCACCCGGACCATCGACCTCGACGCCCCCGCGACGGCGGTATGGGACGCGGTCCGCACCCCCGCCGCGTTCCGTGCGGTGACCCGCGGGCTCCTGCACTACCCGCCCGCAGCCCGTCGGAGCGAGGTGTGGCGGGAGGGCGAGACCATCACCGGGCGGCTGTGGCTGTTCGGGGTGCTGCCGCTCGGCCGCCACACCATCCGCTTCGAGCGCATCGACGCGGCGCAGTTCACGCTCACCAGCGACGAGCACGGTGGCCTCGTCCGCTCCTGGGTCCACGACATCGTGCTCGAGCCCCTTGACGACCGGCGCACGCGCTACCTGGACCGGGTGACCATCGATGCGGGCTGGGCCACGCTGCCGGTCACCGCCTTCGCCTGGGTGTTCTACCGGGCCCGCCAGGCGCGCTGGCGACGACTCGCCCCGACGCTGCGTGCCGCGACGGCCGAGGCGACGTGATGCCGACGCGACGCCGGCGCGATGGTCACAGCAGATCCCGGCCCGCCGCCCAGGCCGTGAGCTCATGGCGATTCGACAGCTGCAGCTTGCGCAGCACGGCGGACACGTGGGTCTCGACGGTCTTGACCGAGATGTGCAGCCGGCCGGCCACCTCGCGGTAGGTGTAGCCCCGCGCGATGTGGCGCAGGACCTCCTTCTCCCGGGTGGTGAGCTGGTCGAGTTCCGCGTCGTCGTCGGAGACGCCCGCCGGCAGGTCACCGGCGAAGGCGTCGAGCACGAACCCGGCCAGCCGAGGGCCGAAGACCGCATCGCCCTGGTGCACCCGTCCGATCGCGTCCGCGAGTTCCTCGGCGGAGATGGTCTTGGTGACATACCCGCGGGCCCCGGCCCGGATGACCGCGATGACGTCCTCGGCGGCGTCCGAGACCGACAGGGCGAGGAAGGTCACATCCGGGTGGGTGGGCCGGATCGCCTCCAGCACGGCGCGCCCGCCGCCACCCGGCATGTGCACGTCGAGCAGCACCACGTCGGGCCGCGTGGCGCGGATGCCCTGGATCGCATCATCGACGCTGCCGGCGTCCCCGACGATCGTCACCAGCGGCCCGAGCTCGGCGCGGACCCCGGCCCGGAACAGGGCGTGGTCGTCGACGAGAAAGACCTTCACGGCGCGGGTCATGGTGACTCCTGGTCGGCGGACGGGGTGCCGGCCGGTGCTGGGCCGGTGGCAGGTGTGGGGCCGGTGGCA
>CAYTLZ010000159.1:0-3688 GCA_964438785.1 uncultured Actinomycetota bacterium | reverse complement strand
CCGGTGGCACGGGGCCGCTGCCGGGGTACGGCGAGCTCCACCTCGGTGCCATTGCCGGGTGCGGCGGTGATCGTGGCCGACCCGTCGTGGCGTGCCAGCCGCGCGTGGATCGACCGGCTGATGCCGTGACGGTCGGCCGGGACCGCAGCCGGGTCGAACCCGATGCCGCGATCCCGGACGAAGGCGTGGAAGCCGGCGTCGTCGACCTCGAGGTAGGGGTCGACCGTGGCCACCTGCGCGTGCTTGGCCGCGTTGAGCGCGGCCTCGCGGGTGGCGGCGAGCAACGCGCGACCGTGGTCGTCGATCGGGGCGTCGCCCACGGTGACGAGCTCGATCGCGACGTCGTGGGTCGCCTCGAGCTCCTCCACGATGGCGGCGAACCCCTCGGCCATTGATCGTGGGCCGCCACTCGGCGACCCGTCGCCGTACAGCCACGCCCGCAGTTCACGTTCCTGGCGCCGGGCCAGGGCCACCATGCGCGTGGGCTGGTCGGCGGAGCGTTGGATCAATGCCAGCGTCTGCAGGACGGAGTCGTGCAGATGGGCCGCGATCTCCGCGTGCTCCTCCTGCCGGATCCGCCGGCGACGTTCGGCGTTCAACTCCGTGCGGACCCGCCACAGCCAGGGACCGAACAGCAGGCCGAGCCCGCCGAGTGCGGCGATCACCGCCAGGGCGAGGTCGCCCGCAGCGACGAGTGCGTCGTTCGCGGCGAGGAAGCCGGCGACCGCGCCCGCCACCAGCAGCGTGCCCACCACGATCCGGACCGGCGAGACCGGGGCGGTCGCGGCGGACTGCAGGACCTCCGGCGTGAGGCGGCCGCCGAGCCGTGCCAGCCGGTGGCGACGGGCCCCGTCGGCCCGGGTCCACAGCACCGCGGATCCGGCGGCGGCGACCACGATCGGCAGCACCAGGGCGTCACCGAACCACAGCCCGAAGGCGCGGAGCAGCCCGAGGACGCCGGCGGCGATCAGGGCCAGGGCCACGGCCTGCTGGGCGGTGGCGGGACGCGCCGGAGCGGTCGGGATCCGCCCGACCGGTGCGAGCACCCACAGGGCCCCGTAGAGCAGCAGTCCCACCCCGCCGGCGAAGACCAGGACCGCGAAGGTGATCCGGACCAGGACCGCATCGACGCCGAGTTCGCGGGCGAGACCACCGGCGACACCGGCGATGATCCGGTCGTCGCTGTCCCGGGTGAAGCGCAGCCGACCCGGCCGCGCCGGACCGGCCCCGGGCACCGGTGGCGGGGGAGGTCGGGTCGGTCGGGGCTCGATCGAGGTCGTCACGGCGACGATGGTGGCACACCGGGTCGCCCGCGCCCACCCGGACGGACCCCCGTCTCGGGCCGGCCTCTCAGGGTCGGCTCAGGGTGCTCCCCGATGGTCGCGGCCGTCGCGGGCGATGATGATGCCTCCAGCGGACGGTCGAGCCACGCGGTCGACCCACAGCGTCGGGCCACGTCGAGCCGGACCGTCCAGCCACCGATCCTGCATCCACCGATCCGAAAGTGCGCGTGATGAGTGCCACCTCGACGTCCCGGCCCCGGCTTCGCCGACCGCGCGACGGTCGCATCCTGGCCGGTCTGGCCGCCGGTCTCGCGCGTCACCTCGGCATCGACGTCGTGATCGTGCGCGTGCTGCTGGTCGTACTCGCCGTGGTGACCAACGGGCTCGTCGCGTTGGCCTACCTGGTCGCCATCTTCCTCGTCCCCGTCGGTGAGCCCGACGTGCGCACCGGCGCGTCGGGCCCGCCCGATGGCGAGGCGCAGCGGCCCGGGCGATGGTCGGCGGACGGTGAGCGCGACCCGCAGTTCTGGCTGGGTATCGGACTGCTGGTGGTCGGGGCGGTCTGGCTGCTGGGACGTCCCGGCGTCGGACCGTTCGTGCCGGACGGCAACGTGCTCGTGCCGCTGGCCCTCATCGGCTTCGGGCTCGCGCTGTGGCGCTCCGGTGATCGCGACCGCACCCCGCCACCGGCGGCGGCCACACCGCCGACCCGGGCGTGGTCCGGCCCGTCGGCTTCGGCCCGGCCACCGGCTTCGGCCGCCCCGCCACCTCATCCCGTCCGGCCGACCGCGGCACACGGTGCCGCCGGTGATTCGCCCCAGGAGCCCACCATGCAGTCCGCGTCCGCGTCCACGCCCACCGCCGCACCACGTCCGCCCGCCGGTCCCGACGGTCCCGCCGGCCCGATGCCACCGACCGATGGCGGACCGACACCTCCCGCCTGGGAGCCACCACCCGTTCCACAGCATCCCCGTTCACTGCTGACGAGGCTCACGATCGGTGTCGCGCTGCTCACCGCCGGCGTGTTGTGGGCGTTGGATCTGGCCGGTGCGCTCGAGCTGTCCTTCGTTCAGCTGGCCGCCGCCGGGCTGCTCGTCATCGGCATCGGCACCCTGGTGGGCGCGCTGGTCGGGCGCAGTCGCACCCTGATCGTGCTCGGGATCCTGCTGGTCCCGGTCGTCCTGCTCGGCGGTGTCGTGAACACGCTGGAGCTCGGCCCGTGGGTGTCGTTCGGTCCGGCCGAGCGCGTGGAACAACTCGTCGTCCCGGGGTCCGTGGACGAACTCGAGCCCCGTTACGAGGTCGATGCCGGTCGGCTCGAGGTCGACCTGCGCCAGCTCGACCTCGACGGCGAGCGGATCGCGGTCGAGGGGCGCATCGGCGCCGGCGAACTCGTCGTCCGGGTGCCGTCGGACGTCGGTCTGGTCATCGACGCCGAGGCCGGGCTCGGACAGATCGATGTCGTCGGGCGCGCCAGCAGCGGCGGGATCGCGCCGAGCCGGACGTGGTCTCGGCCCGCCGAGGAGGGGGCCGGCACGGTGCAGCTCGACCTGTCGGCCGGTGTCGGCAGCATCCGCGTGCTCGAGACCGGACCGACCCGCGCACCGGCGGCATCGGTCGTCCCCTGATCGGTGCCGCGCCCGCACCCGCACCCGCACCAGCCGCCCGGCCCGATCCGCCTCCGAATCCGACGAATGGAGTCCCCCATGGAACGTCACCCGCTGCGTATCGGCCACCTGCTTGCCGGTCTCGTGTTCATCGCCGTCGCGATCGTCGGGTTGACCGAGGTCCGCGTGCTCGACGTCGCCGAGCTCGCCTGGGTCGGTCCTGGGCTGCTGGTCGTGCTCGGCATCGCGCTGGTCGTCGGCACGGCCACGCGCCGCGGTGCGACCGGGCCGGAGGCGATCACCGCCCCCTCGGACGCCCCGACGGCGGACGACGAGTTCGAGCCGCGCGCCCCGGCGTCGTGAGCGCGCCGGTAGGCTCCGGACACGGCGGCCCGAACGGCCGCCGGAGCATGTTCGCTCCGCCAGTCGAGTCCGTCCGCGGTCACCTTCGGGGTGGTCGCTCGCGTGAGCGAAGGAATGTTCCATGCCCGCGACCATCATCGTCGGTGCCCAGTGGGGTGACGAGGGCAAAGGCAAGGCCACCGATCTGTTGGCCGACACCACGGACCTCGTGGTCCGCTACCAGGGCGGCAACAATGCCGGTCACACCGTCATCGTCGGCGACCAGGTCTTCAAGCTGCACCTGATCCCGTCGGGTGTGCTGTATCCCAACGTGACCCCGGTCATCGCCGACGGGGTCGTGATCGATCCCCGGGTCATGCTCGAGGAGCTCGACGGGCTCGAGGGTCGCGGGATCAACGCGTTCGAGCGGGTGAAGGTGTCGGGCAACGCGCACCT
>CAYTLZ010000158.1:0-8405 GCA_964438785.1 uncultured Actinomycetota bacterium | reverse complement strand
CGCCTGGCCGACCGCGGAGATCGCCGTCATGGGTGCCAAGGGCGCGGTCAACATCCTGCACCGACGCGAGCTGGCCGCAGCCGATGACGCCGAGGCACTCCACGCCGAGTTCGAGGCGCGCTACGCCCGCGATCTCGCCAACCCGTGGCGCGCCGCGGAGCGCGGCTACGTCGACGCGGTCATCGCCCCGTCCGAGACGCGCCGTGAGCTGATCAAGGCGCTGGCGTTCACGGCCAGCAAGCGTGAACAGCGACCGGCCCGCAAGCACGGGAACATCCCCCTGTGAGCGCGCCCCCCGAGGCGGCGAACGGCGACGCCACGACGGCAGCGTGGTCGGACGACCGCCTGCGCATCGAGGTGGTCCGCGGCGGACCGCTGGACGATGCCCAGGCCGCCGCACTCGCGGTCGCCATCGCGTCCCGGGCGGGCGCGGGAGCGGATTCCGGTCCTGGACCGGCCGACCACGCCTGGGCCCGGGCGGCCCGTGTCGAGGGCATCGGCCGGCCGCGCATCGCCCGCCCGAGCGACCTGGATCAGGCGGGCTGACGACGATGGCCGACGCCGATCAGGCCGAGCCGCGCGACCCCGATGGGCGAGCGCCTGATCTGGTGGGCGAGACCGAAGCCATGCTCCACGACGCCGGACGTCGGCTCGCGGGCAGTGTCGCGCTCGCCGCGGCGGGACTGATGCACCTCGCGGTCGGGGGGTTCGTCGCCCTGACGGGGCTGCTGGCACCGGGCTGGGTCACGGCGCTGCTGGTGGCCGGTTGGGTCGGCGCGGCAGCGCTGATCTGGCGCTGGCGTCGGCGGCGGCCACTGGTCGTGCTCCTCATCCCGTTCGCCACGGCCGGGGTCTGGTTCGCCGTGGTCAGTGCCGGCCAACGGCTCCTCGACTGGAGCGGCTGAGACGGCATTCCGGCCGACAGCAGCCTCGGCGACGGGACCGGCTCGATCCGCCGGTGGGCCGACGGATGGTCACGACGAGCGTGTCAGCCGCCCATCCCGTCGCTCTCGGCGGCTTCCGCCTCGGCCGCTTCGAGCTCCTCCGGCGTGGCGTAGACGGTGACGACACCCTCCATGCCGGCGGCCCGGTGACCGGGCACGTTGCAGATGATCGTCCACTCGCCCGGGAACAGCGCGACCGTGCCCTCGCCGGTCTCGTTGCCGTCGGCACCGACGACGGCATCACCATCGGAGCCGCCCATGAACGACGACCCGTCGGCCGCTCCCAGGAACTCGATGTTGTGGTAACCGTCCTGCACGTTGATGGCGGTGACCTGGATCTCGCCGGTGACGGCCGTACCGTCGACGTTGTCGAAGAAGAAGTTGCCCATCTCGATCTCGAACTCGCCGCCCTCACCGACGGGGCGGATGTCGTCGCACCCCTCCGTACCCGGCGGGCATTCGAGCGCCTGGGCGTCGATGGCACCGTCGGGAACGGTCGCACAGCCGGCGAGCAGGACGCCGGCCGCGATCATCATGCTGGTGGTTCGACGCACGTCACGTTCTCCTCGAAATGCGGGGCCACGGTGCGCAACACGGTGCGCTCGGGGAAGCGTACCTGCCCCCGACGGGGCCCCGGGAACCCGCAAGGATGCGCCCCGATGCGATCGAGGCCCGCCCGCGGGAGCTCGGGCGAGCCTCGATCGATGCGTGGTCATCCACGATGGATGCCGGGGCGTGACGGCTCAGCTGACGGTGAGCTCGCCGCGCATGGTCGTCTCGTGGCCGGGGACGGTGCAGATGTAGGTGTAGGTACCGGCTTCGAGTTCGACCGATCCGGTCACGGTCTCGCCGGGCTCGCAGGCGGCGACCTCCTCACCGGTCTCGTCGATCACGAGGTTGTGGTTGACCGCATCCTCACAGACGAGCTCGAACTCCACGGTGCCGGCCGAGGCTTCGAGCTCCTCGACGTCCCACTCGAGGGAGTCGGTGCCCACCACGCTCAGGGTGTCGCCCGACGCGTCACCCGCGTCATCGGCGGCGGTGTCGCCACCGTTGCCACAGGCGGCGAGCAGCAGGGCGGCCGCGGTGGCGGCGACCAGGGAGCGGGTGCGGGTACGGATACGTGACATGCAGCGATCCTTTTCGACGTTTGTGAAGTCTGTCACAAGCTTTTCGGACCCGCCCACGCGCTGGCCGGGCATCCGGACAATGGCCGTCCGTTCGACGTGCCGGTCACCCACCCGGATCGCACGCCCGCCGAGCGGCCACCCGCGTCACCCGGTCCGCGTGCGGCCGGCCGACGACGGCTGCGGGCACCAGTCTCACTAGGCTGCCCTCGCCGCCGGGTCGCGTGCCGGCGCCGGAGCCAAGGGAGCGTGACGATGTTCGAGGGCGTGCTGATCGCCAACCGCGGCGAGATCGCAGTCCGGGTCATCCGGGGTTGCCGCGAGCTCGGGGTCCGCACCGTCGCCGTCTACAGCGAGGCCGACCGCGACGCCCTACACGTTCGCCTGGCCGACGAGGCCCACCTGCTCGGTCCGGCCGCGGCCAGCGAGTCCTACCTCGCCATCGACCGGATCCTCGAGGTCGCGGCGCGCACCGGGGTCCAGGCGATCCACCCCGGCTACGGCTTCCTCGCAGAGAACGCCGACTTCGCCACCGCGGTGGCCGACGCCGGGCTGACCTTCATCGGCCCCCCGCCGGAGGCGATCGCGCGGATGGGCGACAAGCTCTCCGCCCGGGAGGTCGCGCTCGCCGCCGAGGTCCCCATCGTCCCGGGCACCCTCGAGCCGACCGACGACGCGGATGTCGCCGCCGAGTTCGGCGCGGCGTACGGCTACCCGATCGCGGTCAAGGCGATGTTCGGCGGCGGTGGGCGCGGGATGAAGGTCGTCCACGACGCCGACGCCCTGCGCGATGCGCTCGACGCGGCACGCCGCGAGGCCCAGGCCGCCTTCGGGCGCGGCGAGTGCTATCTCGAGCGCTACCTCGAACGGCCGCGCCACGTCGAGATCCAGGTGCTGGCCGACCACCATGGCAACGTCGTCCACCTCGGCGAACGTGACTGCTCGCTGCAGCGCCGCCACCAGAAGCTCGTCGAGGAGGCACCGGCCCCGGGCCTGCCATCCCACGTCCGCGACGCCATGGGCACGGCCGCCGTCGAGGTGGCCCGCGAGATGGGCTACACCAACGCCGGCACCTGCGAGTTCCTGCTCGACCCGACCGACGATCCGGACAACCCGGCGTTCTACTTCCTGGAGATGAACACCCGCCTGCAGGTCGAGCACCCGGTGACGGAACTGATCACCGGTATCGACCTCGTCCACCAGCAGCTGCGCGTCGCCGCCGGCGAGCCGCTGGCGTTCACCCAGGACGACGTGCGCCTGACGGGCCACGCCATCGAGGTGCGCATCAACGCGGAGGACCCGGCGGCGAACTTCGTACCGACCCCCGGGCCCATCGATCGGCTCGTCCCCCCGCTCGGTCCGTGGGTCCGACTCGACACCGGTGTGGAGTCCGGCACCGAGGTGACCCGCGACTACGACTCGATGATCGGCAAGCTCATCGTGTGGGGTGAGGACCGCGACATCGCCCGGGCGCGCATGTCGCGGGCGCTGGACGAACTGGTGCTCGAGGGGACGTCGACCACCGTGCCCTTCCACCGGCTCGCGATGCGCCACGAGCAGTTCGCCGCCGGTGAACACTCGACGGTGTCGGTCGAGAAGGAGTGGGACCTGTCGGGTCTGACCTCACCACCACCACCGACCGGCACCGCGCCGGACGACGACCCGACCCCGAGCGAGACCATCACCGTCGAGGTCGACGGACGTCGACTCGACGTCCGCGTGTTCGGTGCACCGGCCGTCACCGGTACGCGCGCCGCGTCCAGCCGCACCAGCCGCCGGCGGCGGAACTCGACGGGTACCACCGCCGGCACCGTGGCGACGGAGGACCTGGTGGCACCCATGCAGGGCACCGTCGTCACCTACGCCGTGGAGGTCGGTGACGTGGTCACGGCCGGCGACAAGGTGGTCGTGCTCGAGGCGATGAAGATGGAGAACGCCATCAGCGCCCACCGGGACGGCACCGTCACCGAGGTCGGCTTCAGCGCCGGGGAGGTCGTCGAGCAGGGGGCCGTGCTGGCCCGGATCGAGGACACCGACGCCGGCACCGACGCCGAGACCCCGTAGGTCCCGGCTCGGTCCGGGATCAGGCGGCGTCGTCGCGCATCGTCGCCATCAGTTTCACGTCCGGCAGGGTGCGAAGCGATCGCTTCAGTTCGGCGAATCCAGGCCACGTCGCGACCTTGACGATCGCGTCGTAGAGCTCGACCGCCTCCTCGTCGGACGGCAGGTCCGAGATGACGGGCCCGAAGAACGCCGGCCCGTCCGGGGGCGAGAACGACAGGATCGGGGTGCCGACGTCGTCCCCCGCACGGGCCTGGGCCTGCTCGGTCTCCGCCCGGATCAGCGCGTCGTGGCGGTCACTGTCCGCTGCCTCGGCGAGCGCGACGTCCAGCCCGAGGCCCTCGAGCAGTGCCGGGATGTCCGCACCCGCCGCATGGTGGGCCAGGATGTCGTCGAACCCGTCGACGCCGGGCACATCCGACTCCCACATGACCTCGCCCATGGCCTCGTAGAGCCGGCCGACCGTGGCGTCGTCGGTCGCCTCACGGACGGCGGCCGCGACGCGCAGCAGACGTGTCCCCTGCCGGTGCGCCTCGGCGTAGGTCTCGCCGCGGTCCTCGTAGCCGATCTCCTCGTTCAGGAACTGCAACGAGATGAAGCGGTAGCCGACATCCAGTCCCTTGAGCCGCTGGACCTGACGCAGCCACTTGGAGGTCTGCCAACAGAAGGGGCAGACGGGGTCGAAGTACAGCTCGACGTCGGGCACGGAGGCTCCTGGTTCGCGGGTGGTCGTCGTGGATGGTCGGCTGGAGACAATGCCAGCGAACGCCACGGTGTTCCGCGACGTCGCGGACGGCCGCAGGTCAGCGCCCGGCGGGGTCGGTCAGCGCCCGGCGGGATCGGTCAGCGCCCGGCGGGGTCGGTCAGCGCCCGGCGGCGTCGGTCAGCGCCTGGCGGGGTCGAGCCGCACCATCAGCATCCGGGCACATTCGGCGACCGAGCCGGCCATGGACGGATAGACGGTCATCGTCTGCGCCAGCTGCGCGACGCTCAACCGGTTCTGGACGGCCACGGCGAGCGGCTGGATGAGGTCGCTGGCCCGACTGGATACCACGACGCCGCCCACCACCGTGCCCGAGCCGACCATCGCATGGACCTTCACGAAGCCGTCCGTGCCGTGGATCATCTTGGCCCGTGGGTTGGAGCGGAAGTCGAGTCGGGCGGTCTCGACCGGGAAGCCCGCCTCCTCCGCCTCCGCGGGCGACAGCCCGACCGTGGCGACCTCCGGATCCGTGAAGATGGTCGCCGCGACGGCGTCCCACCGGATCGGCTGCACGGCCTCGCCGAGCGCGTGCCACATGGCCGTGCGGCCCTGCATCGCCGCGACCGAGGCGAGCATCACCCGCCCGGTCACGTCGCCGGCGGCATAGACCCAGCGGCAGCTGGTGCGCCCGACGGCGTCGACGTCGATCCCACCCCAGGCGTTGACCTCGATCTCGCTGAGCTCGAGCCCGAGGTCCTTCGACGTCGGGACCTGGCCGACGGTGAACAGCACATGGCTGCCGACGAGCTCGTCGCCGTCCTTCAGTCCGATGACCACCTCGTCACCACGGCGCTCACAGGTCACCGCACGGGCGTTGCGCAGGATGCGCATCCCGCGGCGTTCGAACACGCTCTCGATGACCGCCGCGGCGTCCGGGTCCTCGGTCGGCAGGATCAGGTCCCGCGACGACACCAGGGTGACCTCGGCCCCGAACCGGCGGAACGCGTTCGCGAACTCGGCACCCGTGGCCCCGGAACCCACCACGATCAGGTGCTCGGGGACCTCGTCGAGGTCGTAGACCTGCTGGCCGACGAGCACCCGCTCACCGTCGGGCTCGAAGAAGGGCAGGACCCGCGCGGTCGAACCGGTCGCGACGAGCAGATAGTCGACCTCCAGCGTGGTGGTCGCGCCGTCCACGGCGGTGACGGTGACCTCGTGGTAGCCGGAGATGACACCCCGCCCACGCAGCAGACGGATACCGCCCTGCTCGACCCGCCGCTCGATGTCGCGCGACTGTGACGCCCCGAGTTCCAGCACACTGGTCCCGACCTTGCGGAAATCGACCACGGTCCGGTCGATGCGGTCGATCCCGTCGATGTGCACGCCCATGTCCGCGGCGGTGTGCACCCAGCCCATCGCCTCCGAGGCGACGATCAGCGCCTTGGACGGCACACAGTCCCACAACACGCTGTTCCCGCCGAGCCCCTCGTCGGCGACGATGGTGACGTCGGCTCCGAGCTCGGCGGCCACCAGTGCCGCCTCGTATCCGGCCGGTCCACCCCCAAGGATGACGATCCGCTGGCTCACGCAGGTCCTGTCGGTTCGGGGCAACGCGTGCAGCAGCACGGTACCGGCAGGCTCCTGCCCCGGTGGGACGCGACGGGTGCCTCCGGACCGGCACCCTCGGCGATGGCTCAGGCCAGCGTGGACGTCGGCAGCGCATCCCGGCGACGTGGACGGTCACCGACGCAACAGCGCCGAGGTGACCTCGTCGTGCCGGTGGCTGGTTCGCGCGATCCGCCGCCCTCGACCATCCCAGATGCCCGAGTTTCCGGCCGGCACCTCAAAGCCGCCTCCCGTCCGGCCGGCGAAGCTCGCGAACGCGACATGGCAACCGCACCTCCGTGCGATGCTGGTCGCGCGTGCATCCTGCTCGTCGAGCTCGTGCCGATGGTGCAGCACGCCAGCCGCGTAGAGGTCGAGGTCCAGTGCGGCCACGCCATCGACGTGCGCCCTCGTCCCGGTGTCCTTGCAGATGCCGAGCCCGACGCGCCACCCATCGACGTCGATGACGGTGGGACCATCACCGGGCGTGAAGCGGTACTGCTCTGCTGGACTCAACCAGCCCTTGCGATAGACGACCCGACCACCGGAGGCGTCGATGCGCAACATCGCGATGGTGGTGTCGTCGCCGGACACCACCGGTGCGCCAGCGAGTGCGACCACGTCGGTTTCCACACAGGCCTCGACCAGCGGGGCCAGGGCCATGTCATCCGGTTCGACCGGCGGAGCGTCGAGGTGGTAGCCGGTCAGCGAGAGCTCCGGGAACACGACGAGACGCGCGCCCGCACGCCGGATCAACCCCGCATGCTCACGCGCATTGCGTTCGACATCGCCCCCGACGCACACGGGCTGCGCCACGGCGACGGACAGTGCCGCACCCGTCGTTGCCATCATGCCGGACATCATCGGTGAGTGGTGGCGTCGAGGTCAACGCCGGATGCTGAACCGCGTGACGCCGTGGGCGATGCCTCCGTCGGCTCGGGGTCGGCGAGGAACCCGTCGCCCGCGTCCCCGGTCTCGGGGCCACCCGGTTCCGGGCCGTGCGTCGCGGGTCCGGGTGGGGCTCCCCGCCACGCCCGCGCTCAGAACGCGTCGCGCGGGATGTAACCGCCGAACTCGTCGCGCAGGACGTCACAGACCTCCTGCAGCGTGGCCCGGTGCTTCAGTGCCGCACGCATCGGCACCAGCAGGTTGTCCTCACCCTTCGCCGCGGCCCGGACGGCCTCCAACGCCGTGTCGACCGCCGCCTGGTCCCGGTCGCGCTTGATCTGCTCGGTCCGGTCCATCTGCGCCTGGCGGATCGAGGCGTCGACGCGTTGCAGATCGGGCTGCACGTCCTCGTCCATCTGGTAACGGTTGACGCCGACCACGACCGACTCGCCGGCGTCGATCCTGCGGGCCAGGTCGTAGGCGGTGCGCTCGATCTCGGTCTTCTGGTAGCCCTCGTCGATCGCCGCCACCGCACCACCGAGTTCCTCGATCTGGTCGAGCTCGGCCCGGACGAGCCGTTCGATCTCGTCGGTCATGGACTCCACGACGTAGGACCCCGCGAACGGATCCACGGTCGCCGGCACGTCGGTCTCGTGGGCGATCACCTGCTGGGTCCGCAGCGCGAGTCGCGCACTCTTCTCGGTGGGCAGGGCCATCGCCTCGTCGAACGAGTTGGTGTGCAGACTCTGGGTCCCGCCGAACACCGCCGCCAGGGCCTGGATGGTCACCCGGACCATGTTGACCTCGGGTTGCTGGGCGGTGAGCTGCACGCCGGCGGTCTGGGTGTGGAACCGCAGCATCAGGCTCTTGGGGTCCTTCGCCCCGAAGCGTTCGCGCATGATCGACGCCCACAACCGCCGTGCGGCCCGGAACTTGGCGACCTCCTCGAGCAGCGTCGAGCGGGCCACGAAGAAGAAGCTCAGCCGCGGGGCGAAGTCATCGACATCGAGCCCGGCCGCCAGTGCTGCCTCGACGTAGGCGATCCCGTTGGCCAGCGTGAAGGCGATCTCCTGTACC
>CAYTLZ010000157.1:0-8452 GCA_964438785.1 uncultured Actinomycetota bacterium | reverse complement strand
CGAACTGCTCGGACGACTCGTCCCGGGAGCCGACCGCGACCCACATCCCGAGCGTCACGGACCGGACCGCGGGCATCGGCTCGGTCACGACCGTGACACCGGATGGCAGGGTCGTCAGCTGGTGCTCCACGTCGGTCCTCGTCGTTCGGGTCGCGCTGGCATCGTCGATCGGGGAGCGCGGCGGCGTTCGTCGGGTCGCGCTCGGATCGCTCGGCGCGGGCCGGGCCCGGCACCGTCGGCGAGCGTACGACACCTGCTGCACCGCACCGTCCCCGGCGCCGCCGCCCGCTCACGTGTGCGTGTCGCCGGAGACGGTGCCCGTCAGTCGCTTCAGCGGGTACCGAAGACGCCAGGCCCGCAGCCAGCAGACACCGAGCAGGGCCACACCGGCCAGGATCGCCGCGCGTGAACCTCATCGGTCACGCCGGCAGCATGTCACGCTGGGCATCGGCCAATGCCTCGGCGTACTGCTCGGGATGCGCGAACACCTCGTGCCGATCCTGCCCGGACGTGCGGCCTGCGGCGGTAAGCCGGTCGTCCTTGCGGGCAGGTCCGAGCGTCGGAAGCAGCCCCCGCAGCCACTGCGGATCACACGCGCGACGACCTTTCCCCTCTGTCAGAGAGAGCTTGTGACCGCCTCTATGGCTGCGCCATCGAGTGCCTCCTCGAGCAAGACCCGAAACCCCAAGATCGACCGGACAGGCGCTCTACGGAGCACCGCCCCGCAACACCGCGAGCGGGCGGCCCGGGTGGGTCCGCCCGCTCGCCTGCGATGACGACGTGGTTGCGTCAGGCGTCCCGACCAGCCGGGACCGGTTCCTCCTCTGCATCCGAGGTGCGATCCGTGAACGCCAGCGCGAGCATCGCGATGGACAGCACCGCGATCACGGCCAGGACCCAGGTCGGCAGGTAGTAGGTGAACCGCGTCTCCACTCCGGACAGGGCGACGATCGTCTCGTAGCCGGACGGGATGCCGGCGATGTCCCCGCCGATCGAGTTGGTGACCATCGACCAGTGGAAGCCCGCGATCGCGACCCGCACCTGGAAGGTCGCGAGCGGCCGGTTGAGCCAGAGACGTTCACCGGCGTACAGGCGGATGGCGACGAAGATGCCGTAGGTCACGAGCAGCAGGACCGCGGTGAGGATCTTGTTGCGCATCACCGGGCTGTTGATCGCCGCGGACGGCGCCCAGATGGCGAAACCGGTGACGACCGCGGCCAGGATGAACACCGACCCGATGCTGGCCGCCCACAGGGCACCCTGATCGGCGGCGACCGCGAGCCGGGAGTTCGTGGCGTCGCCGCGCCACGCGAGGGCGTAGCGGGCGAAGACCGCGATCATGGTGAAGAAGAACAGTCCGGTGACCAGACTGACGACGATGGCATGGAAGGCGGGAGGCATCAGCGGTTCTCCTGATCGGTCCGGACGGTGGCGCGGGATGTTCGGGTGAGTCGGACGACCGCCACGGAAGAAGCGATGATGAACAGGATCCACACGGCCCCGGTCAGGTACCACTGGGAGATGATCTCCGAGCGGAACTCGCTCTCCAGCGCGTAGTAGGCCATGTCCTCGACGTCGTGCGCGGACGCGAACGACGCGTTCGCGCCGATGGCGCCGGCACCAGCGTGCTCCTCAGGGTTGGTCAGGTAGTCCCACGCGATCGTGCCCGGATAGAACAGCTCCACCGTGGTCGGTTCGATCGTCGACCAGTCGGGGGCATCCCCGGAGAAGCGCACGGCCTCGACGTCGGCCTCACGGCCGAACCCGAGGCTGACCGGCATGCCGACGTAGTGCCAGCGACCGGCGGTCGCGCCGGCGTGCACCGCGGGTGCGAGGTGGTAGCGGCCGAACTCCTCCAGCGCCTTGTCCTCTCCCTCGTAGCCGGTGTCCATCGCGCGACGCAGCTCCACGGTCCAACGACCGTTGTCGATGTTCGCCTGCGAGAAGATCGCGGCGCGTGACTCGCCGGGCTCGCTCAGGAACCGGCGCGGGATCGTGTCACCCTCCTGCCAGTCGTGGTTCGGGTCGAAGGGCACCGAGTTGTCCTCGGAGAGGTAGTACGGGTCGTCCAAGGAGTAATCGAGGTTCTGGATGCGGTCCCACGACATCGCGTACTGCCCGGTCGCGTCCGGGTCGAACATCCACTCCGGCTGCTCGAGGTCGTCGTCGAAGTTCGTCGACGCCGCGCCTCCGCCGCTGTCGCTGATGCGGTGGTCGAGGATGTACTGGTCGTCGCTCCACCCGATCGGGTTGGAACGGTGCGAGCGCCAGTGCCACAGGTCGAGGAAGTACCCGGCGTCCTGCAGGTCACCGAGTTCCCCGTCGCTGCGGCGGGTCCGCCAGTCGGTCGGATCCTCCATCGTGTCGGGGAGCATCTTGCGCAGATCGTCGGTGCCCTCACCGAAGACCGCCTCGACCTCGTCCTCGTCCTCGTCCTCCGGACTCATCATCCGGGTGAAGGAGAACACGGTCATGAACCCGCCGTACTGCTCGAACCCGTCGACGGAGCCATCGTCGAGGAGGAAGGTGATCCGGTCCTCGTTGAGGGGGAACGCCGAGCCGTCGGCCTCCCCGCCGTACCTGACCCACTCCCCGCCCTCGTAGACGTAGTAGTCGTGGTACAGGCTCGGCGCCTCCGATGGCCACGAGAAGCGGAACCGTACGTCCTCACCGTCGTAGGCGGCCTGGACGTCGAGGTCCAGGAACAGCTCGTCGGGCTCGGGCTGCTCCGTGCCGAAAGGGCCCGCGGGGCCATCACGCACCCCATCCGATGCGAAGGCGAGCGACAGCAGCGACACCACCAGGATGCCCACCGCCACGCCGATCAACCGTGGTGAAAGGGTCACGTTCTTCCTCGATCCGTTCTCGACGTCCGTTCTGACGGGAGTGGGCGCTGACGCTGCTCCCGATCACGAGCGAGTTCCGAGGTGCGGCCCGGTTCCCCTGCCTCTTACCGTAATTGGCCACATGGCGCCACACGTCCCCACTTCGTGGGACGAAGGTCACGACCGGCCAGTAGGGCCCAACAGCCGACCTCGGTTCAGTGATCGCGTTCGATACGCCCGTCGACGAGGTGCAGCACCCGATCGGCCGCCTGCGCTGCATGCTCGTCGTGTGTCACCAGCAAGCCCGCCCGATCCCGACCTCGCACCTGCTCGGCGATCAACCGGATCACGGCCTGTCCACGGGCCACATCGAGGTTGGCGGTCGGCTCATCCGCGAGCAGGAGGATCGGATCCGTCACCAGGGCCCGCCCGAGCCCGACACGCTGCAACTCCCCACCGGACAGTGCTGTGGGGAGGAAGTCGGCACGGTGATCCAGATCCAACTCCGCCTGCAGACGCTCTGCCCGATGCCGTGCCTCGGCGCGCTCGATGCCAGCGACCAGAGCCGCCAACGCGATGTTCTCCGTCACCGTCAGATAGGGGATCAGGGCGGGCGACTGGAACACGAACCCGATCCGCTGAGCACGGAAGCGGCTTCGGTCGCCCTCGCTCAAGGTCCCGGGGTCGATCCCATCGATCGTGACCTGCCCCTGCGTCGGCGAACTGAGCGCGCCCAACACGGCCAGCAGGGTCGACTTCCCCGATCCGGACGGCCCGACGATCGCCACCAGTTCGCCGCGTCGGACGGCGAGGTCGACGCCGCGGACCGCAACGACACGTTGCGCCCCCGACCCGACCTCCTTCGTCAATTCGCGGGCCGCGACCACGGCACGGTCACCGCTTCGGTCACGCTCATCACGCCCGGCCTCGAACGAACCCAGCGTCATGCGTTCCTCCTCATCGCATCCACGGGGTCCGCGTTGAGGACCCGACGGATCGCGGGCGTGGCACCGACCGCGAGTGCGACCAACACGGTGACGGTCGCGGTGAACACGGCGGTGCCGCTGAGCGCGAGCGGCACCACCTCCGGAACGAGCCGGGCGAGGCCGCCCGTGAGCCCGACCGATACGAGCAGTGTCGCGACGGCGATGACGGCCAGCCGGCCGGCAGCGAGCGTGGCCAGCACGGGGCCGGGAACCCCGATCGCACGGAGCTGCGCGTCGCGTGGCCGTTCCTGTTCGATGGCGTTCGCTGCAACCGCCGCCATCACGATCCCGACCACGATCGCCGCGACGGCGACGAGCGCCCCGAAGGTCGCGCGCTGCGCCGTCACCCCGGGCACGGACGCTCGTGCCTGACGGGGTGAGAGGACCTCGACACCGACCTCGGTCAGTTCCTCCTGAAGCTCGGAGCGCAGCTGCTCGAAGGTCGCGTCGCTACGGCCTTGCACCGCGGCGACCCCGACGAGCGCGTCGGCGTACCCGCGTTCCGGGAAGGCCCGGGCACCGGTCCGCGCCCAGGTGTCCTGGGGGACCCAGACCGTGGGTTGCTGAAGGAACATGGCACTCGCGACGATGCCAACGACCTCCACCTCCAGCGAGTCCCCGAGTACGACAGAATCGCCGAGTCCGATGCCGCGGCCCGCGAGGGTGGCATCCACCGCGGCGACCCTGGGCTGTCCGTCGAGGGGTAGACGGCCGGCGAGCACCCGGACCGGTTCGGCCGGGGTCCGGGCGTTGAAGCCCACCAGCGTCGCACGGGTCGTGCCGAGGCCGTCCTCGACGGTGGTGGGCAACGCAGCGAACACCCCGATCTCGTGGACGCTGTCGGCAAAACCCGCACCGATGGTCGCCGGTCGGGGCACTCGGCTGCGCAGCACCTGGCCACGGGACTCGTCGTCGAAGACGAAGGCATCGGCATCGAGCGCGCGCAACAGACCGGTGCTGCGTCGCTCGAGGGTGTCGCCGATGGCCAGCAGGGTCAGCAGGAGCGTCGCAAGGACAGCGAGCGTGGGTACGAGTCGGAACAACTCGCCGGGTGAACGACGGAGCTGTCGGCCGATCAGCAACAACGACAGTCTCATGCCACCTGCCGCAGCGCTGCCGAGGGATCGATCCGGCCCAAGGTTCGGGCCCACCGCGCCGTGGCTGCCGCGGCACCGACCCAGGCGAGGACCGCCACGACCGTGATCGTGGTGACATCCACCGCGATCGGGACCCGTGGAGGCGATACTGCGGCCGCGACGGCGACCAGGACGACGGCGACCAACGCCGCCACGATGGTCGCGACCAGGACCTGCAGCTGGACCACGAGTCCGAGCGTCCGCGGCATGACCCCCACCGCACGCAGTTCGGCGTTGGACCGCCCCTGACGGGTGAGTTCGAGTCGGACGAAGGAGCCTGCGAGCGCGATCACGGCCACGAGCGCGACGAGGGCCGCTGCACCGAAGCTGGCGCGGAGTCCCGCGATACCCGGGAGCTCCTCGGCGATCGCAGCCGGTGCCCGGACCGTCACCGACGCCACGGACCCTTCGATGGCCTCCGCGACCGCCATTCGCTCATCCGGCTGATCGACCCGAACGGCGAGCACCGTGGGGAACACGTCGTCGCTGTCGGGATTGAGTTCGTCGACCAGCCGCTCCCAGGTCGCATAGTCCACCGTCACCGTGGGGATGCTGGCATAGCGTCGGGCCTCGGACAGACCCACGATCCGGACCGAGACGGGGAACTCGGGCAGACGGACCTCTCGCCCGGGCACCAAGCCGAGACCGACATCCGCCCCATCCACGATCGCTTCCTCCCCCGCCCGCACCGCGCGCCCGGCGACGATCGGGGGGGCACCAGCTCCATCGGGGTCGATACCCCAGAGCGACGCGTCGACGCGTACCTCGTCGACGACCATCGCCACCCGCACCTCACCAATTGGCGACACCTGCGCGACACCGGCAACCTGTTCGACGGCACCGATCACGGCCGGATCGACCCGGCTCGCTGCCAACGCCCCCTGCGCCCCGGCGGCCATGACCCACAGATCTGCTTCGTTCTGAGCCACCAGGCCAGACAGGCCGCGCACCTGCGCGTCGCCGACGACCGAGAAGACGGACACCAGACTGATCAGCAGCGCGAGCACGCTGATGATCGCCGCGGACCGTCGCGGGCTTCTCCGAAGTTGCCGCAGCGCCAGATAGGACGCGACCCGCACATCTGCCCCTCGTCGTCACGGGTATCGCCGGACGCAGCCGCAGGCTAGTCGGGTTGGTCGTGACCGACGAACACGGACGGCACAGGGTGTCCGCGGCCGACCAGGATCGACACGACGCGAGCGGGCGGACCCCGATGGGTCCGCCCGCTCGTCCGTCACCACGGGGTCACCCCATCCGGGATGACCCGCGTGTCACTGCGTGTGTCAGTCGCGGTTGCGCTCGCGCGACCGGCTGCGGGTACGCGTACGGGTGCGATCGCCCCCGCCGTCCCCGCCGCGGTCACGGCCGCCGCGGCTGCGACCACCACGGTCGTCGCCGTCCGAGTCGCCACCACGGTCCTCCGCCGCCGGCTCGGCCTGCGCCTTGCCACCGTCGTCGGCCTTGTCGGCACCCTCGTCACGGTTGCGCCCGCCGCGGTCACGACCGCCACGTCCGCCGCCGTCACCACCACGGTTGCGACCACCGCGGTCACCGCCGTCGTCGGAGCGGGCCGGCTTGTCGCCGCCACCGTCGCTCTTGGAGCCCTTGTCGCCGCCCTTGCCACTGTCACCAGAGTCGCCGCCGGCCTTCTCGCCGACGTACTCGAGCTTGAACTTGCGGCCACCGTCGAGCACGTCGAGCACCTCGACGAGCACCTGGTCACCGGCCTGGACGGCCTCCTCGGCGTGGCCGAGGCGCTTGCCCGCCATCTTGGACAGCTCCGAGATGTGCAGCAGCCCGTCGGTCCCCGGGGTCAGGGAGACGAACGCCCCGAAGTCGACCGTCTTGACGACGGTCGCGTGGTAGCGCTCACCCTTCTCCGGCAGCTGCGGGTTGGCGATCGCGTTGATGCGGTCCAACGCGTCCTGGGCGACCTCACGCGAGTTCGCGTAGATCTTGACGACCCCGCGGCCGCCCTCCTCGTCGACGTCGATCTGGGCGCCGGTCTCCTCGACCAGTTCCTTGATGATCGCGCCGCGCGGGCCGATGACCGCACCGATCTTGTCCTGCGGGATGTGGACGATCTCCACCCGCGGGGCACCGTCGGCGACCTCGTCACGCGGCTCGGCGATGGCGTCGTTCATGACGTCGAGGATCTCGAGCCGGGCGTCACGGGCCTGCAGCAGCGCGTCCTGCAGGACCTTGGCCGGAATACCCGCGAGCTTGGTGTCGAGCTGCAGCGCGGTGATGTACTCGTTCGGACCGGCGACCTTGAAGTCCATGTCGCCGAAGAAGTCCTCGACGCCCTGGATGTCGGTCAGGGTCGTGTACTTGCCGTTCTCGTAGACCAGGCCCATGGCGATACCGGCGACCGCACCGTGGGTGGGCACACCGCCGTCCATCAGGGCCATCGACGCGGCACAGACCGAACCCATCGAGGTGGAGCCGTTGGAGCTGAGCACGTCGGAGACGACGCGCATCGCGTACGGCCATTCCTCGACGTCGGGCAGCATCGGGATCAGCGCACGCTCGGCGAGCGCACCGTGACCGATCTCACGACGCTTCGGGCTGCCGACCCGGCCGGCTTCACCGGTCGAGTACGGCGGCATGTTGTAGTGGTGCAGGAACAGCTTCTCGTCGGCCGGGTCGAGCGTGTCGAGCCGCTGGCCGTCACGGGTGGTCCCGAGCGCGAGCACGGAGAGCACCTGGGTGTCACCACGCTGGAACAGCGCGGAGCCATGGCTCCTGGGCAGCACGCCGACCTCGGCGGTCAGACCGCGGATCTCGGTGTTGCTGCGCCCGTCGATGCGGAAGCCCTCGTCGACGATCAGACGGCGCACGACCTTCTTCTCGAGCGTGCGGAAGGCCTCACCGGCCTGCTTCTTGACGTCGTCGGCGTCGAGGTCGCCGACCCCGGCCGAGACGACGTGGTCGACGATGTCGGTCTTGACCTCGGCGAGTGCCTCGTCCTTGCCCTCCTTGGAGAGCTCCGCCTGGCGGTAGACCGCCTCGACCTTGTCCGCGCCATAGGCGTAGACCGCGTCGAACACCTCGTCGGTGTGGTCGAGGAACAACGGGAACTCGCCGGCGTCACGCACGCCGACCTCGTCGACGAACGCCTGCTGGGCCTCGCACAGCTGCTTGATGATCGGCTTGACGTCCTCGATGGCCTGACCGATGACCTGCTCGGTCGGGGCCGGGGCACCCATGTCGATCTTGACGAAGCTGTCGGGGGTCGCCTCCGCCTCGATCATGAGGATGGCGACCTCGCCGTCGTCCTCGACACGCCCGGAGATGACCATGTTGAAGATGGCCTCCTCCTCGAGCTCCTCGAAGGACGGGAAGGCGACCCACGAGCCGTCACGCAGCATGGCGTAGCGCACCGCGGCGACCGGACCCGAGAACGGGATGCCCGAGAGCATGGTCGACAGCGACGCGCCGTTCATGGCGACGACGTCGTAGGGGTCGAACTGGGTGGTCTGGATGATCGTGTTGACGACCTGGA
>CAYTLZ010000156.1:0-8472 GCA_964438785.1 uncultured Actinomycetota bacterium | reverse complement strand
GTGATGACGGTGCGCAGCCCCAGTTCCGTCGCGAGCTTCTCGAGCACCGGCCAGGTGCGCTTCTGCTCCTCGATGCCGTGGTCCTGCAACTCGACGAAGAAACGCTCCGCGGTGTAGATGTCCTTGAAGTCGCTCAGTGCCTGGCGCGCCTTGGCCTCGTCGTCGCCGAGCAGCGCCTGGTTCACCTCCGAGCCGAGGCAGCCCGAGAGCACGACCATGCCGTCGCTGTGCTCGGCGAGCAGTTCCTTGTCGACCCGCGGCTTGTACCAGGTGCCCTCCAGCGAGGCCCGGGTGGCCAGCGACACGAGATTGCGGTAGCCGGTGTCGTCCGCCGCCAGGGTCGTGAGGTGGAAGT
Source organism: uncultured Actinomycetota bacterium (assembly GCA_964438785.1). GTDB lineage: Bacteria > Actinomycetota > Nitriliruptoria > Nitriliruptorales > Nitriliruptoraceae > PWLR01. The sequence continues at coordinate 8,117 of CAYTLZ010000156.1, read as the reverse complement.
AGCGCTGCCGACCGTCGGAACCACCGAGCTGCTGATCGTGGCGCGACCCGATCGCCTGGTAGAGCTCCGAGCCCAGGATCGGGTTGATGCCCGCCTTCTGACCGGCGCGGAAGAAGTCCACCAGCCCGAACAGCACCCCGTGGTCGGTGATCGCCACCCCGGGTTGCCCGTCGGCGGCGACGTGGGTCATCAGGTCGTCGATGCGTGAGGCACCGTCGAGCATCGAGTACTCGGTGTGCACATGCAGGTGGACGAACGCGTCACGGTCGGCTGCTGCCACGGTCTGCACTTCTCCCCGGCCCACGAGGGGCGAACTCGACGACATGCCGCAGCGCGTGGCGGCGACGTGCCGCGTCGCCTCGCGGCGACCTGCTGCGCGGTTGGGCGACGACCCGGCGTGTGACGGGGAAGAACCACACGCCTGTCGTTCGGCCGATCGGGACCGTAGCACCGCGCCGCCCCAGCCGTCGGGAGGTGCCGGCACGCGCGCCACCGGCGCGCCGGTGTTCGCCCGACCGCGCGCGAACACCGCACGAGCGCGTCCTCAAGTTCCGTCGGGAGCCGCCGACGCACAGAGCACGGCCCTGATCGTGCGTCGAGATCGTGGACCCCGCGGGACCGGATCCCGGACGCCGCACAGCCGCAGCCACCGGACGGGTCATGTCGACGAGGAGCAGCCGATGAGGGCGGGGCCGGGAGCGCGGCGCAGCTCCACCGTGCTCGTCGCCGGCCTGGTCGGCGTGCTCGTCCTCGCCATCTCGACCGTGATCGCCCACCGGTTCGATGCGACCTCGGACCGTGCGACCGAGCAGTTGTTCACCTCCTCGACCGAGCGCGCGACCAGCGCCATCCACAGCAACACGATCAACATCCAGGTCCTGCTCCATGCGATCGTGAGCCTGCACGAGCGTCCGGATGCGGACGAGACGGACCTGCGTCGGCTGACCGGCCGGGCGACGTCCGCCGGTCCGACCAGCAGCCTGCCCGGGGTCGACCAGGTCGTCATCTTCGTCGCCGGACCGGATGGCCCACGGGTCGCGACGAACCAGACGATCGGGCTGTCGCGCAACATCACCGACACCGTGGTCCCAGCCGGTTCCAACCTCGGCGAGGCGCTCGAACGCACCAGCGCGAACGGGCTCGCGACGTTCGGTGGTGGCGAGGTCCTCGCCGGCGCGGACATCGTGCTCGTGCAGCGCATGGCACCCGACACCGACGGCCGGCAACGCTGGGCCGGCCTGGTCATGAACCGCGCCACGCTGCTGGAACGGTCCCTGCGCGGTTCCAATCTCGCGGTCACCCTGCGCGACGCGACGCCGTTCCTGACCCCGTTCGAGCCGATCCAGGTGGTCGACGCCGGCCCGTCGGTCCGGACGCCCGCGCCCGACACGGCACCGGCGGACGGCCTGCGCCACGACGACACCCTGACCATCGCCGATCGCATCGTCAGCCTCGAGTACCGGACCACGCCGGCGTTCCAGGACCAGCTGCCGGGGACACCCGCACATCTGGTCCTGCTCGCCGGTGTCCTGGTCGCGATCCTGGCCGGCTGGCTGGTCAGCAACCAGGTGCGGCAACGGGCGCAGGCCCAGGCGGAGGCCTGGTCCTCGACCGAACAACTCGTGGAGGAACAGCGCCGGTTCCGCTCACTGGCCGCGTCGTCGCCCGTCGGCATCGCCTACACCGACCTCGACGGCGTCGTGGCCTATGCGAACACCCGGCTGGCGACGATCGTCGAGCCCGGTGTCGATGCCGACGAGGCCGAGGTCGAGGGCCATCCGCTGTGGCGCTACCTCGACGGTGCCGAGGCGACCGCGCTGCAGCGCCTGCTGACGGACCCGGCGGGCAGCCCGGAACGGGCCCTGCGCGCCACGCTGCGTGACGGCCGCGTCGTCCAACTCCGGCTCGCGGTCATCACCGACGACCACCACGAGCGCATCGGCTGGGCCGTCACCGTCGAGGACATCACGCGCTCGGTCCGTCGTCAGGAGGAATTGCGTCGCGAGGAACACCGTCACCGGGAGCTCGCCACCCGCTTCGCGCACCGGGCCGCGCACGACGCCCTGACCGAGCTCCCCAACCGCAGCCATCTCACCGAGTGGATCGAGGACCGGCTCAGCCGTGGCGACGGCGCGCAGCTCGGCCTGTTGTTCGCCGACCTCGATGGCTTCAAGGTGGTCAACGACTCGCTCGGGCACCAGGCGGGTGACCAGCTGCTCACGCTCGTCGCGGAACGCGTCCGACGCGTGGTCCGTCCCAACGACATCGCCGCGCGGCTCGGCGGGGACGAGTTCGCGCTCGTGGTCGGCGAGGTCGACGACCCCGACGACCTCGAGCGGGTGGCCGACCGCCTGCTCGACGCGCTCGAACGACCCTTCGAGGTCGACGGGCGACGCGTCAGCATCTCCGCGAGCGTCGGGATGACCCTCGCCCAACCCGGACGCCGCGCGCGGGATCTGCTCCGGGACGCGGATCTGGGCATGTACGAGGCCAAGCGCGAGCGGGGCGCACGCTGGCGCTGGTTCGAATCGACCATGCACGACCGCATGCAGGAACGCCACGATCTGGAGAACGAACTGCGCGACGCCCTGCGCTGGGGCGGTCTGTCGACCGCGTTGCAGCCGGCGGTCGACCTCGCGACGGGCCGCGACGTGTTCGTCGAGGCCCTGGCCCGGTGGCACCATCCGCGACTGGGCCAGGTGCCACCCTCGGCGTTCATCCCCGTCATCGAGGAGATCGGGCTGATCGGGCGACTCGGGCGCACCATGCTGCAGCAGTCCGCGACCCAGGCCGCGGACTGGCACGATGCCGAGGTCGGACTGTCGGTGAACGTCACCGCGGCGGAGGTCGTCGAGACCGGAGCCGCCGGCCGTCTCGCGGAGACCCTGGCCGATTGTGGCCTGCCGCCGCACCGGCTCGTGCTCGAACTCACCGAGACCGAGCTCGCCAACGACGACCCGCTGATCCCCGCGGGGCTCGCCGCCATCCGGGCACTCGACGTGCGGGTCGCCATCGACGACTTCGGCACCGGCCGCTCGTCGCTGGCCAAGCTGCGGGAACTGCCCGTCGACATCCTGAAGATCGACCGCGCCTTCGTCCGCGACATCGACCGCAGTTCGCGTGACCGCGCCTTCGTCGAGGCCATCGTGCGGCTGGCCGGCACGCTCGACCTCGTCACCGTCGCCGAGGGCATCGAGAGCGAGGCACAGCTGACGACGCTCCGTTCGATCGGCTGCGACCTGGGCCAGGGCTACCACCTGGCCCGACCGATGCCCCCCACCGAACTGGCCGCCCGACTCGGTGCGTCCGGCACACCGACGTCGCCGGCGGCCGCGGAGGCCACCCCGCTCGCCAGCGCCTGAACCGGGCGGGTGCCGGCACCGGCCGCGCGCGCGGTCGTGGAGGGTCAGACGCCGTCGTCGTCCAACGTGAGCGGGCCGGGCACGTCGATGCCGACCACGTCGAGGGCGGCGACGAGCTCGGTGGGCAGCGGTTCCTGGACGGCGATGTCGGCACCCGTGACCGGGTGCGTGAAGCCCAGGGCCGCGGCGTGCAGGAACGGCCGGGTGAGCCCGAGCGCGGCGGCCAGGGATCGGCGCGGTCGGTAGACGGGGTCGCCCACGATCGGATGGCCGAGTTCGGTCAGGTGCACGCGGATCTGGTGGGTCCGACCGGTCAACAACCGGCAGGCCAGCAGCGCGACGGTGCCCCGACCGGGCTCCATGCCGGGAGCGTCTCCGTCGGCGAGCAGCTCGTAGCGGGTGGTCGCGGGTTTGCCGTCGGCCACGACGGCGAACCGCAGGCGGTCGCCCGGATCGCGGCCGATGGGGCCCTCGATCCGGCCGCGGGGCCGCGCCGGCAGCCCCGCGACCAGGGCGAGGTAGCGCCGGGCGACGCGCCGTTCGCGCAGCGCCTCGACGAGGCCGGCGTACGCCGGGGCCGACTTCGCGACGACCAGCAGCCCCGAGGTGTCGCGGTCGAGTCGGTGCACGATCCCCGGACGTCGTTCGTCACCGCCGTCGGCGAGTTCGACGCCCGCACCACGAAGGGCGTCGACCAGCGTGCCGTGCAGGGTGCCGGCACCGGGATGCACGACCAGTCCCGCCGGCTTGGCCACCACGAGCAGGTGTTCGTCCTCGTGGCGGACCGGGGGCATGGGCGGCGGGGTGACCGGCGCGGGGGCCGGCGGCTCGAGCAGGGTGATCCGCTCCCCCGCCCGCAGGCGATGCTGCTTGCTGCCGGGGGTCGCGTCGACCAGGACCTCCCCGGCTCGGATCCGTGCGACCGCCTGACTGCGCGAGACGCCGAGGTGGTCGGCGAGCGCCACGTCGAGGCGGACACCCGCGGTCGCGTCGTCGGCCTCGAAGCCGGTCACCTCGACGCCTCGTCGTCCACGCCCTCGTCGGCGTCGACGACCCGATCGGGGCGCACGGGATCCGGATCGACCGGGTCCGGGTCGACGGGGTCGGTGGCCCGATCCGTCACGTCGTCGCGCCCGCTCGCGCCCCCGACACCCGCCGCAGCGGCATGCTCCGCAGTGGCATCCATGCGGCGTTCGTCGAGGATCATCGCGACGACGAGCAGGACGAAGCCCACCGTGATGGCGCTGTCGGCCACGTTGAAGCGGGGAAACGATCCCCAGGCGACGAAGTCGACGACGAAGCCACCGCCGAACCCCGAATCACCGTCGCGGACGAGCCGATCGATGACGTTGCCCAGCGCACCACCGAGCAGCAGGCCGTAGGCGATCGCCGCGGTGAGCAACGACGTGCGCGGCAGCGTGCGGGCCACGAGCACGGCCACCAGGACGGTGACCACGAGGAAGACCCACGAGGGCAGGGGCAGACCGAACGCCCCGCCGGGGTTGTAGATCAGCTGCCAACCGATCGACTCGCCGAGCCACGGGACGAACACCCCACGTTCCAGCACGGCTTCGGCATAGGACTTGGTGAGCTGGTCGAGCACGACCACGACCACGACGATGCCGACCGCGGCTCCGATCGCCCACGGGTGCCGTGTGGCAGGCCCCGGCGCCGCCGGGGACGCGGGGGTGTCGGATGTCATCGTCAGCGGCCGGTTTCGTCGCGCCGCTTGCAGTCCATGCACAGGATGGCGTGCGGCAGGGCCTCGAGTCGTGCGCGCTCGATCTGGTTGCCGCAGCGCTGGCAGGTGCCGTAGGACCCCTGGTCCATGCGCCGCAGGGCGTCGTCGATCTGCAGCAACTGGTTCCGGGCGTGGTTGGACAGCGACTGCGCCGTCTCCCGCTCGAAACTGGCCGAACCGGCATCCGCGGGGTCGTCGTCGAAGCCGCCCTCGCGCCAGTTCTTGACGTCGGCCTCGGCGTCGAGCTCCTCCACCTGGTGGAGCAACTGCGCGCGCTCGGTCATCAGCTCCTCGCGGACGGCTTGGAGCTGCTTGTCGGTGAGGTTCTTCTTGGTCGCCATGAGGGCGCGGACGGTAGCAGAATCCGGCTCCCCGGCAGTGCGCCCGGGATGGTCGAACGGCGGGGCGGCGACCCATCCGACCGTCGACGGCGATCGCCCGAACGGCTCACGCCGACGACGCGGGCTCAGCCCGTCGGCGTGACCGAGGCGAAGCGTTCGAACGCGTCACGGACACCCGCCTCGTAGGCATCGGGATCGTCGAACAGATAGGCCTGATCGAGCAGCTCGGCGAGCATCGCCTCGTGGCGCTCGCGGGCCGGACGACCCGAGGCCGGGTGGGCGGCCACGGCCGCCCGCCGCTCGGCCTCGCGTGCCGCGTCGAGGTCGTCGCAGGGAGCATCGGCGCGGGCGTCGGTCAGACGGCTCACGTGCCGGGTGGCCGACCGGTGCCGGTCCAGGGACTGGGGGGCGAAGGGCACGGGCGCGGCGATCGCGGCGTGGAGCGGAGCGGTCATCTGGCCTCCTTCTGCGGTGGAGCGAAACCTACGGAGGTGGTGTGACGAGCGCGTTACGTGCACGTTGAGAACGGTGGCGACCCGACCGGGTGCCCTAGACTCGCCGCACATCCGTGCGAACTGCGGATGAACGCGATGACGAGGACACGGCGTGCGGGTCGCGTCGCCCACAGAGCGAGCCGGGATGGTGGGAGCCGGCGGCGGCGTCCGACGCGTCATCACCTCCTGAGCGGCCAGCCCGATCCCGACGCAGGCGTCGGCGGGAGAGCTGGACGGGTCCTGCACGACACGCGGGCCGGCCGGGGCGACCCGGGTCCGGAGTACGAGCGGGCCGCGCAGGTGCGGTCAACGAGGGTGGGACCGCGGTGGCACCGGCCGGCAGCCGGAGCATCGTCCCTCGGCGATCAGCCCCGACCACGCCGCCCGAGTTGCGACGGCCCGATCAAGCGACGCGTCCCCATGCCCGAGTCCCCCGATCCGTCCGGCACGTCCACCGCGAGCGGTCCCGCCGACCGCCGCTGGCCCGCCGTCCCGTCCCGCCCGGATCTCCCGGCGATGGAACGCGAGATCCTCCAGCGCTGGACCGACGAGGACGTGTTCGCCGCGAGCGTCGCCAAGCGCGCCGAGGCACCCGTGTGGACCTTCTACGAGGGTCCGCCGACCGCGAACGGCATGCCGGGAACCCACCACGTCGAGGCGCGCGTCTTCAAGGACATCTTCCCGCGCTACCGGACGATGAAGGGGCTGTCGGTCCGGCGCAAGGGCGGCTGGGACTGCCACGGGCTGCCCGTCGAGCTGGAGGTGGAGAAGGAGCTCGGGCTCAACTCCAAGGCGGACATCGAGGCCTACGGCATCGAGGCGTTCAACGCCAAGTGCCGTGAATCCGTCCAGCGCTACGTCGGCGCGTTCGAGGAGTTGACCGACCGCATCGGGTTCTGGATCGACACCGACGACGCCTACCGGACCATGGACGCGACCTACGTCGACAGCCTGTGGTGGGCACTCAAGCAGCTGTGGGACCGTGACCTGATCTTCCAGGACTTCCGCGTCGCGCCGTACTGCGGACGGTGCGGGACCGGCCTGTCGGACGCCGAGGTGGCGCAGGGCTACCAGCAGGTCGACGACCCGAGCGTGTTCGTCCGTTTCCCGGTGACCGAGGGGCCGCTGGCGGAGCAGGGCGCGGCGCTGGTCGTGTGGACCACGACCCCCTGGACCCTGCCATCCAACACCGCCTGCGCCGTCGGCCCCGACATCACCTACGCCCTGGCGCGGACGGACGCGTTCGGTCGGGACGGGGAACTGCTCGTGCTGGCCGAGGACCTGCTCGACACGGTGCTCGGCGAGGGGCGCTACGAACTCGTCGAGCGCCTGACCGCCGAGCAGCTGCTCGGTGTGCACTACACCGCCCCCTATGACCTGGTCGACGTCGGCGACGCCGACCAGCGCTACGTCACCCACGCCGACTTCGTCACGACGAGCGACGGCTCGGGGATCGTCCACATGGCACCGGCGTTCGGTGCCGACGACATGGCCGTGGGTCGGCGTGAGGGCCTGCCGATCGTCAACCCGGTCGACGGCGCGGGCCGGTTCACCACCGGACCGTGGGCCGGCGAGTTCGTCAAGGACGCCGACCCCGGGATCACCGCCGACCTCGACGAGCGCGGTCTGCTGCTCGCCGCGAAGGTCTACACCCACACCTATCCGTTCTGCTGGCGCTGCAAGCGGCCGCTGATCTACTGGGCCAAGCCGTCGTGGTACATCCGCACGACCGCCAAGCGCGACGAGCTGCTCGCCAACAACGCGGGCATCGACTGGCACCCGGAACACATCCGTGACGGCCGGTTCGGCAACTGGCTGGAGAACAACGTCGACTGGGCGCTGTCGCGCGACCGCTACTGGGGCACCCCGCTGCCGTTCTGGCGTTGCGACGACTGCGACCACGTCACCGTCGTGGGGTCACGCCGGGAGCTGTCGGAGCTGACCGGCGAGGACCACCTCGAACTCGACCCGCACCGCCCCTACGTCGACGACGTCGTGCTGCCGTGTGCCGCCTGCGGCGGCACGGCCCACCGGGTCCCGGAGGTCGCCGACGCCTGGTTCGACTCGGGCGGCATGCCCTTCGCCCAATGGGGCTATCCCCACCAGGGCGTCGAGGAGTTCGAGCGCCACTACCCCGCCGACTACATCTGCGAGGCGATCGACCAGACCCGCGGCTGGT
>CAYTLZ010000155.1:7013-8487 GCA_964438785.1 uncultured Actinomycetota bacterium | reverse complement strand
CGTTGCAGAGCGGTCGCGGTGAGCGGGCTTGCCCTCAACGCAGCACCAGGGGGGATCCGGCTGCCGCCCGCCGGACCGGTCCACGGCGACCAGCCGACCGGTGCAACCCCGCAGGGAGGCCCACGGCTCGAACCCCTACGGCACAGACTGTTTATCGTGTTGAGAATGATTCCTAGTCCTGTTACTGTCTTGCGACGACCAGCCCGCGCGACAGCCGACGAGGACGACCATGCCCGAGCGACATCCGACGGCTGACGCACCGCGTGTGATCGTCGTCGGGGCCGGACCCGCCGCACTCGCCGTGGCCCTGGCCGCGGACTGCCACCACCTGATCGACCGCCTCGAGGTGGTCGACCCGAGCGGCCGCTGGCTGGCAGCGTGGGACGAACGCTTCGCCGCGCAGGGCATTGCCCACCTGCGGTCTCCCGCGGTCCACCACCCGCATCCGGATCCGTTCGCCCTGCTCGCCTCCTGCGAACCGGACGAATTGGTGAGCTCAGGCAACACCCGCCTGCCCACGAGCGCCGGGTTCCGCCGCTTCGTGACCGCCAGTATCGAGGCAGCGGATCTGGGCGACCGGGTGCAGCCGCGCGCGCTCACCTCACTGGCACTCGACAGCCGGGGACGGGCCCGGCTGACCCTGGATGACGGCTCGCAGCGCTGCGCCGAGCACGTCGTGGTCGCCACGAACGCACGCGAGGCGCTGCTGCCCGCGGCGGTGACGCACCTGCGCGACCACCCACGCGTCGCGATCGGTACGGCCGCCCGGATCGCCGACACACCCGTGGGCGGACGTGTGGCCGTCCTCGGCGGCGGGCTGTCGGCCGCTCACCTCGCCGTCGGGGCCGCGGAGCGCGGCGCCGAGGTCCATCTGCTGACCCGCCGACGCCTGACGGTCCGGCGGTTCGACACCCACCCGAGCTGGCTCGGCCCGAGCAAGCGACGCCCCTTCGAGCGGGAACCCGATCCGTTCCTCCGGCGACGCGCGATCGACCGGGCCCGCGGCGGCGGCACGATCCCCCACCGGATGCGCGCGCGCCTGCAGGACCACGTCGACGCCGGCGCGATCACGCTGCACGAGCGTGCCACGATCGTGTCAGCCGACGCCGACACCGACCGGGTCTGCCTGCAACTGCGGGGGTCCACCCGCCTGGACGTCGACCTGCTGTGGACCGCCACCGGTGGGGCCGTGGACGTGACCCGCGACGCCTTGTGTCGTCGTCTGCAGGAGCAGTTCCCGACGACGATCGCCGACGGGCTGCCGGAGCTGACCGCCGACCTTCGCTGGCCGGGCACCAACGTGCATCTCGTCGGGGCCGTCGCCGGACTGACGCTCGGTCCGACCGCCGGGAACCTGATCGGTCACCGCCGTGCCGCCCAACGCCTCGTCGCCGCCTGGCAGGGACACGACCCGGCCCACGCCGATCGGATCACTACGGGCGCGGGGGCCTGCCCCCGACGCCACCGGCCAGCC
>CAYTLZ010000155.1:0-6913 GCA_964438785.1 uncultured Actinomycetota bacterium | reverse complement strand
CCACACGCGTCCCCCACACCACCAGCCCCGCTGTCCTCGCCTCGAGCGAGGTCACCACGACGGACCTCTCCCGTCCGTCGTCACCCGGTGGTTCCGGGCGGCCCTCCTCCCACGGGGTCGCCCGGTCCCACCGTCCACGCCTCGTCCCTGAGGAGCGACGATGACCGCGAGCAGCGACCACGTCCACGACACGATCATCGTCGGTGCCGGTCCGGCCGGCATCGCCGTCGGCGCGGCACTGCGCCGCATCGGTGTCGAGCCACTGCTGATCGATCGCCTTGGCGTCGGCGCATCGTTCCGGCGCTGGCCCACCTCGATGCGTCTGCTGACCCCGTCGTTCACCTCGAACCAGTTCGGGCAGGTCGACCTCAATGCCGTGACGCCCGAGACCTCGCCGGCCTGGACACTGCTCGAGGAGCACCCGACCGGGGCCGAGTACGCCCGCTACCTCGATGCGGGCACACGCGGTCGTGTGGGCGGCCGGCGAGATGCAATACCCCGACCACGGCTCGTTCCCGGGTGCCGAGCACTGCACGCCGACCGTCACCGTCCAGGATTGGAGCGAGATCCCCGGTCAGCACGCGGTGGTGATCGGCGGCTACGAGTCGGGGATCGACGCCGCGATCCACCTGGTCGACCACGGCCGGGACGTCGTCGTACTCGACCGCGAGGCGCCGTGGACGAGTGACGACCCGGACCCGTCCCGGTCACTGTCGCCCTACACGCACGGTCGCCTGCGCCGCGCACACGCCACCGGCCGCCTCGAACTCGTCGGGGACGCGGCGGTCCGGCGCGTGGTGACCCACAACGGCGGCGCATCGGTCCACACCGACAGCGATGAGGTGTTCGGCTGCGACGGCGTGCCACTGCTGGCCACGGGTTTCGCCGGGTCCCTCGTACTCGCCCGGGACCGCTTCGCGTTCGACGAGGCCGGCCGGGTGATCGTGACCGAGGCGGGCGACGAGTCCACGGTGCTGCCGGGGCTGTTCCTCGCGGGCCCGATGCTGGCCCACCGGGGCGCGATCTTCTGCTTCATCTACAAGTTCCGTCAGCGTGCCGGCGTCGTCGCCCGCGCCATCGGCGACCGGCTCGGGCGCGACACGACCCCGCTGAAGGAACTCCGCGAGGTCGGCTTCATGCCCGAGGACCTCAGCTGCTGCGACGACTGCGCGTGCTGAGCCCCAGCCGGCTGACGGGCCCGCACACGGGCGGCGCGTGTACCCGTGCCGCCGGGGCGTTGGTCGCGTTGCTGAGCCCGGCTGCGATGGCCGTGACGACCGCGGTCCTCGTCGCTGGGCGCATCGAACCGGTCGTTGACAGCCTGCTCGCGCCCACGATCGTCGCGGTGGCCCAGGGACCGCCAGTCGTGGCGGCACTGCTCGCCGGTCCCTACGGCCTGCTGACGATGGCACCGCTGATGCTGGTGTGGGCCGTCCCGGCGGCGGTCGCCCTCGCGATCGTCCAGGCACTGGGGACCAGCAGCGGCCTGCTCGATCGGCTGGCCACGCAGGCGGCACCGCTGGTCCGTCCGCTCGGCATCGACGGCACTGGCCTCGTCCAGATCGTGGCCGGCTTCGGCTGCAACGTGCCGGCAGTGCTCGCCAGTCGTGGCTGCGACTCGTGCCCCCGACGGCCGACCGTTGCGGCAATCGGCTTCGGCTCCATCTGCTCCTACCAACTGGCCGCGACCGTCGCGGTGCTCGGCGCAGCCGGCGCGCCCGGGTTGCTCGTCCCCTACCTCGGCGTGGTTCTCGTCGGCACCGTCGTCCACACGGCGTGGGTACACCGTCGTGGCGGCGCGGGGAGCTCCGGGCCCACGGTGCCCCCCGTCACTCCACCGCCGCCCGGCCCCGCTCGGCTGCCCGTCCACACACCGCGGCCCAGCATCGCACCGCGGCCGGTCCCCGCGTTGCGGCGTCCGGCGTTCGACAGCGTGATCCGGCTGACCGTCGAGACGCTGCACCACCTGCTGCGGGCGGCGCTGCCGGTCTTCGTGGTCGTCACGGTCGCGGCATCGCTGGCGCAACTGCTCGGGGTGGACGCCGCCATCGCCCGCGTACTCGGTCCGGCGATGGTCGTCCTCGGCCTGCCCGCCGCCGTCGCCCTGCCCGTCGTCCTCGCGAGCATCCGCAAGGACGGCCTGCTGCTACTCGCCACACCGGCGGTCATCACGGCGGTGGAGCCGACGCAGCTGCTCGCCGCCCTGGTCCTGGCGGGAACGCTGACCCCCTGTCTGGTGACCATGGCGGCCATGGCGCGGGTCGTCGGATGGTCGACCACCGCGCCGCTCCTCGCCCGGCAGGCGGTGGTGGCCGGCGGCCTGACGGCGTGCGTGTCCTGGTCCGGGCAGCTGCTCGGCTGACGGCCGTGCGGTGACCCCGGAGGCGCGCTACCGATCGAGCCCGACGACCAGCGGCGCGTGGTCGGAGGGCTTGTCGCCCGCCTCGTTGGCCTCGCGGAAGGTCGTGTCCACCGCGCAGGTGCGCACGTCGAGGTGATCGCTCACCATGGCCAGATCGATGCGCATGCCCATGCGACGACGGAACGCCTGCATCCGGTAGTCCCACCAGGTGAAGCCCACGCCGTCGGGTTCCACCGCGCGGTAGGCATCGATCAGACCGTCGTCCAGCAGCGACCGCAGGCGGGAACGTTCCTCGTCGGTGACGTGGGTCGCACCCGCGAACGAGCCGATGTCCCACACATCCCGGTCCTCGAGCGCGACGTTCACGTCGCCCGCGACGACCGTCGGGCCCGCCGTGGCCAGTCGGTGCGTGTGGACCCGCATCGCATCGAGGAAGGTCAGCTTCTCCGCGAACATCGGATGGTCCGGCTCGCGACCGTTGGGAACGTAGACGGACGCGACCCGAACGCCCTGCACGGTCGCCTCGATCCAGCGTGCCTCGGCCGGGTTGGGCTCCCCGGGCAGCACGGTCCGGACGTCCTCCACCTCGGCGTCGGTCGGCACCAGCAGCGCGACCCCGTTCCACCGGCCCTCGGAGCGTTCCACCGCCCGGTAGCCGGCCACAGCGAGCGCGTCGTGCGGGAACGTGTCGGCGGCGACCTTGGTTTCCTGCACACACAGCACATCCGGCGCATGCTGTTCCAGCAGCTCCAGCACCCGGGGCAGCCGGGCTCGGATCGAGTTGACGTTCCACGTGATCAGTCGCATGGTGCGAACGCTACCGTCCGCGGGTCCCGTCGATGAAGGCGAGCCGGAGCAGGAGCCCCGTTGGATCCGCGCGCGCAACCCGATGGTGACCGGATGCGCCCGGCGTGGCTGACCGCCCCCGTGCTGGTGGTGGCGGCGCTCTCGGTCGGGGCCGGCATCGCGCAGTACGCCGTCACGACCGTCATCGGTGACGTGGCAGCGGCCTTCGGCACCGCCGGTACCGACACCGACGAGGCCATCGCCCAGCTCGGGCTGCCCGCCACCACCATCGGCATCGCGCTGGCGATCATCCGGCTGGCGTCGCTCGGCAGCCTGCCCATCGCGGCGACCGCGGACCGGATGGGTCGCCGCGGGGTGTTGCTGACCTCGGCGGCCGTCGGGCTCGGGCTGACCTCGCTCGCGGCCCTGGCACCGGGCTTCTGGTGGTACGTGGCCCTGGTCGCGTTCGCGCGCCCCGCGTTGTCCGCGGTCAACGCCGTCGCTGGTGTCGTCGCGGCCGAGGAGGCCTCCTCGCGGGACCGGTCGGCGTCGTTGGCACTGATCGCCGTCGCCTACGGGCTCGGCGCCGGCGTGGTCGCCGTCGGCCGCGGGCTGCTGCCCGGGGAGCCGTCGTTCCGGGTGGTCATGGCGTTCTCGTTCGTCGCCCTGTTGGTCGTGCCGCTGCTCGCACGCAAGGTCCGCGAGCCGACGATCGCCTCGACCCGTGTCCGGGCCACCGGCCTGCCGGGGCGGATCCCGCGGGCGTATGTCGGACGGGTGGCGCTGCTGGCGATCCTGACCGGATCGATCGCGCTGGCCACGGGCCCGGGGTTCACCTACCTGTTCGTCCACGGTGAGGGCGTGCTCGGGGCCTCACCATTGTTCCTGTCCACGCTGGTGCTGGCAGCCGGGCCCGCCGGGCTGGTCGGCATCCTGATCGGGCGCTGGGGAGCGGACCGGTTCGGCCGCACGGTGACCTCCGGGCTGTCGATGGCCGCGACCGGGTTGGCGGTCGCCTACGCCTACGCCGGCGACACGACCCAGCTCGCGGTCGGCTATCTGGTCGCCCTGGCCACCTCCAGCGCGTTCGCACCTCCGACCGGGGCGCTGGTCGCCGAACTCGTCCCGACCCGGATCCGGGCGACGGTGGCCGGGTGGGAGGTCGTCGCCGGGGTGCTCGGTGCCGTGATCGGGCTGACCTCGTTCGGGGTCCTGGCGGACGCGACCGGCGGGTTCGCATCCGCCGCCCGGCTGATCGGCATCGTCGTCGCCGTCGTCGCGGTGGGTTTCGTGTGGCTGCCCGAGACCCGCGGCACGGAGTTGGCCGATCTCGACGGCGAGGGCCGTGGGGCCGGTGCCGAGCGCAGCGACGGTGGCGACCGGGACCCGGACAGCTGAGCAGTGACGACCCGCCGAGGTACCTGGCGCACGGCCGGCGGGCGTCGGCTCAGCTGGCCGGCGGTGGTGGTGGCGAGGGCGGGGCACGGTCCGGCGACGGCGGCGGTGGTGGCATGGCCGCGGCCGGTCCCGGGCCCGCGTCCTGGCGGTCCTCCCGATCCTGGTCGTCCTCCTGCGCGCCGGCATGCCCGCTGTCCTGGGTCGGGGTCGGGGTCCCGCCGTCGGCCGCGGTCGTTGGCGGCGCACCATTCGCCCGTTGCCGTTGGGCCTGCGCGAAGCCGTCCGCGGCCTGGGCGACCGCGCCGCCGATGAGGCCCCCGAGGCCACCCCGGCCGCCGCGGGACATCGCCGCGAACGACGGTGCCCCACCGCCCGGCGGCTGGGTCGGTGCCGCGGCCGTCTGGGGTGGCAGCGAACCGTTGCGCCGATCCTGGCCGGCATCGAGCGCCGCCGGCGGGACGGGTGTGGTGTCCAACGGGTCCGGCTCGCTCGCCGCCTGCTGCGCCTTGCCGACCAGTTCCTGGAACTTCTTGGACACCGACTGCAACCGCTGATCCCAGACGGCATTGACGGCGAGACCCTCGATGGCCCGGTGGTAGGTCACCAGCGTGTAGATCGCGGCGAAGGGCTCGAAGACGGCCCGGACGATCAACGAGGCGAGCAGCAGCGCCCCGATGGCGACCGCGACCTGGAAACCGACACCGTCGATGGCCATGGCCAGCGGCACCGCCGGCAGTGCCACGATGACCAGCACCGCGACGAAGATCACCCGGCCGAGCAGCCAGATCTTGACCGCCGACCCCAGGATCGGCTTGTAGGCCTGCGCGTAGAGGATCACCCCGTGCCGTCCGCTCTGCCACACGTTGTCGGACTCACGGGCGATGGCGTACGACAGGATCGCCTCGTCGATGTAGGACAGCGACCGGTTGATGATCGAGGCGCCGATCCGGGCCACGTTGGATGCGCCACCACCCAGCGGCAGCATGTCGACGATGCGCACGAACCGGCGGGTGAAGCGGGCGACGATGCCGTGGATCAGCCGGTCGAGCGCGAACAGGATGCTGACGTCCCGGAACCGGGTCTTCACCATCTCACGGCCGTAGGCGATCTGGCTCTGGCCCTCGGGCAGCGAACCGTGCAGCAGCAGCGTCGTGGCCACGGCGATGTGCGCCCCCTGCATGAGGTAGAGCAGGTAGCGCCGCGCGAACATCAGCAGCCCACCGGGACCGAAGATGGCCAGCAGCAGGAAGACGAACGCGAGCACCTCCACCCGCTCGGCGAAGTAGACCGCCAGCCCGCCGAACACGCCGAGCCATGCGACGATCGCGAGGAAGAACGCGGTGTAAACGGCGGCATTGAGCATCAGGAAGGGTGTCGTCCGCCGCAGCAGGCCGATGGTGGTGGAGAAGGGCTTGCGGGTCGTGTCGCTCACGGTCGGCCTCGCTGGCTCGGCGCTCGGTGGACGCGGACTGGCGGCGCCGGGGTGGCGCGCCCCTGACCCCCATGGGAGAGCGATCACCCCGGTCACCTACCACCGACAGTTCAGTGCGCGGCCGAGGCGGGGACAACGGGTGCATCACCTACCGGGATGGCGCTGACCGCGCAGCTGCACGCATCGCACGCGCGCCGCGTCCTCCGTGCCCCCCGGCCCCCGTCAGCGACGCTGGGGCTTGGGAGCCGCGAACACCTCACGCAGGGTCGCCGCGACCCAGGCCACGAGGTCCTCGGGTGCCGGCCGCGGCAGGGGGATCAGCAGCGTCTGCTGCTCGGACTTGACCCGCGCCCCGGGATGGATGCGCTCGAGGCGCACCAGCTGGCTGTCGGTCAGGTCCACCGGCGCGAGCCGCAGCTGCTCCTTGTTCGTGACCACCACCTCGGTGACCCCCCAGCGGCGCAACGCCGCCTTGACCGCCGCGAGGGTGACCAGCCGATCGGCGGGCTCCGGCAACGGCCCGAACCGGTCCACGAGTTCGGCACGCACGTCCTTGAGGGCACCGGCGTCACGTACCGCGGAGATGCGCTTGTAGAGCTCGAGCCGTTGGGTCGAGTCCTCGACGTAGTCGTGAGGCAGGTGCGCGTCGACCGGGAGCTCCAGCTTGATGTCGACGTCGCGTTCGACCGGTTCACCCGACAGGTCCCCGATCTCCTCCTTCAGCAGCTGGGAGTACATGTCGAACCCGACCGCGGCGACATGCCCGGACTGTTCCGCACCGACGACGTTGCCCGCACCCCGGATCTCCAGGTCACGCATCGCGATCGCGAGCCCCGAGCCGAGCTTGGCGTGCTCCGCGATGGTCTTGAGCCGTTCGTAGGCCGGCTCGGTGATCGACGCGCCCTCGGGGAACAGGAAGTAGGCGTAGCCGCGCT
>CAYTLZ010000154.1:2394-8602 GCA_964438785.1 uncultured Actinomycetota bacterium | reverse complement strand
GATGGGACCGCCCGGCGGGCCGGTCAGTCGTCGGCGTCGGCGGTGGCGTCCGGGGACTGCTCGTCGATCGCGACCGACACCCCGCAGGTGTTGCCGTCGAACCCGACGTCGTGGGAGTCGTAGCCGATGGCCAGGATCGTGTCGCGCACCACCCGCGGGATGTCGACATAGGTCAGCGTGCTGATCTCCCCGGCGATGACGACCTGACCCGTGGTGACCAGCGTCTCGCAGGCCACACGCCCGTGGGGATCCTCGGCGAGGATCGCGTCGAGGATGGCATCCGAGATCTGATCGGCCACCTTGTCGGGATGGCCCTCGGTGACGGATTCCGAGGTGAACAGGCTACGCACGTGGGCTCCGAGGGACGGTGGATCGACGTTCGGTACGGACGTCGGTGCCGGACGTCGCGGAGCCTAGCGCTGGCGTGGGACCGGGTCGGTGCCCGCCGGGGTCAACGGGGCGGTCAACCGGGCGACGACCGCGTCGAGGATGTGCTGCGCCACGATCTGCTTGCTCGCCAACGCCACGTCGGTACGCGTCCCGTCGGCGGCCAGGATCACCACCCGGTTGGTCTCGACCTCGAAGCCGGCGTCCGGCGTGCTGACGTCGTTGACCACCAGCAGGTCCGCGCCCTTGGCCTCGAGCTTCGCGCGGCCATTGGCCTCGACGTCGTCGGTCTCGGCCGCGAACCCGACCAGCAGCGGACGACCCGCACCGTCGCGTCGCGCTCCGAGCTCGGCGAGGATGTCCGGGTTGGCCACGAGTTCGATCGTCGGTGGTCCCCCGGCCTTCTTGAGCTTGCTCGCCGCGGCGGTCGCGGGCCGGAAGTCGGCCACCGCCGCGGCCTTGACGATCACGTCGGCCTCACCGGCGACGGCGAACACGGCGGCGTGCATCTGCTGGGCACTGGTGACGTCGACGCGCTCCACGCCCGGCGGGGTCGGCAGGTCGGACGGGGCCGCGACGAGCTGGACGCGGGCACCACGCGCCGCCGCCCCGGCAGCGAGCGCGAAGCCCATGCGGCCGCTGGAGCGGTTGCCGAGGAACCGCACCGGATCGATCATCTCCCGGGTGCCGCCCGCGGTGACCACGACCCGCATCCCGGCGAGGTCCTGCGCACCGGCACGAGCCGCAGGTGCCGCCCCGGCACCTTCCCCGTGCGCCGTCAGGACGGCCTCGAGCGCCTCGTCGGGTTCGACGACCCGACCGGGGCCCGTGTCGCCGCCCATCAGCGCGCCGTCCGCCGGCCCGAGCACCACCACGCCGCGCTCGCGCAACAGGGCCACGTTGGCCTGCGTCGCCGGGTGCTGCCACATCTCGGTGTGCATCGCCGGACACACGATCAGCGGACACGTCGCGGCGAGCAGCGTGGTGGTCAGCAGGTCGTCGGCGAGCCCGTGGGCCAGTTTGGCCACCGTGTGGGCGGTCGCCGGGTAGATCAACGCCACCTCGGCGCTGCGACCGAGCGCCACATGGGTCTCGTCGGGGATCTCGGCCCAGACGTCCTCACGCACCCGCCGGCCGGTGATGCCCTCCAGGGTCGCCGCCCCGAGGAACCGCTGCGCGCCGGTGGTCATGACGGGGTCGACCGTCGCCCCGGCACCCACCAGCCGCCGTGCCACCAGTGCGGCCTTGTAGGCCGCGATCCCACCGGTCACCCCCAGCAGGACCCGGGTGTCGGCGAGCGGCGCGGTCATGTCGGCGTCGGTCAGGCGGGCTGGTCGCCGTCGTCCTCGACCAGCGTCAGCCCCTCGTCACCGGCGGCGATCTCGTCCTCGGCCGGGAAGAAGCCCTCGATCTTGCGCTCGGAGATCTCCTCCAGCGCGATCGACAGGGGCTTGTTCGAGTCCGTGCTCAGCAGCGGCGGCACGTAGGCACCGAGTCCCTCACCGAGCTGCGCGTAGTACCCGTTGATCTCGCGGGCCCGCTTCGCGGCGAGGTGCACCAGGTGGAACTTGGAGTCCACCTTGTCCATGAGGTCGTCGATGTGCGCGATGGGACTGCCTTCGGTTCGGCGGGAGCGAACCCGCAGGATAGCCCCTCGACGCCGGTGCCCGTTCAGCTGACGTCGGTGGCCGCTGCAGCTACGGTCCGACGCCGGTCCGGCCGATGGGAACTCGAGGACCCCCAACGACCGCCGCCCGCTGAACCAGGATCCGTCCGTGACCACCGTGCTGCTGTTCGTCGTCGTGGGGCTCGCCCTGGTCGGGGCGACGCTCTACCTCGGCCACCAACGCAAGGAGCGGCTGCGCGCGGCGCTGGCGGCGCTGACGGAGCGCTATCCCGGTTGGCGGCTCGCCGGCTGGCCGTGCGGCCTGTCCCCCGACATGCTCGCCGGTCGCACCGCGGCGACCCCCCGTGGCGACCGCCGGTACGGCGTCCGGCACGGCATCGAGGGGCCGCTCACCCTCCGACTCGCCGGCCAGGACGTCACCTGCGACGCGAGCCTGTTCCAGTGGACCTACGAGGAGCGCCAGCAGAACCGCAACAACCAGGGCCACACGTCCACCTCGTACCGGACCCGGACCGAACTCGTGGCGCTGTGCCGCCTGCCGGTGATCGTGCCCGGGGCCATCCGCATCGGCAGCGAGTCGGTGCTCGGCCGGATCGGCCTGACCCGCGGCGGCCAGCAGGTCGAGTCCTCCGAGTTCAACCGGCGCTTCCGCGTCGAGGGGCGCGACCCGGCCCTGACCGTGCAGCTGCTCGACCCCGCGCTCCAGCAGGGGCTGCTCGCCCACTACCAGGGCCGCTCCATCCACCTCGACGACGACCTGCTGGTCCTGGGCGGCGAACCGAGCCATCGCGACCCGACCCTGATCAACCCGATCGGCTCGCTGCCGGCCATGCGCCAGGACGTCGAGCGGCTCGCCCGCCACCTGCCGGCCCAGTTCCTGCGCGCCGTGGCCGCCGACCGCCAGGCGCAGACCCAGCCCGGCCTGCGGGCCCCGGACCCCGGTCTGCCGGCGCCGGACCCCGGAGGTGACGACCCGTGGAAGCGTTGATCATCACCCTGGTCGTGCTGGGTGTCCCGGCCCTGCTGGTCATCTGGTCCTACAACCGCTTCATCACCCAGGTGGCCGCGATCGATGCGACCTGGGCGACCATCGACACCGAACTGCAGCGCCGCCACGACCTGGTGCCGAACCTCGTGCGCTCCGTGGAGGGCTACGCCGGCCACGAGCGCGAGGTCCTGGCCATGGTGACCGAGGCCCGGGCCCGCGCGGTCGCGAGCACGCCCGCGGACGTGCCACTGGACGAACAGGCGCGCGCCGAGGACGCCCTGACGTCCGGGTTGAGCTCACTGCTCGCCATCACGGAGAACTACCCGGAGCTCAAGGCCGACACCCTGTTCCTGGACCTGCAGCGCCAGCTGGTCGAGACCGAGGACCGCATCTCCGCCGCACGCCGGCTCTACAACCTCGAGGTGGCGGCCTACGAACGTCGCCGCCGGGCCGTGCCGTCCAACGTCATCGCCAGCGCGTTCTCGTTCGATCCCCGCAACCTGTTCGAGATCCAGGACGCCGCCGCCGAGCACGCCGTCCACGTGTCGTTCCCCCCGGCGACCAACTGACCGGCGACCCACTGATTGCCGACCGGCCCCCCGCCGACCCGCTCAGGAACGGGCTGCCTCGATGTGGTCGAGCACCTCGGCCACACAGCGACGCAGGTCGTCGTTGACCACCTCGACGTCGAACCGGTGGCCCTCGGCGAGTTCCTCGCGGGCCCGCGCCAGGCGACGTTCGACGGCCGCGTCGTCCTCGGTGCCCCGACCCCGCAGCCGCCGTTCGAGCTCCTCGAAGCTGGGTGGGACCAGGAAGACCAGCAGCGCGTCCGGGTCGTGCTCCTTGATCTGCAGGGCACCCTGCAGCTCGATGTCGAGCACGATCACCCGGCCGGCCTCGACCGCGGCCCGGGTCGGGGCGACCGGGGTGCCGTACAGGTTGCCGGCGTACTCGGCCCACTCGAGCAGCTCGCCCGCGTCGATCAACGCCAGGAACTCGTCGCGGTCAACGAACCGGTAGTGCACGCCGTCGATCTCACCCGGTCGCGGGGCCCGGGTCGTCGCCGACACGGACAGCACGCTGTCGGGCAACGCCGCGCGCACCAACGCGTGCACGGTGCCCTTGCCGACGCCGGACGGCCCGGCGATCACGGCCAACAGGCCGCGACGGTCACGCACCGGGCGCCCCCGGCGACCGTCGCCACCGCGGCTTCCCGGACCGAGCGGCGGTCACAGGTCACGCTCGAAGGCGTCGAGCAGCGCCTCGCGCTGGCGCGGCCCGAGCCCCCGCAGCCGACGGCTCGACGCGATACGCAGCCGCTCCATCAACCGACGCGCCTTGACCGGCCCGTAGGCGGGCATGGCCTCGAGCACGTCGCTGACCTTCATCTTGGCCAGCGCCTCGGCGTCGTCGGCCCGCTCGAGCACCTGGCGCAGACTCACCTCGCCCGACTTCAGCATCTGCTTGAGCTCGGAGCGGATCCGGCGCGCCTCCGCGGCCTTCACCAACGCGGCCCGACGCTCCTCGGGACCGAGCTCGGGCAAGGCCATCGGGTGCGCTCCTGCATCGGTCGCGGATCGGATCGTCGGCTCGGGCGGGTACGGCTCGGCGGCCACCCTAGTAGCAGGATCGTGTCGGTCAGGCGTGGACCGGCCCGGGGTGGACCGCCTCCATGCGACCCGGTCGGCCACGGCGCTACCGTCCCGGGCGATCGTCGGATGTCCGACCGCCCCCGCGGATGTCCGACCGCCCCCGCACCGACGACCTGCGACACACGCGCCGACGAGTGCCCGGTGTGTCCTGGCAGGTGCCTGAAGTGCCCTCGAAAGGTTCGTCGCCGTGCTCCCGTCCACCCCCCTCGTGCTCGGGGTCGATCTCGATGGTGTCTGTGCCGACTACGAAGGTGCCTTCCGGGCGTCGGTGGCCCGCCAGCGCTCCCTCGATGCCGGCACCCTGCCCCCCCAGACCCGGATGGACGCCTACTCCGAGTGGGGCCTCACCTTCGAGGAGTTCGAGGAGGCCCATCGACGCGCGGTGCTCGAGGACCGGATGTTCCGCCACATGGAACCGTTGCCCGGCGTCTCCGAGGCGCTGTGGGAACTGTCGGACCGCGGCATCTGGATCCGGATCATCACCCACCGGCTGATCTTCAACTGGGCGCACGAGACCTCCGCCGCCGACACCGCCGCCTGGCTCGACGACAACCGCATCCCCTACCGGGACCTGTGCTTCATCGGCGACAAGCCCAACGTCGGGGCCGACCTCTACGTGGACGACTCGCCGGGCAACATCGTCTCGCTGCGTGAGGCGGGCAAGACCGCCATGGTCTTCGACCAGCCCTACAACCGGCATCTGCCCGGCCCCCGGGCCACCGCCTGGTCGGACGTGGTCACCTTCGTGACCGACGTGCTCGACGCCCGTGAGCGGCAGGTGGCACTGCCGCTCGACGACGGGTTCGACGACGAGGTGGCCGACCGATGACCGCAGCCCCGGACCCCGCGGCCGACACGGCCACGCTCATCGAGCTGATGGTCCGCGCCGAGGTACTGCGCTTCGGTGACTTCGTCGGCAAGTCGGGTCGCCGCATGCCCTACTTCATCAACTTCGGGGCGTTCCGGACCGGCAGCCACCTCGCCATCCTCGGTCGCGCGTACGCCGATCGGCTGGTCACCACCTTCGGCCGCGACATCGACGTGCTGTTCGGCCCGGCCTACAAGGGCATCCCCCTGGCGGTCAGCGCCGCCGTCGCCCTGGCCGAACACCACGACCTCGAGGTGGGGGTCTGCTTCGACCGCAAGGAGGCCAAGGACCACGGCGAGGGTGGGCTGCTCGTCGGGCACCAAGTGGCCGACGGCGACCGCGTGGTCGTCGTCGAGGACGTGACCACGGCGGGAACCTCCGTGCGCGAGTCGATTCCGCTGCTGCGACGCCACGCCGAGGTGGACGTCATCGGGCTGATCGTCGGGGCCGACCGCCGCGAGCGTGCCGGCGACGACGACCGCTCGGCGCTCGACCAGCTCGCCGAGACGTTCGCGTTCACCACGACCGCCCTCGTGACCATCGACGACATCGTCGCCCACCTGCGGGACCGCGAGATCGACGGACGGCGGGTCCTGACCGACGCCGATCTCGAGCGCATCGCCACCTACCGCGCCGAGTACGGCGCGCGCACGTGACACCGCACCCGTGACATGGCGGCCGTGACA
>CAYTLZ010000154.1:0-2294 GCA_964438785.1 uncultured Actinomycetota bacterium | reverse complement strand
GGCCGCGACATGGTGGCCGTTGACACCGCACCGGGCGGGCGTCGATCGCATCCACCATGCCGGTGCGGCTGACGGCCCGCGTTTCACGGGCGCGTTCGAGCCCGCCTGACGCGAGCATCTCGAGCGCCTCGAGCGCCTCGAGCGCCTCGAGCACTGCGCGACAACTGCGCGATATCGGGTGCCGCCCTTGCCCCCGTGCGGTGCTGGCCACGCGCGGTGCGCTCCGCGTGTTTCCCACAGCATCTCACCCGTTTTCGTTGCGGTCCGCCGTAACCGAACGTATGTTCGTCCCATGATCTCAACGCTGAGCGCCCGCCCACGACCCGTCGACTCCTGCACCGCTGGGTCGCCGACGGTCGTGCCAGCAGGCCGTTCCGGGCTGGCATCGGACGTGGTCGGGAGCTACGACGCCGGACCTCCGGCCGCGACGCCGCCCCTGGCCGCGGCGGTCGCCCGGCTCCAGGAGGCCGCGGACGAGGTCCTGGCGGCGACCGCGGGTGCACCACAACCCGGGGACCTGCATGCCCTCGTCGGCACCCTGCAGGCGATCGATCGGGCCCAGGCGGCAGCGGTGGCACTCACCCGGAGCGCCCAGGACCAGCAGCTGGCCGAACGGTCGGCGGCACTCCCCCTCGACCATGCCCTCGGGTTTCGCACCCGACTCACCGGCGGTGACCGCCGCACGTTGCTGCGGACCGCGGAGGTGCTGCGGGACCTTCCGGCCACCACCATGGCCTTCCGGACCGGCGCGCTCGGCTGGGCGCAGGTCCGCGCCATCGTGTCGGAGGCCGGGCCTCTGACCGGACTGGAGCGGCAGCAGCTGGACGGGCTCCTCCCGCCGGCCGAACGTCTCGCCGAGGTCGACCCCGATCGCCTCGTGGACGAGGTCCGCGACCGCGTCGCCGCGATCCGCCCGGTGCAGGAGCGTGAGCGTGCCGTGCGCCGCATCGAACGACGCTTCCTCGCGGTGCAGCCACAACTCGACGGGGCGCTCAGCATCTACGGCGAGTACGACCCGGAGGCCGCGGCCACCCTGCTCGAAGCCATCGAGGCGGCCTGCCCGCCACCGAGCGGCGAGCGTGACCTGAGCCGCGACGCCGTGGACGGTGACCCCGACGGGGTGACGGCCGGCACGCAGGAGGACGCGACCGGTGCGGACGGCGGTGGCCACGTCGACGGTGGTGGGGATGTCCTGGACCCCTTCCTCGATGCGGCGGGCGGGCAACGGCGGCGCAGCCGAGCCCGCCAGCGCGCCGATGGCCTGTTGCGCCTCGCCGAGTCGTTCCTGGCCGGCAGCGGCAGCGCCGATGGCACCCCGCGTCGCGCTCGTCCCCGACTCCAGGTCGTCTGCGACCTCCGGACCCTGCTCGGCGACGACGATGACGCCATCGCCGGCCGTGCACTCTGGGCGGCGCTCGGCAAGTCGGTGCGCCTGACGCCGGACGCCGTCCGCAGGCTCGCCTCCGACGCCCGACTCCAGCTCGTCCTGACCGACGGCGGTGAGGTGCTGGGCATCACCGCACCCACCTCGTCGATCCCCCGCGCGGTCCGGGACGCCGTCCAGGCCCGTGATCAGGGTTGCCGGTTCCCCGGCTGTCGCGCGCCGGCCAGGTGGAGCGATGTCCACCACGTCGTCGGGCGCGAGGCCGGAGGGCACACGATCGTCAGCAACCTCTGTCTGCTGTGTCGACGGCACCACACCGCCGTCACCGAGAAACGCTGGACGCTGACGATGGACGCGAGCGGCCATGTCGAGGTACGGCGCGGTCGATGGGCAGCGTCATCCGACCCGCCGATCCGGCCCTGCCTTCGCCGCGATCCACATCCGGATCGACCACCGGGTGCACCGTTCGACACCGGGTAGGTGCCAGCCGGACGTCACGGGCGCGACGATGGCATGGATCGGTCGCTCCCCCTTCATGGAATCGCGCATCCCGGACGTCCCGCATGGTCCGATGGCTGCTCGCAGGTGCGCGCCTGCTCGAGGAGGGCCTCGATGACCTCCTCTTCGGCCCGCGCGTCGTGGTCCATGGTCGGCCACGCGCAGGTGGCCAATCGCGCTTGTGTGCGTCGTACCTGGCGCGGGCTCCCGGGCGTTCCCGCAGATGCTCGCGCAGTCGCAGGGAACGCGCGACCTCCGGTGACCATGGGGGGCACGTGGACAGGATGTCGATGACCGGCTTGGCAGCCAGCCCTGGAATCGAGGTCGATCCGATGTGTTCGATCCGGATCGCGGCCGCGCCGAGTGCGTCGCGGACACCTCGGGCATGGGCGCCGAACTGACCCCACCATGA
>CAYTLZ010000153.1:0-8613 GCA_964438785.1 uncultured Actinomycetota bacterium | reverse complement strand
CAGGCGGCGTCCGAGCGCGCCGACGCGCGCAAGGGCCAGATCGGGACCGGTGACCGCTCGGAGAAGATCCGCACCTACAACGTGCCGCAGTCGCGGATCACCGACCACCGCATCAACGTCAGCGTCCACGACGTCGATGCGGTCTTCGCCGGGGAGCTCGACGTGTTCATCGACGCGTTGCGTCAGGCCGAGCGGGAGGCCAAGCTCGCCACCCTCGACGAGTCGGACGACGGGTGAACGCCGCCGTCGGACACGCACCCGTGGTCGCGGCGGTGGCACGTCGCCTCGCCATGGCCGGCGTGCCCTCGCCCGACGTCGACGCGCGGTGGCTGGTCGACCACGTCGTCGAGGTGGCCGGTGATCCGGTCGGCTGCGGTGCGGCGCTGCTCGACGGGCTGGTCGCACGACGCTGCCGGCGCGAGCCGGTGCAGCAGATCATCGGCCGGACCTGGTTCCGGCGGCTGGAACTCGCGTGCGCACCGGGGGTGTTCATCCCCCGTCCGGAGACCGAGGTCGTCGCCGGGCTGGCGATCGCGGCCGCCGCCGACGCGGTGCGCGCGGCCACACCGTCCGATGCGCTCGACGCGGCGGGCGATGCGCCGCCGCGGGCACCGATCCGGATCGTCGAACCGTGCACCGGGACCGGAGCGATCGCGCTGTCGATCGGGGTCGAGGTCGCCGGGGTGCAGATCGTCGCCGGTGACGTCGATCCCGCGGCGGTCGAGCTGGCCACGACGAACCTGGCCCGGGTGCACGAGGGGCGCGCCGGCGCCCGGCTCGCACCCGACTCGTCGGTACGGATCGTGTCCGGGGAGCTGCTGGCCGGCGTGGACCCGACGTGGCGGGGCAGCGTGGCCGTCCTGGTTGCCAACCCGCCCTATCTCCCGGACGCCGACCGTGTCGGCTGGGAGCCGGAGGTGGCGGACCACGACCCCGATCGCGCCCTGGTGGGGGGCGAGGACGGCCACGAGGTGGTCGACGCCCTGCTCGTCGCGGCCGGACACTGGCTGCGGCCCGGGGGCACCGTGATCGTGGAGATCGACGAACGTCGCGGCGACGACGCCCGCCGGGCGGCCCGGGCGGCGGGGTTGATCGACGTGGACGTCCGACCGGATCTGACGGGTGCCGACCGCGCCCTGGTGGCCCGCCGTCCGGAGCCGGCGTGAGCGAGGTCCACGATCTCACCGGTCCGACCGATGATGCGGCCGGTCACGCTCCGGTCGGTCACGATCCGGCCGCACACGCTGCGGCGGTCGCCGCGGCCGTGGAGGTGCTGCAGGGTGGTGGGCTGGTGGTCGCCCCGACCGACACGGTCTACGCCGTGCTCGCGGACGCGTTCAACCTCGACGCCACCGCGCGGCTGCGCCGGCTGCGGGGCACCGCCGCCACCTCGCCGCTGACGGTGCTGCTGCGTTCACCCAAGCAACTCGCCGGCCTGGTCACGGAGGTGCCACTGGCGGCCGAACGCCTGATGGCCGCATTCTGGCCGGGGCCGCTGACGCTGATCCTGCCCGATGCCGGCGCGATGCGGTGGGACATCGGCCGCACCGATGGGACCGTCGCCGTGCGCATGCCGCTGGACGACGTCGCCATCGAACTGGCGAAGGCCGTCGGCCCGATCGCGTTCTCCGCGGCCGGCCGGGCGGGGGACCCGCCGCCGGTCACCGTCGACGAGGCGCGACAGGTGCTCGGCGACGAGGTCGCGTGTTACCTCGACGCGGGCCCGCGTTCCGACCGGGCCGTGTCCACGGTGGTCGATCTCACCCGTGCCGAGCCGGCCGTGCTGCGGGTCGGCCTGCTGCCTGCGGAGCCGGTGCTCGAGGTCGCGACAGGCCGACTCGATCCGCTCGACGCGATGGACGCCGTCGAGGGGTACGACGGCACCCGACCGCCCGATGCCGACGAGCCCGACCCCGGTGCAACGGCCGACGGACCGCTTGACGCCGAGGGGTAGTCTGGTGCGGCATCGACCACACCGTGCAAGGAGTCTGCCGTGACGTTCTGGGGTCCCGATTTCGACGAACTCCGTGCCGTCGACCCGGAGGTCGCCGACGGTGTGCTCGGTGAACTCGAGCGGCAGCGCACCGGGCTGCAGCTGATCGCCAGCGAGAACTTCGCCTCACCGGCCGTGCTCGCGGCGCAGGCCTCGGTACTCAACAACAAGTACGCGGAGGGCTACCCCGGCAAGCGCTACTACGGCGGTTGCGAGCCCTACGTCGACCCGATCGAGACCCTCGCGATCGACCGCGCCAAGCAGGTCTTCGGGGCGGATCACGCCAACGTGCAGCCCCACTCCGGGGCCAGTGCCAACATCGCCGCCTACTTCGCGACCGTCATGCCCGGCGAGAAGGTCCTGGCGATGTCGCTGCCCCACGGCGGGCATCTGACCCACGGGCTGAAGGTCAACTTCTCCGGCAAGTGGTTCGACGTCGTCAACTACGGGCTCGACGAGGCCACCGAGACCATCGACATGGACCAGGTCCGGGCACTCGCGCTCGAACACCGGCCCAAGCTCATCATCGCCGGCTGGTCCGCCTACGCCAAGCAGCTCGACTTCGAGGCCTTCCGCGCGATCGCCGACGAGGTCGACGCGGTGCTGATGTGCGACGCCGCCCACTTCATCGGGTTGGTCGCCGGCGGGGTGCACCCGAGCCCCGTGCCCTACTGCGACATCGTCACCTTCACGACGCACAAGACCCTGCGCGGCCCACGCAGCGCCATCATCCTGACCAACGAGAAGTGGGCCAAGGCCATCGACAAGGCCATCTTCCCCGGGTTGCAGGGTGGGCCGCTGGAGCACGTGATCGCGGCCAAGGCCGTGGCGCTCAAGGAGGCGATGGACCCCTCGTTCAAGGAGTACGCGCAGCGCATCCTCGACGACTCCCGCGCACTGGCCGCCGGACTCGCCGACCGGGGCTACCGGATCATCTCCGGTGGGACCGACACCCACCTGTTCCTCGCGGACGTCACCGGGCGCGGGCTGACGGGTGCCGAGGCCGAGGCCCGCTGCGATGCGGCGGGGATCGTGCTCAACAAGAACGCCATCCCGTTCGACACCAACCCGCCGGCGATCGCCTCCGGCATCCGCGCCGGCACCTCGTGCGTCGCGACCCAGGGGATGGGACCCGACGAACTCGACGCGGTCGCCGGGCTGATCGACCGGGCGCTGACCGGGTCCGACGATGATCGGGCCGCGGTCCGCGCCGAGGTGAACGCGCTGGTCGAACGCTTCCCCGCCTACCCGCGTGACGCCACCGCCGGAACGTCCACGGGCGCCTGAGGTGCTCGCCCACCTCGCCGTCGCGGCGCTCGCCGCGGTGGTCACCGCCGTCATGGTGCCGCTCGCGGCACGCGTCGCGCGACGGTTCGGGGCCACGGTGGAGCCCCACGACGCACCCGACCTGCATCGGGCACCGGTGCCGGCCCTGGGCGGGCTGGCGATGTTCGCCGGGTTCCTCGCCGCGCTCGGGCTCGCCTGGATGCTGCCCGAGTTCGCGCCGCTGTTCACCTCGACCTCCGAACCCCTGGCCCTGCTCATCGGGGCCAGCGCGATCGTCGTCATCGGGGTGATCGACGACCTGTTCGAACTGCCGCCGACCGTGAAGCTCGCCGGGCAGATCGTCGCGGCCCTGGGGGTCGTCGCGCTCGGGATCCAGCTCGTCTACTTCTGGGTGCCCGGCATCGACCTGATCGTGCTGTCACCCGACCTCGGCCTGCCGTTGACGATCCTGGCGCTGGTCGCCATCGTCAACGCGCTGAACCTCATCGACGGGCTCGACGGGCTGGCCTCGGGGATCGCGCTGATCGGGGCCAGTGCGTTCTTCCTGTTCGCCGTCCGCAGCCAGCCGAGCGGGCTCGTGGAGAACGTGCCCAACTCGGCCACCCTGGTCGCGGCGCTGGTGGTCGGCATGGCGGCCGGCTTCCTGGTCTTCAACTGGTTCCCCGCCAAGATCATCATGGGGGACACGGGCTCGATGCTGCTCGGCCTGCTGCTCGGATCCGCAGGTGTCGCCTACATCGCCCGTTCCACCGCACCGACCAGCACCGACTTCTACGGCGCGATGCCCCTGTTGATCCCCGTGCTGGTGCTGGTGATCCCGTTCCTCGATTCGAGCTATGCGGTGGTGCGACGGGTGCTGGCCGGGCGGCCCATCACCGCGGGTGACCGCGGCCACCTCCACCACCTGCTGCTCGCCTTCGGCCACTCGCACCGTCGCGCGGTGCTGGTGCTCTACTACTGGTCGGCGGTGCTGGCGTTCGGGTCGGTTGGCCCCGCCTTCCTCGCCATCGACCGGCTGATTCCGTGGCTGATCGTCGCGATCGCCATCGGGGTGGCCATCACGGCGCTCGGGGTGCGTGCCCGCCGGGTCGTGGTCGACGGGTCGGCGGGTGACGTGTCCCAGCCGGCGACGCTCGGCCCGTCCGCGGATGGCGTGTCGCCGGCGGGCGGCCCGCCGGGCACCGGGGCCGAGATCGTCGATCTGCCCCGGCGGGCCGCGGACGGGCCGTGATCGGAGCCAGGTGTGGCGATTCGCGCGGCGGTCGTGTCTCCCCCCCGACGTGCGGTGACCATCGCCGCGGTGGCCCGACGAGGCACTCCTTTGGCGCGAGCCGAGCGGGCTTGGTAGCGTCCGGCCCGCGCTGGCCCACTGGCGGCCACCGCGCGAGCCTGTGCTCCGCCCCCGCGCGGTCCGAGGCCCTGGCACCACCACGACCGTCGGTGCGTGCGCCCACCTCGCCGTCGACCTACGACACGGAATCCACACGATGCCGCCCCTCTCCGAGCAGCCCTGCCCCGCGGTGGCACCGGTGTCTCGTGTGGCGGCTGGCGAGGCCCGTCCGGCGACCGTCGACGACCGTGGTGGCGCGGTCAATCCGCACATCCGCAGCGCCGCCCGGGGACTCGATCACTCGTCGATCATGGCGGCCGAGCTCATCGCGGCGCTGCTGACCTGGGCGGGCATCGGCTGGCTGCTGGACCGCTGGCTCGGGACCGGGCCGTGGATGCTCTCGATCGGTGCGCTCATCGGCAATGCCGCCGGGCTCTACCTCATCTGGCTGCGCAGCGGTCGGATGGAGGGCTTCGACGGTGCGGCAACGCGCTTCGCGCCGCGTGAACGCGGTGACGCCGGACCATCGGATGGTGCCGATGAGCGCTGAGCCCCGGGTCGACGCCACGAGCGCCGTGTCCGACCCGACCGACGACGTCCCCGACGAGCGCAAGCTCGCGACGGGAGCGTTGACGATCCTGGCCCTGCTCGCGATTCCGGTCGCCGGCGTCGCCTACTGGCTGATCGGCTGGAACGGGGTCGTCAGTGCGCTGATCGGTCTGGCCTTCGTCGGGGTGCTGTTCGGTGCCTCCGCGGCGCTGGTCGCCTGGGTGGCCGGCCGCAACGAACACGACGCCGGCATCGGTGTCCTGGTGCTCGGGGCGATGGTCCGCCTACCGTTGTACGTCGCGGCGCTCGCGCTGCTCACGCGTCTGTCCTGGGTCCACGGGCGGAGCCTCGCCGCGGCGACCGCGATCGCCGTGGCCGTGACCCTGGCCTACGAACTACGTCTCATGGCGCGCATGCCGCGTCTGTTCCACGTCGACGCGGCGGCCGCCCGGCCGACCGCGATCGCCAACGATGCACGGAGCGACCAGCTGTGATGAATGTTCTCGCTGCAGCCGAGTGGGGTGGGGAGTTCGATGGTGTCCTCGATGACATCAACGCCCTGTTCGACTTCCCCCAGATCTTCTCGTTCGGGTTCACCATCTTCGGTGACGAGATCGGGATCAACCGCACGATCCTGATCGCGTGGCTGATGACCGCCATCGTCATGGTGCTGTTCTACCTCGGCACCAACAACGCCAGGATCGTCCCCGGCAAGCTGCAGGCCGGGCTCGAGATGGTCGTCGACTTCAACCGGCAGGTCGCGCTCGACATCATCGGACCCAAGGGTCTGAAGTTCGTGCCGATCCTCACGACGTTCTTCGTGGCCATCTTCGCGCTGAACATCGCCAAGATCACACCCATGCTGATGCTGCCGCCGACCGGTCGGGCTGCCTGGCCGCTGTTCCTGGCGCTGATCGCCTGGCTGATCTACGTCGGCGTCGGCATCCAGCAGCAGGGGTTCATCGGCTACTTCAAGGGCGTCGCGTTCCCTTCCGGCGTCCCGTGGCCGCTGTACGTGATCCTGACCCCGATCGAGATCATCTCGACGCTCGTGCTGCGGCCGCTGACCCTGGCGATCCGACTGTTCGCCAACATGGCGGCCGGTCACATCCTGGTCGTCATCACCCTGGTCACGCCCTGGATCTTCCTCCCGTCGCCGGCCGGTTGGCCGATCGGCGTGTTCACGGTCATCGCCGGCCCGCTGGTCTTCGGCTTCGAGTTGTTCATCATCGGTCTGCAGGCCTACATCTTCACCATGCTGACCGCCGTCTACATCGACTCGTCGATGGAGGCGCACTGACCCGCCGGCATCGGAGCAACTCGATGTCGACCTGCACACGACCTGTCCGCACCAGAATCTGATCACCACGCGACGCGCACCGTGTCGCCTCAGGAGGTAACACCATGGAAGGCTCCCTCAACGTCATCGGGTACGGCCTGGCCACGCTCGGCCCGGCGATCGGCCTCGGCATGTTGATCGGCAAGGCGCTCGAATCGATGGCGCGTCAGCCGGAAGCAGCGGGCATGGTCCGCACCACGATGTTCATCGGTATCGCCGTCGTCGAGGCGCTCGCCCTGCTGGGCTTCGTGCTCGCGTTCGCGCTCTGACCGGACCCCCGATCAGCGCACGTCGTTAACCCTCGAGGGGAACCATCATGTTGCTCACCAACACGTTGATCCTGGCGGTCGAAGAGAATGGCGGTGTGGGAGGTATCGACCTCTTCCCGGACATCTCCGAGTTCGTCATGGGTTTCGTGGCCTTCGGGCTGCTCATGGTGTTCATGCTCAAGTTCGTCTTCCCGAAGCTGAACGCCACGCTCGAGGAGCGCGGCACGGCCATCCAGGGGAAGATGGAGGAGGCGGACGCCCGGCTGCAGGAGGCCGAAGCATCCAAGCGCGCCTACGAGGCGGAGATCGCCGACGCCACCGGTGAGGCCAACCGCATCATCGAGGAGGCACGCGCCACGGCCGAGCAGCTCAAGGCCGAGGTCCTGCAGCGGGCCGAGGACGAGGCGGCGCAGATCGTCGAGCGCGCCCAGGCGGACATCGCCGGGGAACGCGAGCGTGTCGTGCAGGACCTGCGCAGTCAGGTCGGCACCATCTCGGTCGAGCTCGCCGCGCGCATCGTCGAGCGTGAACTCGACCAGGCCACCCACGAGGGGCTGGTCGACGAGTACATCCAGCGGCTCTCCAGCCAGAACTGAGGACCACGATGTCGAACGAGCGCACCCAGCGCTACGCCGAGGCCGTCGTGGCCATCGCGACCGCCGAGGGCGGGCTGGATGCCATCGAGGACGAGCTGCTCACGCTCGCCCGTGCGATCGATGGCACCGAGGAGCTCCGCGAGAAGCTCACCGACCGGCATCTGCCGGTTGCGCAGCGGCTGACCTTCGTCGAGTCGCAGGTGCTCGCGGCGGCCCACCCGGGGACCCGTGCGGCCCTGGCCATGCTGATCGCCGCCGAGCGGGTCGGTGATCTGCCGGGCATCGCCCACGAGGTGGCACTCAAGGCGGCCGCCTCACGCGAGCAGGAGTTCGCGGAGGTGTTCGTCGCCGCACCGATCGACGACGCCCGCCGCGAGGCGCTGAAGGCCGCGCTCGAACGCACCACCGGCAAGAAGCTCGATCTGCAGGTCATCGTCGACGAGTCCCTGGTCGGCGGTGTGCGCGCCCGCATCGGCGACACGGTCATCGACGGCTCGCTGCTGCGCCGTCTGACCGATCTGCGCGCCCGCGTCGGTGCCTGAGTCCCACCAACCACCGCGCGCCAGCCCGGCGCATCCGACACCCCACGCATCCTTCGCCCCCGTCCGGGGCAACGAACGAGGAAGACACCATGGCTGACCTGACGATCCGGTCGGAGGACGTCTCCGACGCGATCTCACGCATGCTCGACGGCTACTCGCCCGAGCTGACCTCCGAGCAGGTCGGCCGCGTGCTGTCCACCGGTGACGGCATCGCCACGATCAGCGGCCTGCCGGGAACGCTGGCCAACGAGCTGCTCGACTTCGGCGACGGCGTGTTCGGCATGGCGATGAACCTCGACGAGCACGAGATCGGTGCCGCGGTGTTCTCCGACTCCTCACGCATCGAGGAGGGGCAGGTCGTGCGCCGCACCGAGCGGGTGCTGTCGGTACCCGTCGGCGACGCGATGCTCGGTCGGGTCATCGACCCGCTGGGCCGTCCGATCGACGGCAAGGGTCCGCTGGACGCCTCCAAGCTCGACGGGGAGCGTGCGCTCGAGGTCCAGGCCCCGGGCGTGGTCGACCGCCAGCCGGTCGGTGAGCCGATGCAGACCGGCATCAAGGTCATCGACGTCATGACCCCGATCGGTCGTGGGCAGCGTGAGCTGATCATCGGCGACCGGCAGACGGGCAAGACGGCGATCGCCATCGACACGATCATCAACCAGAAGCAGCTGTGGGGCACCGACGAGGCCGTCAAGTGCATCTACG
>CAYTLZ010000152.1:2387-8636 GCA_964438785.1 uncultured Actinomycetota bacterium | reverse complement strand
CGCCCTGGCCGGCAACCTCGTCACCTTCCTCGTCTTCTACGAGCTGCTGTCGATCGCGACCTACCCGCTGGTCGTGCACCGCGGGACGAGTGCCGCCCGCCGTGCCGGGCGCACCTACCTGATCTACACGATCACGGGTGGCGCGGTGCTGCTGGTGGGTACCGCGTGGCTGCAGGCGATCGCCGGCACCACCGCCTTCGCCGGGCCGGATGCGCTGCAGCCGCTGGTCGCGGACGATCGCGGCGCCCTGATCGCCATCTTCGTCCTGCTGATCGCCGGACTCGGGGTCAAGGCCGCGCTGGTCCCGCTGCACGGCTGGCTCCCCGGCGCGATGGCCGCCCCGGCGCCCGTGAGTGCGCTGCTGCATGCGGTCGCGGTCGTCAAGGCCGGCGCGTACGGCATCGTCCGGGTGGTCCACGACCTCTACGGCGCGCCGCTGGCGGGTGAACTGGGCCTGCTCACCCCACTCGCGGTCGTCGCCGCCACCGCGATCATCTACGGATCGGTGCGCGCGCTGGCCCAGGACGGGATCAAGCGTCGGCTCGCGTACTCCACGGTGAGCCAGCTGTCCTACATCGTGCTGGGCGCGAGCGTGCTGTCCCTGCTCAGCGTGACGGCCGCGATCGCCCACCTGGTCCACCAGGGCATCATGAAGGTCACGCTGTTCTACGCCGCCGGGATCCTGGAGCACGACCACGACATCACGCGGATCAGCGAACTGGACGGCGTCGGTCGCCGCGCGCCGGCGACCATGGTGGCGTTCACGATCGGGGCGTTCGGCATGGTCGGTCTGCCACCGACGGTCGGGTTCGTGACGAAGTTCACACTCGGCACCGGCGCGGTGGAGGCCGGTGCCTGGTGGGTGGTGGTGGTCCTGGTTGCCTCCACCGTGCTGAATGCGGCCTACTTCCTGCCGCCGGTGGCGCGGGCGTGGTTCGCCCGGGACCCGACGACGGACGACACTGCCGCCGACGAGACCACGGACGACCCCGCTGCCGCTGCGACCACCTGCGGGGATGCCACGGCCCCGACCGCCACGTCGGCCGCGCGGACCGATCGACCGACGGGTCGCGACGCCGAGCCGTGGCTGCTGCTGCCCACGCTCGTCACGGCCGCGACCGTGCTCGTGCTCGGTGTGGTCGCGGGCGTCCCGTTCAGCCCGCTGGACTGGGCGGGCGACATCGCCGAGATCCTCGTGTCGGAGGGCGGCCCGTGACCGCCGCGCTGCTGCTGACCACACTGATCGGGCCGCTGGTCACCGCCGCGATCGGCCCGGTGGCCCCGGCCCACCAACGGGGGCGGCTCGCGGCGCTCGCCACGCTGCCGGCCGTGGTCACGGCACTGGTGGCCGGTGCGCCCACGACCGTCGAGCTGCCCTGGCTGCTGCTCGGGACCGAGCTGACACTGGCCGGTCACCGCCGGTTGCTGCTCATGGCGGTGGCCCTGGTCTGGCTCGCCGGCGGGATGAGTGCGTCGACGATGCTCGCGGCACGGCGCGGCAGCGCCGCCGCATGGTCGCTGGCACTGACCGGCAACCTGGCCGTGGTGCTCGCCGGGGATGCGGTGACCCTCTACCTGGGCTTCGCCGTCATGACCTTCGCGGCGGTGCCGCTGATCCTCCACGAACGCACGGCGGCCACACGCCGGGCAGCCCGCACCTACGTCGCGCTGGGGGTGGTCGGCGAGGCGCTGGTGCTGGCCGGGCTGCTCCAGTCGGTCGGCGCGGCCGGGGACGCCGGACTGACGGCGGTACGGGCCGCCATGCTCGACGGCACCGTGCCGGTCACCGCGGTGGGCCTGCTGTTCGGTGGGTTCGCGGTGAAGGCCGGTGTGCTGCCGGTGCATGCGTGGCTGCCCCTCGCCCACCCGGCCGCACCCGTCCCCGCGAGCGCCGTGCTGAGCGGGGCGATGATCAAGGCGGGCGTCATCGGCTGGTTGGCGCTGCTGCCGATCGGTGACGGGACCGCCGGCACCGACGCGGCCATCGACATGGCGGGAACGGACATGGCGACCACCGGCCTGGCCGCCGGCGTCACCACGGGCGGCTCCAGCTCGATCGGTGCCGTGGCCGTCGCGCTCGGGCTGACGACCATCGTCGTCGGGGCGCTGCTCGGGAGCCTTCGCTCCGAACCGAAGGTGATCCTGGCCTACTCCAGCGTCAGCCAGATGGGCTTCCTCGCCGTGATCGTGGGGCTCGGTCTGCTCGTCGACGCGGATGCCCTCGCGAGGCTCGGACCGGGGGCCGTGGTCGGCGTCGGCGCGGTCTACGTCCTGCACCACGCCCTGGCCAAGGCGGCGCTGTTCCTGGCGGTGGGGCTCCGCGGCCGGGTCGCGCCCGGGCTCCTGGTGGCCGGCTGTGCCCTGGCCGCCCTCGCGCTGGCCGGCGCGCCCTGGACCAGTGGCTACATCGCGAAGCTGGGCGTCAAGGAACTGGGTGGTCTGCTGGCCGACCCCTGGGCCGAGCTCGTCACCACGGCGCTGTCGATCGGCGCGATCGGGACGACGCTGGTCATGGCCCGCTTCCTGGCGGTGGTGTACCGCGGCTCGGTGGTCGCAGGCGAGCGGGCCGCCCACCGACCGGACGGATCCCATCACACCGGCCCCGAGCGCGCGGGCGTCGACGGCGTCGTCTTCACGGCGCTGATCGTCGGGGTCGTCGTCGCCACCTCGACGTTGCCCCGGCGACTGTCACCCGGCAACGACGCGGCGATGAACGTCCCCGCCATGCAGGGTGCCGGGCACGTGTGGGTGGCTCCGTGGTCGCTCGGCGGATCCTCGGACGTTATCGCCGCGCTGTGGCCCGTTCTGGTCGGTGTCACCATCGCCGCGCTCGTCGGCGTGGCCGCCCGCCGCGGCCTGCCCGACCGGGCCTCGAGGTGGAACGATCGCATCCCACCCGGGGATGTCGTGGCGCTCGCCGAGTCGGGCTGGTCGTGGGCACGCGACGTGGGCGGCGCGGTCGACGCGTGGACCGCGCGGTTGCGATCACGGGCAGACGAGACGCGGGAGCGGATGGGCCTGGCGCTGCAGATCGACCGACGGCTCGACACCCTCGACGACGTCGGGACCCGGTGG
This sequence comes from uncultured Actinomycetota bacterium, assembly GCA_964438785.1. Classification (GTDB taxonomy): domain Bacteria; phylum Actinomycetota; class Nitriliruptoria; order Nitriliruptorales; family Nitriliruptoraceae; genus PWLR01. Next base: position 5,561 of record CAYTLZ010000152.1, on the reverse strand, counting down.
CGGACCGCCGGCGTCGGGCTGGCGCTCGTCGTGGCGATCACCGCCGCGGCCCTCCTGGCCTGATCGACGACGGCATCGCAGCTGCACGGTCGAACCGCTGGTGTGGCCGAATCGGCTGCGGCAACCCCACCGAGCGACTCGCCTCACGCCGATCGCGACGACGACCGGCGTGGATGACGCAGCGCGCTACAGCGACCGGCTCGAGCAGGGATCGGTGGTGCAACTCGAGCTCCAATGGGGCAGCGTGATCCCCCCGAGCGGATGTTGACTGGTGAACTTCGCCGCGGTCAGTCCGTTGGACAGCACGCTCGGTGGCCACGTGAGGCCGTCCGGTTCGCCGCCATCACCACTGTCACCGGGGAGGCCGCCGCCGTCGACGCCGCCACCCGAGGGCGGATCGGGATTGGTGCCGCCGGAGCCGGAGCCGTCACCGCCGCCGCCGTCGCCACCGCCGTCGCCGTTGCCGCCGTCGCCGCCGTTACCGTTGCCGCCGTCGCCGTTCCCCCCATCGCCGTCGCCACCGCCGTTGGAGCCGTCGTCCCCGGACTCGTCGACGTAGGTGTAGCTGTCATCGAGCGCCTTGAGCAGATCCTCACCGGCGTAGATGAACACGTCCACCAGCCCAGGATCCGAGCGGACCGGCGTTTCCACGGTCACCGCGAACGGGCTGGCGCTGCTCACCGTGACCCGCTTGCCACCGAACCCGACGTCCGTGGGAATTCCGGGCCCCTCGGTGTCGAAGCTGCCGTCGATGGTGACCAGCTGTTTTCCGGTTGTCGGTCCGGAGGACGGCCGGACCCGCCACGTGACCGCCGATTCCTCCGGATCGTCGTCGCCGTTGCCGTTGGTGTCGTCGCCGTTCCCGTTGCCGTTCCCGTTGCCGTTGCTGTCGTCACCATTGCCGTTGCTGTCGTCACCATTGCCGTTGGTCTCGTCACCGTTGCCGTTGCTGTCGTCACCATTGCCGTTGGTCTCGTCACCATTGCCGTTGGTCTCGTCACCGCTGCCGTTGGTCTCGTCACCGCTGCCGTTGCTGTCGTCATCATTCCCGTTGGTGTCGTCGCCGTTCCCGTTGGTCTCGTCGCCGTTCCCGTTGGGCTCGTCGCCGTTCCCGTTGCCGTTGCTGTCGTCACCATTGCCGCTGGTCTCGTCACCATTGCCGTTGGTCTCGTCACCGTTCCCCTGCTCATCACCGTTCTCACCGGTCTCCCCGGGGCCGGCGTCCGGGTCGGGGATCTTCGGCAGATCGCCAACGGTGAAGAACACCGCGGTCGGGGCGATCGGTGCCTGCGCCGCGTCGTCGACGAGCAGGACGTAACGACCCTCGGGCAGGTTGGTGGTCAGGTCGTAGACGAGTGGTTCGGGACTGCCGCTCCCGTCGTCCGCGACGGTCGGTGCCGGGCCATCGACGATGCCCACCAGGCTGGTGTCGGCGGTCGTGGTGGTGGCCCCGGAGCCAAGGGTCACCTGATGCTCGACCAGCGCATACGCGCCGTCGTCGAGCCACAGACCCAGGGTGAACCGCGGGGTGACGCCGACCGGGGCCCGCACCGTGAGCTCCGATTCGACCCTGTGACGCCCATCGGCGTCGAGCGTCTCCAGGTCGGCGAGTCCGGAGGCCTCGACCTCGATGTCGCCGTAGCCGATGATCGGGATGCCGAGCGCGGCCGCGGCGTTCAACCGCTTCCCATCGGCGACCCCGGTCACGTCGGCGTCGACGGCGGCGGTCACGAGCGCCGCTTCGAGCTCGTCCGCCGGCGTGCCCTGATGTTCGATCACCAGCGCCGCGGTCGCCGACACGACCGGTGCCGCCATCGAGGTGCCGGACATGTACCGGTAGTTGTCGCCCGGGGTGGCCGACAGGATCATCTCGCCGGGGGCGGCCAGCGTGATGGTCTCCTCACCGCGGTTCGAGAACGCCGACAGATCGTCGTTGAAGTCGGTCGCGGCGACCGCGACCAGGTTCCCGAAGTCCTTGGCGTAGGAGGCCGGCAGGACCCGCTTCCCCGCTTCGTCGATGTTGTCGCCCGAGTTGCCGGCGGCGGCCACGACGAACACGTCGTTCGCCTCGGCGTGCTCGAGCGCCGTGCGGATCACCTCGGACTCGCCGCTACCCGGATCGGTGGCCAGCGACAGGTTGATGACGTCGGCGCCCTGGTCGACGGCGTAGGTCATGGCCGCTGCGACCCGCGAGAGCGTGAAGGGCGAGCCCTCGGTGATCTGCAGCGGCATGATCGTCGCATCGGGGGCGACGCCGGCCGTCTCGCCGGAGCTCAACGAGGCGGCGATCGTCGCGGCCACGTGCGTGCCGTGCATGTCGGGTCCACCGGCCCCCTCGGGGAAGGTGCCGACGTCGTTGCTGTCCCGCACGAAGTTCCAACCCTGGCAGTCGTCGATCTTGCCGCTGTTCGTGTCATCGATCCCGTTGCTGCACGATTCGCCCTCGTTGACCCAGCGTGCTCCGGCGAGATCCGGGTGCTGGAAGTCGAATGCGGAGTCGATGACCGCGACGGTGACCCCGTCGCCGGTGGCGCGCTCCCGGGCGTAGGTCCAGGAGATGTCGACGTTCGGGGTCCCGGAGGACTCCTTGATCAGCTGGCCGGTGTTGCGCAGATGCCACTGCAGATGGGTGTGGGTGGGCAGGTCGGTGAGCTGCGCGAACTGCTCCTCGAAGCTGTCCGCGACCCCGTCGATCGCCGCGGCCTGCTCGAGGTCCGGGCCGACGAGCAGGAAGTAGTCGGCCACCGCCGGTTCGACCCGGATCACGTCCGGCTGCGCGGCCAGAAACCCGGCGACGTCGGCGGCGGCGTCCGCGGGCAGCGCGGCTGCGTCGATGCGCACGACGGTGTGGGGTGGCAGATCCGCGAGGGGGATGCCGTCGACCTCGTCGATCGGGTCGGTCCCGTAGGGCGCCGTGACCGGGAAGCCGTCGTCCGCCAGCCCGGGTACGAGTCCGATCAACGCCGTGGCGATGAGCGCCCCGACCATCGCCGCGACCGTCAGCAGGGTGGCCAGACCGGGCCCCGAGTGGAGCGCGGGCTTGCGGAGCGGACGGGTGACCGGCACGGGTTGCCTCCGGCGAGGGTGCGCATCGGTCGGGGGCACCAGCCGGAATGCCGGCAGGGCTGACACCCGCGCACGAGGCCTCAGTGTGGGACGCATCGGCCGCGGGCC
>CAYTLZ010000152.1:0-2287 GCA_964438785.1 uncultured Actinomycetota bacterium | reverse complement strand
CCGTGACCGCGGGATCGAGCGGCGAGCCGGTGGTCGTGCGCCCGTGCCCCTGGTTTCCTGCAGGCGTCGACCGGGCACCCCAGCCATCGACCGGCCGTGGACGGAGACCGACGATGATCGACCACCGGCCCCGGGTGCATCTGCGCCCGGTGGCGGGTTGGACCAACGATCCGATCGGCCCCGTGCACTGGGCGGGTCGCACGCACCTGTTCCACCAGGTCAACCCCGACGGTGGCTACTGGGACCGCCCGCACTGGGGCCACGTGTCGAGCGACGACCTCGTCCGGTGGCGTCGCCATCCCCTGGCCCTGTCCCCCGATCCGGATCCCGACGCAGCCGATGCCGACGGGTGCTTCTCCGGGTGCGTGGTCGTCGACGGCGACGAGGCCGTGCTCGTGTACACCGGCGTTAACGGCCCCGCGGGGCCCGGGCAGACCCAGGCGAGCTGTCTCGCCCGCAGCCGGGAGCCCGAACTCGAGCGCTGGACCAAGGATCCGGCGAACCCGGTCACCGTCGCGCCGAGGGGACACGACCTGACCGGCTTCCGGGACCCGTTCGTCTGGCGGGAGGACGGTCGGTGGTGGCAGCTGGTCGGGACCGGCAGCGCCGAGCGGGGTGGGGCCGCGTGGCTGTTCTCGTCGGACGACCTGACGACCTGGTCCGACGAGGGACCGGCGCTCGACGCGGCGACGCTCGTCACCCGCGACGGCCTGCAGACGTGGACCGGATCGATGTGGGAGTGCCCGGCGTTGGTCCGCACCCCGCAGGGCGACGCGCTCATCCTCTCGGTCCACGACGGCGTCACGACCCATCATCCGATCGCCGTGCTCGGCACGTTCACCGGCGGGCGGTTCGTCGGCCGGCGGATCCAACGGCTCGACCTCGGCCCGGACGTCTACGCGCCATGTCTGTACACGGCCCCCGACGGCCGACTGATCATCTGGGGGTGGTCGTGGGAAGCCACCACTGCCGCGAGGCAGCGCACGCAGGGTTGGGCCGGGATGCTCACCCTGCCCCGTGAACTCACCGTCGACGCCGACCGTGTCGCCGTGCGGCCGATCGAGGAGTTCACGGGCCTGCGTGGTGACGAGCTGTCCGTCGAACGGCTGGCGACGCCCGGTGGCTGGCTGACGGGTGCCGAGCTGGCCCGGGCCGGCAACGTCGTGGATCTCGAGGTGGCACTCGGCCCGGCGGCGGAGGTCGTCTCCCTGCGGCTGTGCCGTGCACCGGACCTGCAGGAGTACACGACGCTGGAGGTCGATCGGCACCGTGGCGAGCTGTGGTTGGACCGGGCGGCATCGAGCCTCGATCCGGATGCCGGGGTCGGGCGTGTCGGGGGAGCCATCCACCCATCCCCCGGCCGGGAGCTTCGACTGCGGATCGTCATCGACCGCTCCATCGTCGAGGTGTTCGTCGACGACCGGATCAGTCTGACGGCGCGCATCTACCCCACGCGCGCGGACAGCACCGGCATCGAGGTGGTCGGCTCGCCCACCGCCGTCGCGGACGTCGAGCTGCAGGCGTGGAACCTCGACTCGATCTGGTCGGCGAGCTGAATGCCCGGCGGTGCCCGACCCGGTGAGCCCGGCCCGGTGGTACCCGACCCGAGGAGCCCGACGACGGGCGACCTCGTCCGAGCAGCGTGTCGAGGTCCCGCTCCCTCGGCCCGCCCGGCCACGTCCGGTCGGGGGTCCACCCCGTAGGTTCGCTCTGGACGAGCCGGTCGCGACCGTCCCGGCACGACCCGGAACGAACCGACGAACGGACCGCACCGTGCACCTCAGTGACGCACCTCCCGACCACCTGTTGGGCATCTACCTCGAGGATCATCTGACCGGGGCGACCGCCGGCCGAGAACTCGTCCACCGCGCTCTGCTCAGCAACCGCGGGACGCCCTACGAGGCCGGGCTACGTGAGCTGGCCGGTCAGGTCGAGGACGAACTCGAGGACCTGCGCCGGGTGATCGACCACCGCGGCGGACGATGGCCCGTCGTGCCGGCGTTGAAGATCGCGGCCGCGCTCACCGCCGAGCGGTTGGGCCGGCTGAAACTCAACGGCCAACTGCGCGGCTATTCGCCGCTGTCACGGGTCGTGGAGCTCGAGGCCCTGACGGCTGCGGTGCAGGGCAAGCGCTCGCTGTGGTGGAGCCTGCAGGCGCTCGACGGTCCGGACGCCCTGCCCGACGACATCGACTTCGGCCGCCTGGTCGACCAGGCCAGCGGGCAACTGGCGGTGCTGATCGAGCTCCACGATCGCGCCGCGCAGGAGGCGTTCCAACAGCGCTGAG
>CAYTLZ010000151.1:0-8874 GCA_964438785.1 uncultured Actinomycetota bacterium | reverse complement strand
TTCCAGGCCGGCCAGGTCGGCATGCAGCTGACCGGTCGCTGGTCGACCCCCGCCTACCGGGAGAACAGCTTCGACTGGGACGTCGTCAACATCCCGGCCGGCCCTGCCGGTGCGGTCAACTGGACCTTCTGGGGCGCCTACGTCGTCAACGCCAACACCGACGACCCGGAGGCCGCATTCGAGCTGATCACCCGTCTGACCGACGGTGAGGTCCAGGGCGAGATCGCGGAACTGGGTGCCAACATCCCGTCCCGCGTCGACGACCCGGACACCCTCGACCAGTTCCTGACCTTCACCCCGCCGGCGAACAACCAGGCGTTCCTCGACGGGCTGGACAACTCCGAGCCGGAGGGTCCGCTGTGGGAGGGTGACTGGCCCGCGTTCGACTCGATCCTCGCACCCGCGATCGAAGCGGTGATCTCCGGGGACACCTCACTCGAGGAGTTCCAGGCGACGATCGACGACCAGCTCAACGCCACCTTCGAGTAAGCACCACATCGCATGACGGGGGGCGGTCGGTCATCGGCCGCCCCCCGGTGCCACCCGCGGCCGCATACCGGTGCCGTGGGCTTCGGCCGGGAGAGTTGGGAGGTCGCCGATGACGGCGCTGTCGATGCCTTCGTTCCATCTGCCGCGGTTGCTCGATGCGCCGCGTTGGATGCGGGTCGTCCTGGGCTGGCGGCTGCTCCACCTCGTCGTGGCCGCGTTCGCCACGTTCGCCGCCCTGACCGGCGCGTTGGAGGGGCCGGCGCGGATCGCGGCCATCGCCGCCTCGGTCACGCTGGTCCTGCTCGACACGGTCGCCGTGGCGGGCCTGCTGCGGCGATCGTCACTGGGACGGTCGCTGTCGCTGGCGGCCGACTACCTCACCTTCCTCGGTGCGGTCCTGTTCATCCTGCATCTCAACCGGGTGTTCGTCGGGCTCGACGCGCTCGGTGACACCTTCGTGCGCGGTATCCCGTTCGGGCTGCTCGCGATCGCCGCGTGGGTCGTGACCGGCTTCGGCGAGTCGACCAACCGGTTCCAGACCGTGCGGCTGTGGGCCCGACGCGTCGCCGTGCTCGCGATGCTCGGGCTACTCGTCGCCGTGGGGCTGGTCCCGGGACTGCTGACCTTCCTGAGCCGCACCCTGCAGCCCGCCCAACTCGGGCTCGTCGTCGTCGCCGCGGTCAGTGGCTATCTGGCCTGGCGCACCTTCCAGCCCGACGTGGCCGCCCACCTCGGTGTCACCAGCACCTCGAAGCGGGCACTGGACGGCTGGCTGTTCGCCTCCCCGAATCTGCTCGGGTTCGTGGCGTTCTTCGCCGGCCCGCTGCTGTTCAGCCTGTTCGTGTCGCTGACCGAGTGGGACGCCTTCGGTGAGCCCGTGTTCGTGGGGCTCGGCAACTACGCCCAGATCCTGTCGCTGGACATCGCCTTCATCAGCGCCGGCGAATCGGCATCGCAGGCCCTGTCGGACGGCTACGCCGTGTGGTTCAGCGCCGGCAGCATGGTGGTCGGCGCCCGCGACGTGCTGTTCTGGACCTCGATCCGCAACATCGTGGTCTTCACCGTCTTCGCGCTGCCGCTGTCGACGATCCCGGCGCTGTTTTTGGCCACGATGCTGAACTCCAAGGCTCCGGGGATCAAGGTCTTCCGGGCCATCTACTTCGTCCCGTCGATCGCGGGTGTGGTCGCGGTGGCACTGATCTGGCGCCAGCTGTTCGACTCGACGATCGGCTGGCTGAACTACCTGATCGGGTTGGCCGTCAGCGGCCTGAACAACCTGCCCGGTGTGACACTCACCGATCCGCGCCTGCAGTGGCTGTCGGACGCCGACATCGCGCTGTTCAGCCTGGTGATCGTGTTCTCCTGGATGTTCATCGGCTACAACGCGGTCCTGTTCCTCGCCGGTCTGCAGGGCATCGACAACACCCTGCACGAGGCGGCGATGCTCGACGGGGCGAACCGCTGGCAGCGGTTCCGCAACATCACCATGCCGGGCCTGCGGCCGACGACGTTCTTCGTGGTCGCCTCCACCGGCATCCTGACCCTGCAGCTGTTCGGGGAGAACGTGGTGCTGTTCCCGACCACGACCCCGATCGGTGGCGGGCCCCAGAACTCCACCCTGACCCCGGTGGTCTATCTCTACGAGCAGGGCTTCCGGCGCTTCTCGTTCGGGTACGCCTCCGCGGTCGCGTGGGTGTTGTTCGTACTCATCTTCGCGTTCACGCTGGTGCAGTTCCGCCGGCAGCGCGAGCAGGCGGAGGGCTGATCATGGCGGTCGTGACCGGATCGAAGCGCCGTCGCCGGTTCGAACGGGTCGGGCTGTACGTGGCCCTGTCGTCGTTCGGGCTGCTGATGCTGTTCCCGTTCGCGGTGGTGGCGTTCGGCTCCCTGAAGGAGTCGAGCGACATCTTCCGCTTCCCACCGCGCCTGCTGCCCTACAGCCAGGACACCGCCGAGGTCGACGGCGAGGAACAACCACTGTTCAACGTCGAGGGCACCGAACGCATCCTGCTCGAGACCGTCGGGGTCGGCGTGTTCGCGCCGCCGGACGACCTCGACGCGACCGTCCGGGTCCCCACCGCCGACGTGGAGCGCCGCGGCGGGTTCGTCGACACGGAGACGGTCGAGATCGACGGTGAGGAGCAACCGCTGTTCGACGTCCCCGTCGACGGCGAGACCGTCGCGATGGTGGAGTTGTCGACCACCACCGAGGGTCGCTTCGCCGCGGCCGACGACCCCGACGACGTCGTCAACGCCAACGTGCGTACGGCCGAACAGGTCGACTCGCTCGCGGCGCAGACCGAGAACTTCACCCGCGTGACCGAGCTGCAGAACCTCGACCGGAGTCTGACCAACACGCTGCTGGTGACCATCCTGGTGGTCGGCGGGACCGTGCTGAGCTCGATCCTCGGCGGCTACGCGTTCGCCCGGATCGAGTTCCCCGGACGTGATGCCATGTTCCTGGTCTACATCGGCTCGATCATGGTCCCGTTCGTCATCCTGATCATCCCGCTGTATCAGCTGATGGTGGCGTTGAACTGGGTGAACTCGCTCGCGTCACTGGTGTTCCCGTTCCTGTTCAACGCCTACGGCACGTTCCTGATGCGCCAGTTCTTCGTCTCCATCCCCCGCGACCTCGAGGAGGCGGCGATCATCGACGGCGCGTCGCGCTGGACCACGCTGTGGCGCATCTTCGTGCCGTTGTCGATGCCCGCGATCGCGACGCTGTCGACCTTCATGTTCCTGTATGCCTGGAACAGCTTCATCTGGCCGTTCATCGTGATCAGCGCGGGCAACTTCGACAACCACGTGCTGACGGTGTCACTCCAGCAGCTCGGTGGCCGGGCGGCCGACAGCCCCAACCTGATCCTGGCCGGCGTCATGATCGCCATCGCGGTGCCGGTGACCGTGTTCGTACTCGCGCAGCGCTACTTCGTCGAGAACGTCGCGTCGTCCGGGATCAAGTGATCCGACCGGCCGGATCCGTCACGCCCGTCGCGGGACGGATCAGTCCTCGGCCGGTTCCAGCTCGATGCGGGCGAACAGCGGTTTCGGTGTCCCCAGCACCGTCCCGGCCGCCACCTCACGGCGCATCCAGCCGCGCCCGTCGAGCACACCGTCACCACCGAGCCACTCGTCGACCGTCGTCGCCGAGAACGGCACGAACGGTGCGAAGGCGACGTTGATGCCGGCGATGGCCTGCAGCGCGGTCCACAGCGTCGTGGCGGTCCGCTCGCGGTCGACCTTGGCCGTCTTCCACGGCTCGAGCGCGTTGAGGTAGGCGTTGGTCTCCTGCGCCGCGTGCAGGGCCTCGCGCAACGCCCGGCGCAGCTCGACCTCCTCGAGCCGCTCCTGCTCGGTCACGAGCGCGGCATCGACCGTCGCCAGGATCGCCTCGTCGCGCTCATCGAGCGGGCCGGGTTCCGGCACCTCGCCGTCGAAGTTCTTGTGGGTCATGGCCAACACGCGGTTGACCAGGTTCCCCCACGCCGCGGCGAGTTCGTCGTTGACCCGGCTGGCCAGCGCGTCGTCGGTCAGGTCGGTGTCGTTGTACTCGGGCAGGATCGTGGCGAGTGCGTAACGCAGCTCGTCGGCACCGAAGACGTCGAGGTAGTCGAGCAGCGAGGTACCGACCCCACGGGACTTCGACGCCTTCGCGCCCTTGAACGTCACGTACTGGTTGGCGGGGACGTTGGTCGGCAGATTCAGCGGGCGCTCCGAGCCCTTCGAGTAGCCGAGCAGGTAGGCCGGCCAGAACACCGAGTGGAACGGGATGTTGTCCTTGCCGATGAAGTAGTAGCTCTCGGCGGCCGGATCCTCCCACCACGCCTTCCAGGCATCGGGATCGCCCTGCTGCTGCGCCCACTCCTTGGACGCGGACAGGTAGCCGATCACGGCCTCGAACCAGACATAGATCCGCTTCTCGGAGGCCTCGGTGGAGATGTCGAGCTCCGGCGGGATCGGGATCCCCCAGGCCAGGTCACGGGTGATGGCCCGGTCGATCAGTCCGTCACCGACGAAACCCTTGGCCCAGTTCACGACGTGCCCGCGCCAGCCCTCGCGCTCCTCCAACCAAGCCAGCAGATCGGCCTGCAGCTTCGGCAGCAGGATGAAGTAGTGCTCGGTCTCCCGCGGCTCGGGGGTCGCCCCGGTCAGTTTGGATCGTGGCTCGATCAGGTCGATCGGGTCGAGCGTGGCCCCGCAGCTGTCGCACTGGTCGCCGCGCGCGTCGGGGGAACCGCAGTTGGGGCAGGTGCCCTCCACGTAGCGGTCCGGCAGGAAGCGGTCCGCCTGCGGGTCGAAGAACTGCTCCGTGGTCCGCGTGTCGATGTACCCGTTCGCGTGCAGGGTGCGGAACAGATCCCAGGTCACCTCACGGTGGTTCTCGGTCATCGTGGTGGTGAACAGATCGAACGTGATCCCGAGCTTGTCCCACTGCTCGTGGAACCGCGGGTTGAACCGCTCCACGATGTCGCGGGGACTGACCCCCTCCTCGTCGGCCTTGACCGTGATCGGGGTGCCGTGCGCATCGGTCCCCGACACCATCAGCACCTGGTCGCCGTTGATCCGGTGGTAGCGCGCGAAGATGTCCGCGGGCAGGTAGCACCCGGCGATGTGGCCGAGGTGCGACAGGCCGTTGGCGTACGGCCAGGCGACCGCGACCAGGACGTGACGTGAGGACGGGGCGGTGGATGCGTTCATGCCGGCAGCCTACCGACGGGCACCCGTCGGACCGCACGGCCATGCCCCGGCGGCAAGCTGAATCCGAACCGGGGACGAACACCCCCTGATGCTCCGCTCCCTGCTGATCGCCGCCCTCGCCCTGGTTCTCATCGCCGGAGGTCCCCTCGTGCTGCCCGACACCGCCGACGACACGACTCGTTCGGGGCCGGAGCTCGCCTACGACGACAGCCGTTTCGAGCGCTTCAACGACGTCGAGGTCCACCACCAGGTCGCCGGGGCCGACGGCGCGCCGGCGGTGCTGCTGTCCCACCACTTCTACGGCAGCGTGCCGACCTGGCGTCATGTCATGGCCGATCTGGCCGACGACCATCTGGTCGCGGCGTTCGACCGGCCCGGGTTCGGGCTGACCGAACGCAAACCCCGTCGTGACTGGAACGGCACCAACCCCTACACCCGGGCGTCGGCCGCCACCATCGGCTGGGAACTGCTCGACCACCTCGACGCCCGGGAGGCGGTGCTCATCGGCTCGTCCGCTGGCGGCACCAACGTGCTCGAGATGTACGCCCGCCAGCCCGAGCGTGTGCGTGCCCTGGTGCTGTTGAGCCCGGCGGTGACCGGCGACATCGGACCGCCGAACTTCCTGCGCCCGGTACTTCGCGGCCCGCAGGGCCGGGCAGTGGCACCGATCATCGCCCAGCGGCTCGCCTCGGACGTCAGCGTGGAGCGCATCTCGTCATCGTGGGCGGAACCGTCACGGGCCACCGAGGCCGACGCGGAGCCCTACCAACGCATGCTGCGGGTGGAGGGCTGGGAACTCGGCTTCTGGGAGCTGATCAATGCCGAACCCCGCCCGGACCTGCGTGAGGTGGTCCGCCGCATCGACGTCCCGACCCTGCTGGTGACCGGTGACCGCGACGGGGTCATCGCCCCCAGGTGGAACCGTCGGACCGCGGAGGCCATCCCGGGGGCACGTTTCGCGGTGCTGGACGACTGCGGCCACACCCCGCAGGAGGAGTGCCCCGATCAGCTGATGGCGGTCGTCCGTGACTTCCTCGCCGACGTCGAGGGCTGAGCCGACGCTCGCGCGGCTCAGTCGCCCTCCTCGGCGATGGCCTGCAACTCGATGGTCCCGGTGTCGGCCAACGGGTCCGGGATGTAGCCCTCGACCTCCGCGTCCCCCTCGGCTGGCGAGATCCGCCGCTCGTCGGGCAGCACGGTGAGCACGTCGTCGACGTAGCGTCTGGCCGCGTCCCACAGGTCGAGATCCGCCCCGTCCGCAGCCGACCACCGGTGCCAGTGCTCCAGGATCTCGTGGAAGACCTCGGCGGCATCACGGCGTTCGCGTAGGTGCTCGGGCACGATCTCGACCGCGGGTTCGAACGACTGCTCCAACCACCGGTGCGCGATCACGGCGTCCGGCAGGGGTCGGCCCTCCTCCTGCTGGAGCCAGGCCCCGAAGTTGTGGATGTCGTTGAGCAGCCGACGCGCCTGGTTGTCCTGCACCTCGAGCCCGGTGAGGTCCTTGAGGATCCGGCGGTACCGGCCGGGCTCCAACACCGAGGTCTTCAGCTTCATGCGGGTGACACCGGGCTCGTCCTGGACCAGTTCGAGCTCCTCGACGTCGTAACCGATCTCGTTGATCCGTCGGAGCCGCTCGTGGATCCGGTAGCGCTCGTCGTCGGCGAACACCTCGTCGGTGGTCAGCTCGGCCCACAGCCCGTGGTACCGGTCACGCAGCTCCTCACCGAGTTCGAACGGGTCCATCCCGGATCCGAGCACCCCGGCCGCCTGCAGATCGAGCAGCTCCCCGGCGCACTTCTCGATGGCGAGTTCGATATCCATCTCGCGCTGACCGGACGACAGCTCGTCGTAGAGTTCGCCCGTCTCCGTGTCCACGAGGTAGGCCGCCAGACGCCCGGCATCGCGGCGGAACAGGGTGTTGGACAGCGAACAGTCCCCCCAGTAGAAGCCGTTGAGGTGGATGCGCACCAGCAGATGGACGAGTGCATCCAGCATCGGCTCACGCAGCGTCGCGTGTTCCTGCCGCAGGAACAGCAGGCGGTAGGGCACCGAGTACTCGAGGTGTTCGGTGATCAGGCACGCATCGAGCCGGTCACCGGATGCGTGGGCATCGCGCAGGCTGACGACGCCGACGACCTCCACGGTCGGGACTCCCTCCGTGCGCAGATGGCGCAGGAACCGCCACTCGCGCTCGGCGTAACGTCGCGGCAGCTCCTTGAGGTGGTAGAGCCGGTCGTCGTAGGCGACCGTCCGCACGACGTGCCGGTGGATCCCCATGGGCATCTCGACCAGACGCTCATCGGTCCAGTCGGCCAGGGGTTCGTCCCAGGGCAGATCCAGGAAGTCCGGATGACCGGTGCGGGCGGTCAACTGGAAGCGCATCGCGTCTCCTGACATGGCGCGGGGGTGGTGGTCACCGGGCCTGCCGGCAACCACCACCCCCAGCCGATGCTGCGAACGATCAACCCTGCACGATCAACCCTTGACGGAACCTGCCGTCAGACCGCGGACGAAGAACCGCTGCAACGCGAAGAACACGATCAGCGGGACCGTCATCGAGATGAAGGCACCGGCGGTCAGCAGGTGCCAGTCCGAACCACGTGAACCGACCAGGTTCGCCAGCGTCACCGTGACGACCTCTTCACCACTGGTCATGAAGACCAGGGCGACCAGGAAGTCGTTCCAGGTCCACAGGAACTGGAAGATGGCGAACGCCGCGAGCGCTGGCACCGACAGCGGCATGATCAGCTTCCAGAACGTCGCGAAGTGACCGGCACCGTCGACCTTCGCCGACTCGATGACCTCTCGGGGCAGGGAGCCGATGTAGTTGCGCAGGATGTAGACGGCCAGCGGCATCCCGAAGCCGGTGTGTGCGAGCCACAACTTGATGAAGTCGTTGCTGATGCCCAGATCGTTGTACAGCCGGGTCAACGGGATCAGTGCGACCTGCAGTGGCACGACCAGCAGACCGACGAACAGCACGAACAGGACCTCACGGCCCTTGAAGTCCATCCAGGCGAACGCATAGGCGGCGAACGCCGCTGCCAGGATCGGGATGACGGTGGCCGGGATCGCCACGGTCAACGAGTTGACGAACGAGTCGCCCATCCCGGCGTTCAGGACCTGCTCGTAGCTCGACAGGGTGAAGTTCTCGAAGTTGAGCAGGAAGGTCCACCAACCGCTCGAGATGATGTCCTCACGCGGTCGGAACGACGAGACCAACAGCCCGATGGTGGGCAGGGTGAAGGCGAAACAGACGAACAGCAGGGTCAGGCGTGCACCCCACGAGGCGCTGTCGCCATCGTCCTTCGACGGCTTGAGCGCCTTCTTCTCCTTGGTGGAGTCGGGGGCCGGAGCTGTCTGAGCCGTCATCGCATTGCCTCCTGCTCACGGAACCGCTTGATGTTGATGTACATGAACGGCAACGTCAGCACGATCAGTGCCACGACCACGACAGAAGCTCGCCCGCGGTTGCCCTGGGTGAAGGCCAGGTCGTAGTAGATGTTGGCGATCACGTTGGTGTTGAAGTTCCCGCTGGTCATCACCCGGGGGATGTCGAAGACCTTCAACACCAGGATCAGGATCGTGGTCGTGACGACCACGATGGTCGAACGGATCTGGGGCACCGTCACGCGCCAGAAGATCTGGATCTCCGTGGCCCCGTCGATCCGGGCGGCCTCG
>CAYTLZ010000150.1:7084-8880 GCA_964438785.1 uncultured Actinomycetota bacterium | reverse complement strand
CTCCACGTGGCCGAACGACTGCGGGTAGCTGCGCCGCTGGGTCTCTGCCTCGCCGACCGCGGTGGCGTCCATCGAGCAGCCCGACTCGACGATGTGCTGGTGGATGCGGTGGCCCTGGGACGACACGAACCACTTGTCGGTGTCCCAGAACATCAGCTGCGCGGTGGCGACCGCGATCCCCGCGACGCCGTGCATCGTGGCGGTCGCGTCGACGACGACGGCGACCTTCTCGCTCAGCGGCACCGTGAACGGGTCCTCGGCGTGGGGCGTCTCGTAGGTGTCCTGGCGCACCTCGACATCGGCGAGCTCCAGGCTGGACCCACCGACGAGCGCGGACGCCTTGGCCGTGGCCGCTGCCTCGGCACCGGCGGCCTTCGCGGCCTTGTCGGTCAGCGTGGAGGTGGAGGCGAACCCCCAGGACGACCCCATCAGCGCCCGGACCCCGACCCCGGCGTCCTCGGCGCGATCGACCCCTTCGAGTTCGCCGTCCTGGGCACTGAGGCGTTCGTGGCGGCGGATCACCACGCGGGCGTCGGCGTAGGTCGCGCCGGCGGCGAGCGCCCCCTCCACCGCGGCTCGGGCGTAGTCGTACATCTCGTCACCGGCGTCGCGCACGCGTGGCCTCCAGGTGGATGCGGGCATGACGCCACACGCTACCCCCGGGAACGTGGCACGATGCCGTCATGCCACGCATCGACATCGAAGCGCTCGAAGACGAGTGGGAAGACGACCACCGACCCGAGCCGCGCCGCAACCGCGACCTGTCCGTCGCGGCCCGGGCCCGTATCGACGAGCTCGACGTGGCCCGTGTCGTCGGCGTGGATCGTGGGCGGATCACCGTGCTCTACGACGGGGACATCGTCGAGGCAGCACTGGCCGGGACGATGCGGGGCACCAAGGCGGCGGTGGGGGACCGGGTCCGGGTGCGTGCCCCCAAACACGCCCAGGACCGCCCCCGGATCGTCGAGGTGCTGGACCGCGCGTCGGTGCTGACCCGCACGGCCGACGACGCGCTCGACGAGGAACGCGTCGTGGTCGCCAACGCCGATCTGGTGGTGGTCGTGCTCGCCGCGGACTACCTCGAGGTCGGCAGTCGGTTCCTGGACCGGGTCATGGTCGCGGCCTCGGTCGGCGGCCTGGACACCGCGCTGTGCATCAACAAGATCGACCTGCTCGGCACCGGCTCGGGTGCGGGCGACGGGGCCGGTGGCGACGGGGCCGGTGGCGACGGGGCTGGTGGCGACGTGCGTGCGGAGGTCGAGACGATCGCGGCCCGGTACGCCGCCAGCGGTGCCGAGGTGGTGGTCACCAGCGCGGCGACCGGTGAGGGCATCGAGCAACTCAGGCGTCTGGTGGCCGGCGGGTGGACCGCGTTCGCCGGGCACTCCGGGGTGGGCAAGTCGTCGCTGTTCAACCACCTGGTGCCGGGTGCGGCCCAGGCGGTCGCCGAGATCGGCCGCTACGGCGGGCGGCACACGACGGTCGCGGCCTGGGCGCTCGAGGCACCGGCGTTGGATGCGTGGATCATCGACACGCCGGGGGTGCGGTCGTTCGGGCTCGGGGGGCTGAAGCCCGAGGAACTGCACCACCATTTCCCGGAGCTGGCCGCACTGCGCTGCCAGCTCGACGACTGCACCCACACCGGCGAGCCGGGCTGCCGGCTGCCGACCAGTGACATCGATCCGGATCGGCTGGCGACCTACGAGCGGCTGCTCGCCTCGCTCAAGCCCGACAGCTGACAGATCGGCTGCCGCGCGACGAGCTGCGGCGACGAGTTGCTGCTTCGCGCGGTTGCT
>CAYTLZ010000150.1:0-6984 GCA_964438785.1 uncultured Actinomycetota bacterium | reverse complement strand
GCTTCGCGCGAGCCAGGCCCCTGACACACCGGCCGTCGACCATGGGGCGTGGCGCGTGCGTCACTACGCTCGTCGGCGAGTGGCGGTCCGGGTTCGATCGCCGCTGACGAACCTCTTCGACCATGTCCGACCGACTCCAGGGAGCGACACCCGATGGCAGCGATCGACGTCCAGGCCGGCCGCGACCTCCCCCCCGAGGTGAGCGACTTCCTCGCCGGGGCCGGGGTGCTGATCATCGGTGGCGAGGAACGTGCCCGCTCGAGCGATGGCACCACGTTCGTCACCCGCGATCCGGCGACCGAGCAGGTCCTGGCCGAGATCCCGCAGGCAGGCACCGACGACGTGGACGCCGCCGTGTCCGCCGCGGCCGCGGCCCATGCGGACGGCCGGTGGCGCAATCTCGCGCCGGCCAAGCGCGCCTCGATCCTGTTGAAGGTCGCCGCCGCGATCAAGCGTGATGCCTCGACGTTGGCGTGGTTGGACACCCTCGACCACGGCAAGCCGTTGCGCATGGCCATGGGCGAGATGATCGGTGCGGCCAACACCTTCCAGTACTTCGCCGGGCTGATCGGCCAGCCGAGCGGGGCGGTCATCCCCTCGCCGGAGGGCCGGTTCGTCTACACCGACCGGGAACCCGTGGGCGTGTGCGCCCAGATCATCCCGTGGAACTTCCCGCTGCTGATGGCGGCGTGGAAGATCGCGCCGGCCCTGGCGTTCGGCAACACCACGGTGCTCAAGCCCGCCGAGCAGACGCCGCTGTCGGCGGTGTGGCTGCTGCGGCTGCTGGCCGAGGCCGGTGTGCCCGACGGGGTCGCCAACCTGGTGCAGGGCGTCGGCGAGGTCACCGGGCAGGCGCTGCTCGAGCACCCGCAGGTCGACAAGATCGCGTTCACCGGCTCGACCGAGGTCGGCAAGCACATCATGCGCACCGCCGCGGACGACCTGAAGAAGGTCACCCTGGAGCTCGGTGGCAAGTCCCCGAACGTGGTCTTCGCCGATGCGGGGGACCTCGACAAGCTGGCGCGCCGCGCGGCGTTCGCCTGCTTCTACAACGCCGGTGAGGTGTGCACCGCGGGCACGCGCCTGGTGGTCGACGCCGCGATCCACGACGAGCTGGTGTCGAAGGTCGCCGCGGTCGCCGAGGGCACCAAGGTGCTGCCCGGCTGGGCGGACGGGGCCGGGATGGGCCCGCTGATCAGCGACGAGCAGCGTGAGCGGGTCGCCGGCTACGTCCGGATCGGGCAGGACGAGGGTGCGGAGCTCGTGACCGGCGGCGGGGTCCCCGACGGCTATGACACCGGCTATTTCTTCGCGCCCACGGTGTTCGACGGCGTCGAGTCCTCGATGCGGATCGCGCAGGAGGAGGTGTTCGGTCCGGTGCTCGCCGTGCAGTCGTTCGCCGACGAGGACGAGGCCGTCGCGCTCGCCAACGACGTGTCCTACGGGCTGGCGGCCGCGGTGTGGACCACCGACCTCGGGCGCGCGCACCGGGTGGCCGGCAAGCTGCGGGCCGGCACCGTGTGGGTCAACACCTACGGCGAGATCGACACCTCGGTGCCCTTCGGGGGCATGAAGTCCTCCGGGATCGGTCGCGAGCTCGGCCCGTACGCCGTCGAGGCCTACACCCAGCCGAAGTCCGTGTGGATCGCGACGTGAGCGACCGGTCCGTGCCGCGGCTGGCCTGGCGGGCGCTGCGCGCCGGCCTGGCGGTCGCGCTCGCCCCGGACGGTGGGCGGATCGCCGCCCGCACCCGGGTCGACGAGCACTGGCGACGCCGGGAACTCGATGGGCGCGCGCCCCGGTTGCAGCCGCGGGAGACGATCCACGTCACGCGCCCGATCGGGCGCTGGCGACAGGTCGATCCACTGGTGCCGTTCGACGGCTGGCGGCGACCGTGGAAGTGGGCCGGCCTGGGGTTGTGGGCGTCGGTCGCCGGGGCGCTGGGGTTCCTCGGCTGGAAGACCGGTCGGGGGCCGCTCGGCGGGCTCGCGCACCTCGACGAGTTCGGTGATGCGCTCGCGACGTCAGGTGTTGGCGAGGACCGGCAGCAGGACGGTGGGTTCGGGGAGACCGGGGTCGACACGAGCGGGTCGTGGGATGCCGGATCGCGGGACGGCGGGGTCGATGACCGCCGCGGATGGTGGTCGGACTGAGCCCTGCCACCACCGTGCGGCCGCTGCTGCCGGGGCTCGGGATCGCGTCGGTCGCGCTGGTCGTCGCCGTGGCGGTCGCGTCGGCGGTCGAGCTGCTGGGCGCGATCGTGGTGGCTGTCGGCCTCGGCATCGTCGTGCGCAACCTCGGCGTCCTGCCCGCCGCCGCGGAACCGGGACTCACGTTCGCGGCCAAGAAGCTGCTGCGCGTCGGCATCGTCCTGCTGGGCTTCCGGCTCGCGCTCACCGACCTGTTGGACATCGGCGCGCCGGCGCTGGCCGTCGTCGTGGTCATCGTGGTCACCACGCTGGTGGCCACCACCTGGCTGGGGCAGCGACTGGGGCTGCCGCGGGAACTCGCGCTGCTGACCGGCACGGGCTATGCGATCTGCGGGGCCAGTGCCATCGCGGCGATGCGTGAGGTCATCGACGCGGACGACGACGCGCCGGCGTTCGCCATCGCGCTGGTGACCATCTTCGGCACGGCCTCGATCGTGGTGCTGCCGCTGCTGGCCCAGCTCGGTGGCCTCAGCGTCGAGGCGTTCGGCCAGTGGGCGGGCTCGGCGGTGCACGACGTCGGACAGGTCGTGGCGACCGCGGCGGCGGGCGGTGATGACGCCCTGGCCGTCGCGGTGGTGGTCAAGCTCACCCGGGTGCTGCTGCTCGGGCCGGTGCTGGTCGCGGTCGGGTTGTGGTGGCGACGTCGGGCCGGCGTGGATGCGACCGGTACACGCCCGCCGCTGGTGCCGCTGTTCATCGTCGGGTTCGTGCTCGCGGCCGCGATCCGGACCAGCGGGGTGCTCGGGGAGCAGGTGATCGGGGGGCTGCGCACGCTCGAGGGATGGCTGCTCGCGATCGCCCTGTTCGGGCTCGGGACCGGTGTCCGCATCACCCGGCTGCGGCAGGTGGGTGGCCGGGCGCTCGGGCTCGGGACGGCGGCGTTCGTCGTGGTCGCCGGACTCGCCTACCTCGGCGTGCTGGTCGTGCACGGGGTGGGCTGACGACCGTGCACGGCCGGTCGCGCACGGCCGCTACCCTTCGACCGCCCGGCGGGGTGGCCAAGTGGTAAGGCAGAGGACTGCAAATCCTTTATCACGGGTTCGATTCCCGTCCCCGCCTCTGAAGCAGAATCGCCTCTAGCTACCGACGTCCGGTGGTTGGGGGCGTTTTTGTGTCTACTGGCCAGTGGAGCCAATGCCAGGCGTTCGGCGGCCCTCGTGCCAATCGATGCGATGGCATCTCTTCCGCATGATGCATCGGTGACACCGGGAGCCTGGGCAGCGGCCCCTCCCAGCTCCGCGACCCGCTCCATCGACTCGGCGGCCTGCGGCGGTGGTGCTCGTAACGCCTTCGACCCCGGACGTCCGCGAGGTTGCGCAGCGACGCCGCATCGTGCTGCTGCAGTGGCGACCGCAGTTCGTTTGTCCACCTCCCGCGTGCCGGTCGGTGGCTCGTCGTGGACGGGAGAGCTGACCGCAACTGCCGTCAATGGCGCTCCTGCGGCGGGGTTCAGGCAGTGAGTGCCTCGAGTCGGCGAAGGGCCGTGCGACCTTGCACCGCAACATGTGCGGACGCGCCCGTAGGGCATATCCTTCCGCGTACGGGCACCTCAGGGGGCAGCATCTTGGCAATGGCTCACACCAACCTGGGCCGTGTTCGAACTGCGGTTGGTGCAGTTGCAGCGGCTTTGTGCCTGTCGGCCTGCGCACCGAACGACGAGGGCCTCGACGTGTTGGACGCTGACGCTGACACGGAGAACGTCGATGCCGACGCGGTCGAGGACGGCACCGTCACCGACAACCTCGAGACCACCGATGAGCTGGACGTCGAGGGCGTTGCCGAGACATCGACGTCTGACAGCTTCTTCGACTTGCTGGCGGGCACCCGCACCGGCCTGGAACCGGGCGTGGCTGACGCCTACATCGACTTCGTTGCGGCGCTGGACACCTTCGACCGTGGCGACGCTGAGCGTGCCACCGTCGAAGCGCTCATCACGGACGGCTACCTGGAGCGCATCGCTGCTGCGTGGGAGCCGACCGGCCTCCAGGCTGCACGCGAGCCGAACGTGGTTCGCATCGACGTCGAAGATGACGGCGACACGGCGCGCCTGGCTGACTGCATGCTCGACCCGCGTGTCACCGATGACGATGATGCGCCGCTCGGCCTGTGGCGTCTGTCCAGCGCGAGCCTGGTTCGTGACGGCGATGCGTGGCTGGTTGACCGCTTCGAGGACCTCGAGGGTGTTGCGCTGGTTGAGTGCATTCCGCCGCAGGTCACCGAGGAGATCAACGAGTTCTACGTCGAGGCGCTCCAGGCGATGTGGGACGCCATCTCAGAGGCATCTGCCCCCGAGCACGATCTCGCCGACTTCAACGAGTTCCTCGGACCGAACTTCGGTGACGGTGTTGACGACTTCAACGACTGGTACCGCAACAACGGCGCGCACGTGAACATTCAGGTCGAGTTGACCCTCATCCCGTACGAGGCACGACCGCACCTGATCATGGCACTGTCGTGCGAGAACCCGGTCGTTGCCGAAGCAGTCGACACTGCCACGGGCGAGGCCATCGCTGACGTGAACGCCGGTCTGATGGGCTGGACCGTGGCGCTGCTCCGCGATGACGACGGTGCCTGGATGCTCGACGCACGCTTCGACGGCAGAACAGACATTGAAGAGTGCACGTCACTGACCGAGTTCGACCACACCATGTCCAACATGTGAGGCAGTCCTGAATCCGTCCGGGTTGTGGGGTGCTCTGGGTTTGGTGGAGTCGGGTTGGTGGATTCTCATGCCCTCCGTCTCTGTCTTCCCACCCGGTCAGCGCGTTCGAGTCCAGCAGGAGATCGGTCACCGACCGAGTTCCGCTGCGGCCCGGTGACGGATGGGCAGGCTGGGATCGCGGTGCTGCGTACCCTCGGTGTGGAGTTCGTTCAGCCGATGCGAAGGGCCCGGGCATGTCGCTGCACACGCTGCGCCGCGTGGTCGGGCTGTCGGCGCTCACGCTCGGGCTCGCACTGGCGTTCGTCGGTAGCGGCGTCGCCCAGGACGAGGACGGTGCGGTCCACATCGTGCCCATCACCGGCGAGATCGACCTCGGGATCGCCCCGTTCCTGGAGCGCGCCCTGTCCGAGGCCGACGAGGCCGGAGCCGCCGCGGTGGTGCTGGAGATCGACACCCCCGGTGGCCGGCTCGACGCGGTGCTGCAGATGCGCGACGCGCTGCTCGACTCGCCGGTTCCGACCGTGGCGCACGTCGACCCGACGGCGTTCTCCGCCGGTGCGTTGGTGGCGCTCGCGGCCGAGCAGATCTACTTCGCCCCGGCCGGGGTCATGGGGGCGGCGACCCCCGTGGTCGGCACGGCCGAGGGCGCGGCCGAGACCGCCGATCCCAAGGTCGTCTCCGCCGTGCGCTCGACGTTCCGGGCGACCGCCGAGCAACGGAATCGCGATCCACTGGTCGGGGAGGCCATGGTCGATCCGGCGGTGGAGATCCACGGGCTCAGCAGTGCCGGCAACCTGGTCAGCCTGACTGCCGGGGAGGCTGCCGAGGTCGGCTACAGCGACGGGACCGCGACCGACCGTGACGATCTGCTCGCGCAGTTGGGCCTGGACGACCGCGAGGTGGTCGAATCCGCGCCGAGTCTCGCGGAACGCACGGTGCGGATCATCACCAACCCGATCCTCGCGTCGCTCCTCGTGGGCGTCGGCCTGCTGCTGATCGTCGGTGAGCTGCTCGCGGGGGCGTTCGGGCTCGCCGGCCTGGCCGGCGCGGGCCTGCTGAGCACGTTCTTCTGGGGCCACCTGCTCGCCGGACTGGCCGGCTGGGAGGACGTGATCCTGGTCGGCATCGGGGTCGTGCTGCTGCTGGTCGAGATCTTCGTGGTGCCGGGCGTCGGGATTCCGGGGGTGCTCGGCCTGGCGTCCGTGCTGGGCGGCACGTACATGGCGATGGTCGGCCGGGACCTGGACTTCGTCCCGAGCGATCGACTGTGGGCGACCGCCGGGACGGTGGGGCTGACGTTCGTCGCGATCGGCATCGGCCTCATCGCGCTGCTCGCGCTGCTCAGTCGCCGACGGTCGACGCGCGATGATCGAGATGCTGCACTCGTACACGCAGGCACCGTGGAGGACACGACGATGACCGACCAGACCGCCGGACCGGATCCCGACCGGCCGCCCTCTGTCGGCCAGCAGGCCGATGGGGGCTCGTCCGACGGGCAGGGCGCGCAGGCCGGCGACGGGCAGCGTGCGGATGGGCCGGGTGCCGGTGGACGGGAGTCGAGCCGGTCACGCCGCCGTCGACTGGCCACCACCCGACGGATTCCGGGTGACACCCAGGACCGCCGCGGCTGGCTGCGCTGGTTCGGTGACGGCGACATCCTCGATCGCGAGGGAGAGGGTGAGGACGCCACCGATCAGCACGCGTCCCCGTCGGAATCGCCGTCCGCGAGCGCCGCCGCCCGCAAGGGTGCCATCGGCGTCGCCCTGACCGACCTGCGACCGGCCGGCGCGGCCGATTTCGACGGTCACCGCATCGACGTGGTCACCGAGGGCGACTACGTCGCGGCCGGCGAGCGCATCGTGGTGCTGCGGGCCGAGCGCTACCGGCGGGTGGTCCGACGAGCACCGGACAGCGACCCAGTACCGTCATGACCCAGACGAGCCGGGTATCCCACCCGCCCGGCTCCTGAAGGTCACCCATGGACACGTTCACCCTGACCGTCATCGCCGCGGCGGCACTCGTCGTCATCGGCGTGCTCTACTTCGTGCCCGTCGGCCTGTGGATCACCGCGATCTTCTCCGGGGTGCGCGTCGGCCTCGGGACCCTGATCGG
>CAYTLZ010000149.1:0-8887 GCA_964438785.1 uncultured Actinomycetota bacterium | reverse complement strand
CGGTGGTGTCGCAGTCCATCATCAGGCCGATGGTGCCGGTGGGTGCCAGCACCGTGGCCTGGGCGTTGCGGTAGCCGTGCTCCTCACCCAGCGCATAGGCCTCGTCCCAGGCCGTGCGGGCGGCATCGATGAGATCCGCCTGCACCGGGCGCGGGTCGATGCCGTCGACCGCGTCGCGGTGCTTGCCGATGACGCGCTGCATCGGGGCCGCGTTCTTGGCGTACCCGGCGTGCGGTCCCTTGACCTTGGCGAGCTCCGCCGAGGTCTTGTAGGCGTGGCCGGTCATCAGTGCCGTGAGCGCCCCGCACCACGCGCGGCCCTCGTCGGAGTCGTAGGCCATCCCGAGGCTCATCAGCAGCCCGCCGAGGTTGGCGTAGCCGAGACCGAGCTCACGGAAGTCGAGTGCGTTCTTCTCGATCGACTCGGTCGGGTAGCTCGAGTACCCGACGATGATCTCCTGCGCGGTGAACACGATCTCCACGGCGCGCTTGTAGGCCTCGGTGTCGAAGCGGTGCTCGTCGTAGTCGTAGAACTTCTTGAGGTTCAACGAGGCGAGGTTGCACGCCGAGTTGTCGAGGTGCATGTACTCGCTGCACGGGTTCGAGCCGTTGATCCGGCCCGACTCGGGCGAGGTGTGCCAGTCGTTGATCGTGGTGTCGTACTGCAGGCCGGGGTCGGCGCACTCCCAGGAGGCCTGGGAGATCTGGCGCATGACGTCACGGGCATCCTTCTCCTCGATGACGTCGCCGGTGGTGACGGCACGCAGCGGATACGTCGTGCCGTTGACGTAGGCCTCCATGAACTCGTCGGTGACCCGCACCGAGTTGTTGGCGTTCTGGAACTGCACCGACGAGTAGTCGGCCCCGTCGAGGTCCATGTCGAACCCGGCGTCACGCAGCGCGCGGATCTTCTTCTCCTCACGCGACTTGGTCCAGACGAACTCCTCGATGTCCGGGTGGTCGACGTTGAGCACGACCATCTTCGCCGCACGACGCGTCTTGCCGCCCGACTTGATGGTCCCGGCCGAGGCGTCGGCACCACGCATGAAGCTGACGGGACCGGATGCCTCGCCGCCGCCCTTGAGGGTCTCCTTCGACGAGCGGATGGTCGACAGGTTGATGCCGGCCCCCGAGCCGCCCTTGAAGATCGTGCCCTCCTCGACGTACCAGTTGAGGATGGAGCTCATTTTGTCCTCGACGGCGAGGATGAAGCACGCGGAGCACTGCGGCTTGTCCTCGACCCCGACGTTGAACCACACGGGCGAGTTGAACGCGGCCTTCTGGTTGACCAGCAGGTGCTTGAGTTCGGCGTTGAACACCTCGGCGGAGTCCTCGTCAGCGAAGTAGCCGCCATCGATGCCCCAGCCGGTGATCGTGTCGGCGACCCGGTCGATCATCTGCCGCACCGAGTGCTCCCGTTCCGGGGTGCCCAGCGTGCCGCGGAAGTACTTCTGGCTGACGATCTGGGTGGCCATCATCGACCAGCTGGTGGGAAACTCGACGCCACGCTGCTCGAACGAGGTCGTGCCGTCGCGCCAGTTGGTCAGCACCGCGTCGCGCAGTTCCCAGGCGAGTTCGTCGTAGGGGTGCGTGTCGGCCCGGGTGAAGTAGCGGTCGAGCGCGAGACCCTGGTGGCCGTCGGCGTCGACGACCCGCAGCGGGTCGCTCACGAGGCGGGGATCGTCGTGTCGGTCCACCACGATGGTGGCGTCGTCCGTGGTCGTCCCGGCGGTGCTGCGTTCGGCCATGTGTCGTGCTCCTGGTCTCATCTGCTGATCGGGCTCGTCTGCTGATCGTCTGGGTGTCGGCGGCTCGTTCACGAGCCAGCGTCGTCGCGTTGGCGGGTGGGGACATCGACCCCGACCCGGCGTTCACCCTCACCTGTGCGACCGACACGACGGGAACTACACCGGTGCAAGCCACTCGGACACTGAACCTCGGATGGCGACGTGACGCAAGCATCACATGTCCGCCTCGACAGGCCGAGACCCAACCTGTAGGGGTGGGGATCCACTCAGAGCCACTACATGTGGTGTTCCCACAGCCTGTCCCGGGAGCCGCCCCCAGGTTGTCCCCAGATGATCCGAACTTGTCCACAGGACTGTCCACCGCTCGCACTCCGCAAGCAGCGCGCTCGCCGCGCGATGTGATGCGCAGAAGGCACCCAGCCGGCGGCCGATCGCACCGCGATCGGCCGCTCCCAGCGGCCCCGGCCCCCCAAACGAGACCGATCGATCCCGACCGATCCCGACCGACGCCCGACCACGACGGTGGCGTAGCATCGCCTGGTGTCGCACCCACCGGGCATGGGGGCCTGCGCGGTCCGCCCGGCTGGATGTCGTCGCTGTGGCGTCGGGCCATGTCCGATCCGCGCCGCCCCGGAGCACCGCCGAACCGAACGGGATCGATCATCATGGCCAACGACCGCGAGTCAGACGCCGTCGACGAGCCGGGCGCGTCCGACGCGGTCACGCGCGAGGGCGCGCACGACGACGGGGCCAAGGACGACGGCGTGCACGACGACGGCGTCATCGTGGACAACGGTGGCGAGGTCGTCGACGACGTGGAGCGACTCGATCCGGAGTCGACGGCCCGGGAACCCGATCCGGTCCGCATCGCGCGCGAACTCGACCGCCGGGTGCCCGCCTGGCTGGACACCGCGGTGCAGTACACGTGGCGCGGGCTGATCCTGCTCGTCGGTGTCAGCACGATCATCTACGCGCTGACCCGCCTGTCGCTGGTGTCGCTGCCGATCATCATCGCGCTGATCCTGGCGACCATCTGCGTCCCACCGGCGCGCCGCCTGGAGCGGCGTGGTGTCCCCCGCCTGCTCGCCGCCCTCATCGTGGTCGTCGGTGGGATCGGGGGGTTCTTCGGCGCGATCGCCCTGATGATCCCCACGTTCATCGAGCAGGGACAGGAACTGCAGCCCCGCATCGTCGAGGGAGTCGATTCCGTACTGATGTGGCTCGAGGAGGGACCGATCGGCTACGACCGGAGCCAGGTCGAGGATCTGTTCGCGACCGCGTTCGAGGCGCTGGACGGCGGCGCGGTCGCCGCCTCGGTCGGCCAGGTGGCCATCGCGCTGGGTCAGGGGGCCGCTGCTCTGGCGCTCGCGGTCGTGCTGCTGTTCTTCTTCGTCAAAGACGGCGAGCAGATCGTCAACTGGTTCATCCACCTCGTCCCCGAGCTCCACCGTGACGACGTGCGTGCCACCGGTGCCCGCGGCTGGGGTGCGCTGTCCGGCTTCGTGCGGGGCACCGCGCTCGTCGCCCTGATCGATGCCGTACCGATCGGGGTCGGCCTGTGGATCCTCGACGTGCCCGCCTACCTGCCGTTGGCCGTGCTGGTCTTCTTCGGCGGCTTCATCCCGGTGATCGGTGCCACCGTCACCGGACTGCTCGCGATCCTGGTTGCACTGGCCTCCGGTGGGCTCACCACCGCACTGATCGTGGGCGGCATCGTGCTCGCGGTCCAGCAGATCGAATCCAACGTGCTGCAACCCACGATCATGCGTCGTGCGGTGTCCCTGCATCCGGTCGTCGTGCTGGGTGTGCTGACCGCCGGATCCGTCCTGATCGGCATCGTGGGCGCGTTCCTGGCCGTGCCGATCACGGCCGTGCTCGCTGCGGTCGGCAACGAGCTGCGCCTGCGTCATGAGGTGGGCAAGCAGGGCGGTATCGCCGGCCCCCAGCCGATCGGCGGGCCCGGCGTGGATCCGGAGACCGTCACGGTCCGCTTCCCCGAGGACACCCAGTTGCGTTCAGCGGGACGCCGTGAGCGTTCGCCCCGCCCACCCCGCCAGCCCCGCCAGCGGCGCCGCACCCGCAAGAAGGTGCACACGACCACGGCCGCCGTCGACGCATCCGACGTCGACAGCGGTGACACCGTGCCGCTCGAGGAGGGCTATGACACGACGCTCGACACCACGCAGCTCCGGCGGGTCAGCCGCGACGAGATCCCCGACGGGCCCGGCCGGGACTGATCTCGCACGCGGCCGCAGCCATGCCGGCCTCAGTCGGCCGTCTCGGGCACGCCCCAACCGGGGGCGTGCCGGGTGGCACCGACCAGGGCCTGCAGCTGGGCCGCGAGGCCCAGCAGCAGCGGCTCGCGGCCCCGCGCGGCGACCAGCTGGACCGACAGCGGTCGGCCTCCGTCCTGCCACAGCGGCAGGACCAGCGCCGGCACGTCGGCGAGGTTCCACGCGGCGGTGAACGGATAGGCGGACAGGTTGGCCGCGATGTTGGCCGCCCAGGGGCGCTGGTGCCAGGGCTGCGCGAGCGGCTGGGCCCGCGCGAAGGTCGGGGTGACCAGCACATCGTGGTCGTGCAGGAACGGTGCGACGCGGTCGTGCCAACGCACGGCCTCGTCGTCGCGGACGGGCAGCGCCCGGGCGAGACGCTCGCCGGCGGCGACGTGGGCCCGGGTCCGGGGCTGGAGTTCGTCGAGGTCGAGGTCGAGCGCCGTGACGTCGGCGCTGGCCCCCTGCGTCCAGCGCGCGATCGCGGCCTGGACCGTGGCCCGCTCGTAGGGAGGGTCGGCGTGGACGACCGTGTGACCGGCGTGGTTGAGCAGGCGACCCGCCTCCAGTGCGGCCTCCCGCCACGGCGCGGTGACCACCACACCGGGAGCCGGTGGCCGCCACGACACGGCGATGCGCAGCGGCCCGGGCTCGGCCTCGACGGCGCGCAGCGACGTGGTCCCGGCGATCACGTCGAGCGCGAGCGCCGTGTCGGCCACCGTGGTCGCGATGGGCCCGAAGCGGCTCATCCCGAACCAGTGGTGCTGCCCGGCGACCATCTCGGGCGCGTGCGGACGACCGGGGCGGATGCCGATCGCTCCACAGGCCGCGGCCGGGATGCGGACCGATCCGAGACCGTCCGAGGCCAGCGCGATCGGCACCACGCCGGCGGCGACCGCGGCGGCCGACCCGCCCGACGAACCACCGGCCGAACGGGTCGGGTCCCAGGGGCTGACCGTGGTGCCGTCGACATCGTCCGAGGTGCCCCACAGCGACAGCTCGGGACAGCGGGTCTTGCCGAGGACGATCGCGCCGGCCTCCCGCAGTCGTGCCACCTCGATGCTGTCGGTCGTGGCCCGGGCCGTCGACGTCGCGCGCGAGCCGTGTCGGGTGCTCTCCCCCGCCACGTCGACGATGTCCTTGACGGCGAGCGGGACCCCGGCGAGCGGGAGATCGTCGCGATCGGCGCGGGCGTCGATGGCCGCGGCCTCCGCGAGCGCGGCCACCCGTCGGGTCGAGACGAACGCCCCGAGCCGGTGTTCGACGGCGGCGAGGTGATCGAGATGGGCGCGGACCACCTCGACGGCACTGATCGCACCGGAGCGCACGGCCGCTGCGAGGTCCGTCGCTGCACGTCCCACGGGTTCCATGCCCTGGCACTCCCCTCATCGTCTCCGTCCGCACCGTAGCCCCGCCGCCCGCCGGACACCGCACACGGGCGCGGGCCCCGGTCGGCGGTCTGGCACGATGCGATCCGATCGAACGTCCCGGACCCCCGGCCACGCCGTGCTGCCGTCCGGACGTCCTCGTGCTCCCCTCGTCCCGGAGATCACCGTGCCCGCTGTTCCCACCCGCCCCGAGGTCCGTCTGCGCGTGCTCGTGAGCGACGACGCCGACTGGGTCGTGCAGACCGACCGTGGCTCGGCGACCGCGCTGGCCCGACCGCTGGGCTGGGAGGAACAACAACTCGCGGCCGAACTGCGCGACGGTCGGTGGGCGGGCGAGGACCGCTGGGCCTGGGCGGTCATGGTCGACGGTGAACCGAGCGGGTTCGCGGTCGTCGAGGGGCTCGATCAGCGTGACGCCGTGATGACCATCCGCATCGGTCCGGCGACCCGCGGTCGGGGCGTTGGCCGGGAGGTGCTGCGCCAGCTCGCCGATCACCACTTCTCCGCCAACCCCTCGCTCGTCCGGCTCACCGGTCGGGCGCACGAGCACAACATCCCGATGCAGCGGGTCTTCAACGCGGCCGGGTTCCGCATGGAGGCCCGCTTCCGCGACGCCGTGGCCCAGCAGGACGGGCGCTATGCCGCCGAGTGGGGCTACGCGCTGACCCGGGCCGACTGGGACGCCGGTCGCCACCGGCAGGACACCGCCGGCTACGACCTGCACGGCCTCAGCTTCGAGGTGGCCGCCACCCGCGAGGGGCCCGACGCCCCCGGACTGCTGCTGAAGTTCCTCCAGGAGGGGCGTCGCGCGCTGGCCCGCTACCAGGGGGACCACATCAGCGACGGGGAGCTCGCCGGCATCCTGGTCGGGGACCTGCTGCGCTACCGCTACGTGCACACCGCCGAGGCCGACAGCGGAGCCAGCGAGGTGAGCGGGCGCGGCCGTGGACGGCTGCAACGCCGCGACGACGGGCGACTCGAGCTCATCGACCAGTGGTCCGACGAGCAGGGCGGACACGGCCGTCGCGTGATGGTGCAGCGCGTCGATCCCGGGCGGACCGACTGAGCGTCGCGCTCAGGCCGGCTGGCCCGGCATCTCCGGCACGCTGATGTGGAACGCGGAGGCGACCGCATAGGTCACGCCGTCCTCGTCGACCAGCGCGCTGCGGGCGCGGATCTTGCGCCCGTCGGCCTCGTCCATGCGTGCGACGGTGCGCAGCGGCTCCATCACCGGGGCGTCGCGGAACATGGTCAGGCGGAAACCGGCCAGCAGGCAGCCGGTGTGCCCGATCGATTCGATGTGGGCGATCGAGGCCCACACGCCCGGGCAGTCCAGCACCGCCGAGACGACCAGTGGAGCCACGACCCCGCGGTCGTCACCGAGCTCCTCGTCGGCCACCCACGGGATGCTCACGCTGGTGTCGCTGACCGGACGGGGGTGCAGCCGTTGCCCGTGCGGGTGGGTCGGATGCGGACCGCACACCCAGCAGGTCGGGAACGCGTCCTGCGGTCGGGCCGGCGGCAACGGCACGGTCGCCAACTCCAGCAGGTCGTAGGCGCGGGCCGCCGGTTCGTGACCGGCGAGTTCCACCTCGCCACTGACCAGCAGGGTGTCACCGTCGCGGGTCTCGACCTCGTAGCGGGCGACGACGTCGGTGGCCCGCACCCGTGCCTGGAGGGTGCGGCCGAGCGGCGTCGGGGCGTGCAGACGGGCCTCGAACGCCGTCAGCGGGGCACCATGCGGATCCGCGACGCGGGCGATCTCCGCCAGCACTCCCGCGGCGAACCCGCCCTGCAGGATGCCGACCGGGCCGTCGAGTCCGGCACCGGCGGTGAACTCGCGTACCAGCCACCCGTCGTCGGAGACGGTGGCATCGGCGGTGAGCTCGATTCCGAGCTCGTTCGGGCCCAGCGGCAGCGTGGTCATGCCGCGCAACCTAGTGTCCGTCTCCGGGCCCACCGAACCTGGTCCGACGCCGGGCCGACCGCCGCTGATCCGACGCCGGCCCGACCGCAGCTGATCCGACGCCGGGCCGACCGCGCCTGGTCGGCTGCCACCGACGATCGAGGAGCCAGCCGTGACACGCCGTTGGGGGATCATGGGGACCGGGGGTATCGCCGTCGCCCTGACCGCGGCGATCCGCGCCGAGGGTGACGAGGTCGTCGCCGTGTCATCCGCCTCGGCGGACCGCTCGGCCGCGTTCGCCGCCGAGCACGGCATCGCCCGCTCCTACGGCGGGCACCACGCCCTGACCGGCGATGCGGACGTCGAGGTGGTCTACATCGCGACCACCAACGAGCGTCACCACCTCGATGTCGCCGCCTGCATCGACGCGGGCCTGCCCGCGCTCGTGGAGAAGCCCTTCGCCCTCGACCTGCCCCGCACCCGCCAACTGCTCAACGACGCCCGGGAGGCGGGCGTGTTCATCATGGAGGCGATGTGGATGAAGCTGAACCCCGGCTTCCTCGATCTGCAGGAACGGATCGCCGCCGACGAGATCGGCACCCCACGCCTGGTCATGGCCGACTTCGGGTTCCCCGCCGAGGCGGACCCCACCCGCCGGTGGTTCGACCTGGCGCAGGGCGGGGGTGCGCTGCTCGACGTCGGCATCTACCCGTTGACCCTGATCGTGGCGGTACTCGGGCCGCCCACCGAGGTGCGGGCGGTCGGTGAACTCGCCGCCACGGGGGTGGACGAACAGGTGGCCGTCGCGATGCGCCACGACCGGGGCGTGTCGAGCTGGACCTGTTCGTTGGCCGCGGACACCGGCATCGAGGCGACGATCGCGGGCAGCGGCGGCAGCCTGCGGCTCCGCGGCGAGCTGCACAACTCCCCCGGTGTCACCCGTCGTCGGCGCGCCGAGGTGGTCGACCACGGCGAGGCACCGGACCACGAACTCGGCTACCGGCACGAGGTCCGCGAGGTCCAGCGCTGCCTCGATGCGGGCGCGATCGAATCCACCTACATCCCGCACGCCGCGACCATGGAGGTCATGGCGGTGCTCGACGAGGTGCGCGGCCAGCTCGGCGTCGTCTACCCCGACTGACTGCCGTCCCGCCACGTGCCGGTGTGGTGGCGGGTGCTCGCCTGCGCCGCCTCGAACTCGTAGGTTCCCGCCGGCGACCACCAGCGGTCGCGGAGAGGGATCCGGATGCGCTGTCCCGGGTGCGGAGCAGACGAGGACCGGGTCGTGGACTCGCGTCCCGCGGCCGCGGGCGACGCCATTCGTCGCCGCCGCGAGTGCCGGGTCTGCGGGCTGCGTTTCACCACGTTCGAACGCATCGAGCTGCCGGAACTCGTGGTGCGCAAACGGTCCGGCGCGATCCGGGTCTTCGACCGTCAGAAGGTGCTCGACGGCATGGCGGGTGCGGCCAAGGGCCGGGTCGCGGCCGAGGTGCTCGAGGCCGCCGCCGCCCAGGTGGAACGCACGCTGCGCGCCGAGCACGCCCACGAGGTCAGCTCGGAGCTGGTCGGGTTC
>CAYTLZ010000148.1:7175-8891 GCA_964438785.1 uncultured Actinomycetota bacterium | reverse complement strand
TGCGCGGTTGGCGGTGCGCGGAGCCGGGTGCGCGGTTGGCGGTGCGCGGAGCCGGGTGCGCGGTTGGCGGTGCGCGGAGCCGGGTGCGCGGTTGGCGGTGCGCGGAGCCGGGTGCGCGGTTGGCGGTGCGCGGAGCCGGGTGCGCGGTTGGCGGTGCGCGGAGCCGGGTGCGCGGTTGGCGGTGCGCGGAGCCGGGTGCGCGGTTGGCGGTGCGCGGAGCCGGTCGGAAATGATCGCCTGGACACACCAGATCGTCGGTTGCGGGCCGCCCGGTGTCGTGGAGCGTTCGAAACCGATCCGGACCCGCCACCGCCCCGGCGACGACCAGGCCGACACGCACCTCATCGGCGTCTCGCCCCGGAGGCGATCACAGGCGCTGCACCCTCCCCGCGGCGGATGGCCTCCCTCGGGTTCAACCCGTGGCACACCGTCCGCGAGCGGACACCGGCCAGCCGGGACCCACCACGCCGTGGCGGATCTGCGCGCGGAGGGCGAGCCGACGGTTCCTGACGCTCGACGCGGCTTCAGCCGGTCGCGGCGTCGCGTAGATGCGGCATCAGCAGGCGTCGCAGCCGCCCGGGCCGGTGCAGGTCATCGGCGCGCAGCACGACCACCGTCCAACCGAGGGCACGAAGTCGGCCACGGACACGAGCATCGCGATGCCGGGCTCCCGGCGGATCATGATGGGCGACACCGTCGAACTCGACGATCACACGCGAATCCGGCCAGGCGGCGTCCACGCGGGCGATGAACCGGCCCTGACGGTCTCGGACCGTGTACTGGAGTGTCGGCTGTGGGAGGCCGAGACGCCTGAGCGCGAGCACGCCGTAGACCTCCAGCGGCGAACCGGCGTCCTGGATCTCGGGATGCAGGTCATCGAGCAGCGCACGCAGACGTGGGGCACCGGGTCGTCGGGGGTTGCGTGCCAACAACTTGGCGAGATCGAGCGTCAGCGCACCATCCCGCCGGACCTCGTTCCAGAGCACCGGCTCGAAGACCGACGCTGGCAACGCCCCGACGAGATCGAGCAGGGTGCGTGCCCGGGACGTGACGGGGATGCCATCCACGCGATCGCACTCATCCCCGAACAGGTGGCGGCTACTGCGTAGCGGATGGCCGGCGATGGCCCGTGGTCCACCGCGAGGCACGCTGACGTCGATGCGGGCAGGCCAGGGAAGGTCGAGCAGTCGCCAGATGGCACCGGCGCTGTGGTGTGAGGCAACGGCGCCCTGCCCGGCCGCGAGCACCAGGGCCAGCGTCTGCTTCAGCGGGCCGGGTGCATGACTCCCCACGTCGATGACACCGGGCAGTGGTGTCGACCAGACACCGGCGCGGACGCGACGACGGACCGCCTGGCGATCGATGCCCGCAGCGCGCAACTGCCAGCGGCCGACAAGCCCGTACTGGCAGCTCGCGATCTGCACAGCACGAGCGTCGACGGAGAACATGGGTGCACCCAAGCAGGGCATCCGTTGGTCGGACGCTGCGGATGCAGGCCGGCTGTGGACGACCGCCTCCCTCGTGCATGGCGGGTGTCGCCCCGGGGAACCGGCCCGCGCAGCGGGTGATGCGCCCTGATCGGGCGCCTGCGGTGCGGGCGGCGTGTCGGAAACGATCGTCTGGACACACCGGTTGGCCCGTTGCGGGTCGCCCGGTGGGGGCGGACGTTCGAAACTGATCCGGATCCGCTGCCACCGGGTCCACGTCAGCAGCCGG
>CAYTLZ010000148.1:0-7075 GCA_964438785.1 uncultured Actinomycetota bacterium | reverse complement strand
CCGCCCGAGCCTCTGGCTCCGTCCCCGGCGGGGTCACCGGAGTCCGCCCCCGCTGGCGTGGACCAGTCGAGCGCACCGAGCGCCGGGCACGCCGCCGACAGTGCCTCGGTGGCGCTCGGAAGCCCGTCGTGGGCCTGCCCCGCACGCAACTGCACCAGACGGGCGAGCACCGCATCGAGATCGCCGGGCCGCGGCGGAGCGGCAGCCCAGGCACACAGCTCCGCTCGACGGGGCCGGAGCTGCTCGCGCCACACCGTGATCACGGCGGCCTCGCGGGGCCCGGCATCCGCGGCCGGCAGTCCGCCCGCGGCTGACGCGTCACCTTCAGCAAAGGCTCCAGGCTCACGGTCCGACGCGTCACCTTCAGCGGGCGATCCGGCCTCGCGGTCCGACGCGTCATCGGTGCCCGGACCAACCGCACGGCCGGGCCCGTCATCGGTGGCCGACCCGGCCGCGCGGTCCGACCAGCCGACATCGCGCGGATCGACCCCGACGCGGCCGGGAAGATCCAGTGTCCGGGCCAGACTGCCCCGGGCCGCGATCCGGGTCCGCTCCAGATCGATGCGTAGGTCGCAGGCCTCGGTCAGGCTGGACGCGACCCGCAGGTCGCCGACATCGAGCTCCTCGTCGAGCAGGTCGAGGACCGCACGGCGGGTCAGTCGCGACGCAGCAGCCGGGTCGTCGGGCGCATAGGCGACATCGGCGGCCGGCACCAGCAGTCTGGTTCGCGCGAACGGACCGATCGCCCGGTCCATGTAGGCACAGATCGCCGGCTGATCCAGGCTCGCCAGCCGCTGCTCGACCCGTTCGCCGACCGCGGCGCGTGCTGGCCCGTCGGCGAGGTACCACGGGTCATCGACATCGCGGATGCCCAACGCGTCGACATCGTCGGGGCGTGCCACCTCGACGTCATCACCCTCGACGTCATCACCCCCGACGTCATCACCCTCGCCCCCGACGTCATCGCCACCGTCGCCGTCCCGGGCGGTCGACGGCCCCTCGCCGGGCCCGGGGCCGTCACCCACGAGATCCTCAGGCTCGGCACCACCGATGGTGGACGGGTCGATGTCGAGCGACCCGCTGCACGCGACCAGCGCGAGCGCCACGACGACGAACGCCGCCGACCGGACGCCGCACGGGCGGGAGCTCGGCGAGATGTCGGCCATGGGCTCGTTCCGGTCGGGCCCACCATGCTACGTCGCCCGCCGGACCGGCCGGGCGGCCGGTCGGTGGGGGTCGCCAGCGGTCCGATCGAGGTCACCTCGACGTCGGACTACTCCTCCGGCAGGTAGTCGTCGGCGTAGTACTCGACGCCCAGGTGGGTGATCTGGTCCTCACCGATCAGCCAGCGCAGCGTGTTCTTCAGCTTGGTCTGCTGGATGAACAGGTCGTGTTCCGGGTAGAGCCCCGGTGCGGTCTGCGGGGCCTTGAAGTAGAACGACAGCCACTCCTGGATGCCCGACATCCCGGCGCGCTGCGCGAGGTCGAGGAACAGCGCGAGGTCCAGGGCCAGCGGTGCGGCGAGGATCGAGTCGCGGCACAGGAAGTCGACCTTCAGCTGCATCGGGTAGCCGAGCCAACCGAAGAAGTCGATGTTGTCCCAACCCTCCTTGTTGTCACCGCGCGGCGGGTAGTAGTTGATGCGCACGACGTGGTGCAGGTCGCCGTAGAGCTCCGGGTACAGGTTCGGCTGCAGGATGTGGTCGAGCACGCCGAGCTTGGAGGTCTCCTTGGTCTTGAACGACTCCGGGTCGTCGAGCACCTCACCGTCGCGGTTGCCGAGGATGTTGGTGGAGTACCACCCCTCCATCCCCAGCATGCGGGCCTTGAACATCGGCGCGAGCACCGTCTTGACCATCGTCTGACCGGTCTTGAAGTCCTTGCCGCAGATCGGCACACCGAGCTCGGACGCGAGCTCGCGCAGCACCGGGATGTCGACGGTCAGGTTCGGGGCCCCGTTCGCGAACGGCACCCCGTCGAGCAGCGCCGCGTAGGCGTAGAGCATGGAGGGCGTGATGGCCGGATCGTCGGCCGCGATCGCCGCATCGAACGCCGCGCGGTCGGCGTGCTGCGGGCCGGGGTCGACGAACACCTCGGTGGAGCCGCACCACACCATGACCATCCGGTCGCAGCCGTGCTGTTCGCGGAAGTCGTGCAGATCGGCGCGGATCCCGTCGAGCAGCGCCTGCTTGGACGTGTCGGTCTTGACGTTGGGGCCGTCGAGCTTCTTGACGTACGCCGGGTCGAACGCCGCGGCCATCGGCTCGATCGCGCGCAGCTGCTCGGCGATCGGTTCGAGGTGGCGCGCCGCGTCCAGCACGCCGGCCTTCACCGCGGAGACGTAGGCGTCGTCCGGGAACGGGTCCCAGGCCCCGAACACGATGTCGTCGAGCCCGGCCAGCGGCACGACGTCGGCGATGCGCGGCGAGCGGTCCTCGGTGCGCTTGCCGAGCCGCAGGGTGCCCATCTGGGTCATCGACCCGATCGGTTCCGCCATCCCCCGGCGGATCAGTTCGACCCCGGCGATGAACGTCGTGGCCACGGCACCGAGGCCGACGCACACGACGCCGAGCTTGCCGGTCGCCGGCGCGATCTGCGGGGCGGCCGGGGTGGCCGAGGTGGCGGAAGTGGCGGACGTCGCAGGATCCACGGATGACCCGTTCCAACTCGATGCGGTCGACGCGAGCACGCCGAGCCCGCAGCCTATTCGCCCGGCACCCGCTCCCGGCTCACCAGCATCGAGGTGGCACGCTCACAGCTCGTCGATCGCCGCACCGACGCCCAGCTGCAGCTCCACGAAGTGATCCTCCGTCAGCGGTGCCCCGTCGCCGTCGCGCAGGAAGAACACGTCCACCGCCTCGTGGCCGACGGTCTGGATCCGGGCGACCACGATCTCGAGTTCGAGTTCGGCCAGCGCCGTGGCGATCGCGTACAGCACCCCGATGCGGTCCAGCGTGCGCACCTCGATGACCGTGGAGCGCCCCGCGGGGTCCTCCTCCTGGACGATCGAGGTCGCCACCGGCGGCAGCTTGGAGATGCGGTGCGCGTCGGTCCTGGCCTTGCGCGCCACCCGCGCCCGGACCGCGAGCCGGCCGGCGGCCGCGTCGGCGAGGTCGCCCTCGACGCGTGCCCACCAGGAACCCCCGGATCCCTCCGGCGGGCTGATCATGAACGTGTCCACGGCCAGCCCGTCGTCCCGCGAGAACGCGTTGGCGGCCACGATCGAGCCGCCGTGCAGCGCGACCACCCCGGCGACCTTCGCGAACCAGCCGTGGCTGTCCAACGCGACGACGTCGAGCTCGTCGATCCCCTGCAACCCGTCGGGATCCTCCTCGCCCGGGGTGACCCGGGTGCGGACCTCGGTCGGCGACGGCCGTGACCGGGCCATCAGGCTGTGGCGGACCACGGCACGCGGGGAGACGGCCGCGGCGTAGCGCGACGGCAGCCGTGCCAGGTGGTCGCGCACCTCCTCGGGCTCGGCACCGAGCTCCGGTGCCAGCGCCTGGGCCTCGCGGGCGGTCACGACCGCCCCGTCACCGACTTCATCGGGATGGGTCTGCTCGAGCACGGCTCTCACCTTCGTCACCAGGCTGGACACCAGCGCCGCCGTCCAGTCGCTGAAGGCGGTGGGCCCCGTGGCCCTGCCATCGGCGACGGCCAGCAGGTGCAGGCACGCCAACGTCGAGCGGTCACCGATCTGGGCCGCGAGCTGCTCCGCCAACGCGGGATCGGCGATGTCACGCTTCCGGGCCGCGTCGGGCAGGACCAGATGCAACCGGACGAGCTTCTCGACCAACGCCACGGTCGCGGGTCGTGCGCCGAGCCGACGGCCCAACGCCGCCGCCACGGGGACGCCGGTCTCGCTGTGGGGCTCACCGAACGCCTTGCCGACGTCATGGAGCAGGGTGCCGAGCATCAGCCCCTCGCGGTCGTCGACCTCGGAGAGGGTCTCGGCCGCCCAGATCTCGCGTCGCACCAGGTCACCGAGTTCGGCAGCGGCGTGCCAGGCATGACGATCGAGCGCATACAGGTGGTAGGGATTGCGCTGAGGGCGGCCACGCAGCGGTGCCCACTCCGGCAGAACGGCGACCCAGACCCCGACCTCGTCGAGTTCGGCGAAGGCCGGCAGTGCCACCTCGCCTCGCCACAGCACCCGCAGCAGCGCATCGCGGGTCGTGTCGGTGAAGCTCCAGGTCACCTCGCCGCGTTCGGCCCGTTCCCGCAGCCGGGCGGCGCTGCCGCGGTCGAGGACCGCCCCGGATTCGGTCAGCGCGGTCAGTAGACGCATGGCCAGCGTCGGATCGTCGATGTCGTGCTCCGCCGGGATGCGCAGCACACCGTCGACCAGCTCGAAGCCGTCCAGCACCTGATCGGTGGGCCGGCCCCGGCGGCGACGCCCGCGGCTCACGTCGGCGTCGATCAACGCCCACGCCCGGCGGTGGACGTGGTCGACCGTCCGCGCCGCGAGGGTCAGGCGGGTCATCAGCTGGTGCGGCGCGAGCTCGGTCTCCCCCGCGTCCTCGATGCCCATCCGGGAGGCGACCTCGTCCTGCAGGTCCAGGCGCAGCACGTCGGTGCGATCCGCGGTGAGGTGCAGCGCCACCCGGGCGGCGAGCAGGGCCTCCTCGGCGGCGGCGAGGCGCGGGCGATCAGGGGCACCGAGGTAGCCCGCGGGCACCAGCGGGTCGAGTCCGGCGGTGCCAACGAGCGCCGCGGCAGCCCACCGCAACGACTGGATGTCGCGCAGGCCCCCGGCCCCGCTCTTCAGGTCGGGTTCGAGGACCTCGGCCGCATCGCCGGCCTTCTCGTGGCGGGCACGGTCGGCCTCACGCAGCGCGGCGACGAACCGGTGGGGTCGACGGCGCAGCCGACGGACCACCTCGGAGCGCACCAGTTGCGCGAGGCCGGCGTCACCGGTCACCAGACGCAGATCCACGGTCGCGGTCGCACTGTCGATGTCGTCGGTGGCACCGAGCGCCTCACGGCGGTCGCGCACGGCGTAGCCGACCTCCAGCCCCACGTCCCACAGCGGGTAGACGATGGTCCGGACGGCTTCCTGCAGCACCTCGTCGTCGAGCTTGTCGTGCAGCAGCAGCAGATCGACATCGGAGTTCGGGCACAGCTCACGGCGGCCGTAGCCCCCGGCGGCCACGACGGCGATCCGGTGGTCGGCGACCACGGGCGCGGCGAGAGCCATCAGCGCCGTGTCGACGGCCTCGGTCCAGGCGTGACACCAGGCCCGGCCCGGTGGGGGACCGTCGGTGCGCAGCCGTTGTCGGACCTGCTTGAGGGTCGCGACGGTGTCGGCCGGATCAACGGTTCCCAGCGGGGCGGTCGCAGACATCGGGTCTCCTCGCCTGGCGCGCTGATCGTGGTCGGTCGTACTCCGTTCGGACCCGAGATGTCCGCGGGGACACGGTGACCGCGACCGTCAACCGGTCGCGGTCACCGCAGCGCCCCACGCGCCGCCCGGTCAGATCGCGTCGTTGTCCTCTTCGCCCGTGCGGATACGGACGATCTTCTCGACGCTGGTGACGAAGACCTTGCCGTCGCCGACCTGGCCGGTCTGGGCCCGCTTGACCATGGCATCGATGACGTCGGCGACGGCGTCGTCTCCGACGAGGACCTCGAGCTTGACCTTCGGCACGAACTCCACCGTGTACTCCGCCCCGCGGTACACCTCGGTGTGCCCACGCTGCCGGCCGTACCCGCGGACCTCGCTGACCGTCAGGCCGGCCACACCGATCTCCTGCAGGGCTTCCTTGACTTCGTCGAGCTTGTGTGGCTTCACGATCGCCGTGACGAGCTTCACATCGTCCTCCTCGATGATCCGACCATCGCGGGTCGGGATGGGCACTGACCCCGTGGGTGTTGGTATTGACCAACACCGAACGGGTCCGGTTGGCAGGTGCTGCAGGTGGTGGTGGTGCTGACTGGGCCCGCGTGGCCGCCGGGTCGCTCGACCCGGTGGCCGTCGGACGCTCGTTGCGCACCGCCCGCTCGGGTGGTGTCCCACCCGCGGATGGCGATACTCGCGACCCGGTGTCTCTGCGCGGTGTCGTGATCGTTTCGACCTGGTTACGCCACCACAGGGCATCGATTGCGATCTGGTCGGGCATCGTGGGCCGCGGGCCGGCACCCGGCCCGCACGGCACCGCAGCCGCCGACGGGTACCCGCCGCCCGCTCCGTGCGACACCACCCGCACGCCCACCGGAACAGGTCGCACGACCACCTGGGGTGATTTGCCCCGGCGGCTGCGCGCTCGGGTACGCCCAACCGGGAGGTGCGTGCATCCGACGCACGGACGGCACCATCGGACGTCATCATGACGTTACATAGGGAGTGGCGATCCGCCCCGATCGCCAGGCGCACCATCTACGTCCGACGCCCCATCGGACGGTGCGCCCGGTGGGCTGCCCTGCCCTGGGCAGACCACCAGCCGGTCGACGCCGTGCCCCGCGCGTCCCGGCTTCGCGGCCCTCGGCGGTTCTCGCCGGGGGCCGCACCTCGTTACCGGGACCGTGCCGGGGGACCGGGACCGTGCCGGGGGACCGGGACCGTGCCGGGGGACCGTGCCGGGTCAACCCCCATGGAAGCCGCCGAGACCCGAAACGCGTGCGCCCACCGCCTCGCGACGGTGGGCGCAGCTGCTCCGTGACGGGCCGGGCTCAGGCCTGCAGACGCTCGATCATCAGCTGGGCGGCCTCGGAG
Organism: uncultured Actinomycetota bacterium; assembly: GCA_964438785.1. Taxonomy (GTDB): domain Bacteria; phylum Actinomycetota; class Nitriliruptoria; order Nitriliruptorales; family Nitriliruptoraceae; genus PWLR01. The sequence goes on along the minus strand of CAYTLZ010000148.1, from coordinate 363 downwards.
GGGTTCATCGCGACGGCGATCCCGTAGCTCTCCAGGATCTCCTTCTTCTCGGCCGCCGACTCACCGCCCTCGCCGCCCTCCTTGACGATCGCCCCGGCGTGGCCCATCTGCTTGCCCTCGGGTGCCTCGAAGCCGGCGATGTAGCCGACCACCGGGGTGTCGGGGATGTTGTCGCGGATCCACTCCCCCGCCAGCTGCTCCTCGGAGCCGCCGATCTCACCGACGAAGGCGATCGCGTCCGTGTCCGGGTCGTTGGCGAACGCTTCGATCACGTCCAGGAACTGCGTTCCGATCACGGGGTCGCCGCCGATACCGATGCAGGTCGAGATGCCGATCCCGGCCTGTCCCAGCTCGTGCATGATC
>CAYTLZ010000147.1:0-8917 GCA_964438785.1 uncultured Actinomycetota bacterium | reverse complement strand
GCGTCCCCCACCTCGACGTCGAGGTAGCAGTTGACGACGTTGTCGCGGCCCATGACGACCTTGGCCCCGAGCGTGAGCTGGCCCTCGTGGGCGCGGAGCTTGTTGTCGTTGCCGATCCAGCACCACGGGCCGATCACCAACCGGCCGTGGCCGCGACGGGCGCGGAACTCGACCCGTCTGCCGGTGAACGTCAGCCCCTGGAACTCGACGTTGTTGCCCGTCGCCAGCGCCCGCGAGCGGTGCCACAGCGCACGGCGGTAGAGGTTGAGGTACTGCGGGGTGACCATGCGCCGCTCGACCGCGACCCGGATGGCCTCACGCCAGCCCCACCGCGGATAGCGCAGCCGCAGGGGCGGGCGCCGCACGTGGGCGGGGACGTCGGCCGCGGCGAGCAGGTCGTCGGCCAGGAGCGACGCGCGACGCAGCCCCTCGCGGGCCGTCTCCGTACGCACGACCGCGTCCACGTGCGCGGCGCGGGCGTCGTGGGCGGCTGCCTCGAGGTCGTCGGCGGACGGCTCCGGGTCGTCGGCCGAGGGCTCCGTCGCCAGCTCGGCCGGTGACCGCGTCGCCGGCACGGCCGTGTCCCCGCCGACGTCGAGGTGGTGTGGTCCGTGCGCTCCGGTGGGGTCGGCGGCCATGTCAGCCCCGGGTCGGATACGGCTTCCGGGCGTGCAGGATCAGGTTGTAGAACGCGTCACGCGGGACGATGCGGGCGAGCACCTCGTCGTCGAACCGCTGCAGTTTCAGATAGCCGTTGAACGCCCCGAACGCCCACGTCGTGCCGAGTAGCCCCGGGCGGACCGCACCCTCGATGGTGCGCACCGCCCAACCGAACCAGTTGGCGGTGAGCTCCTCGGTGACGACCTCCACCTCGCGGAAGCCGACCAGGCGCGCGGTCTTCTCCACGTCCCGGGGGCGGAAGGTGTGCAGGTCGACCTCGTGTTCCAGGTTGGCCATGACCTCGTCGGACGCGCTGCCGCCGGCGTCCCGGATCGAGGGCTTGCGCAACCCCGTCAGCCCGGGCACGGCGGTGACGGCCCGGAAGGTGCGCCAGGTGTTGCGCTTGACGATCCAGGAGAGTCGGTCGCCGATCTCGGTCGGTTCGCCGGCGATGACCAGCGTCCCGCCGGGCTTGAGCACCCGGTACATCTCCGCCAGCGCGGTGCCCGGCACGGGCAGGTGGTGGATGAACGCGTGGCCGATGACCAGGTCGAAGCTGTCGTCGTCGTAGGGCAGGGACTCCGCGTCGCCCTGCCGGATAGCGATCTCCAGGTCGTGCTCCGCGCCGTTGCGCTGACAGACGTCGAGCATCTTCGCCGAGATGTCGGGCGCGGCGAGCTCGGCACCAGCGAGGCAGCCGGCGAGCGCGAGGTTGATGAGGAAGAACCCGGTGCCGGCACCGACCTCCAGGACATGACCGAAGCCGGCCCCCTCCGGTACGACCTTGCGGAAGCGGTCACGGGCGTAGTCGATGCACCGCTGGTCGTAGGAGATGGAGAACTTCTCCTCGTAGCTGGCGGCCTCCCAGTCGTGGTAGAGCTCCTGCTTGGCCTTGATGTCGAGCCGGCCGGGATCGACCACACCGAGCGTGTCGTCGGGCTCGGGTGCGTGGTCGCCGACGGGCAGGTGGTGGACGGTCATCGTGGATCACTCCTGGACGGGGATGCGGTGGTCGGCTCAGCGGCCGGTGAAGTCGGCCCTACCCGGCCCATGCTCGAGGAAGCTGGCGATCCCGGTGGTGGCGTCGTCGGTCCCGAAGGCCTCGGCGAACAGGCTGCGCTCGAGCCGCAGACCCTGGTCGAGAGGCATCTCCGTGCCGTCCTCGATCGCCCGTTTGGCCAGCTTCAGGGCGTAGGGGCCGGCGGCGTAACGGGCGGCAGCGTCCATCGCGGTCTCGTAGAGGTCATCGGCGGGCACGACCCGGTCGACGAGGCCGATGCGTTCTGCCTCGACCATGTCGACCATGCGCCCGGAGAAGATCAGGTCCTTGGCCTTCGACAACCCGATCAGCCGCGGCAGGCGCTGGCTGCCGCCCGCACCGGGGAGCAGACCGAGCAGGATCTCCGGCTGGCCGAGCTTGGCGTTGTCGGCGGCGAACCGGAAGTCGCAGGCCAACGCGACCTCGCAGCCCCCGCCCAGCGCGTAGCCGTGCACCGCCGCGATCGTGACCAGTGGCAACCGTGCCAGGGTGTCCATGCTGCGCTGCAGGATGTGGCCGGCGTCGTTGACGTCCTGGTAGTCCCAGTCCGGGAAGTCCTTGATGTCCGCGCCGGCGGCGAACACCTTCGGGCCGCCCCACACCACGACCGCGCCGACGTCGGCATGGTCGACCGCCTCGATGGCGCAGTCCTCGATCTCGCGCCAGACCTGGTGTGAGATGGCGTTCATCGGCGGCCGGTCGAGCCGGATCGTGCCGACCCGCCGTTCCGTGTCGACCTCGAGTCGTACGAACTCACCCATGGGTGCTCCTTGTCCCGCGACCAGCACGATCGCCGCCACGTCGTGCCTGGCACATCCGCCCGACCGAGCCTAGCCGTGGCGGCCCCGGGCCCCGGTGGGCGGCAGGCCGTCGTCGCTCACCCCTCGTCGTCCGGGCGCAGCTTGAGCTGGGCCCGGAACGCGATGAAGAAGGCGCTGAACGAGCAGACGAGCACGAGCCCGGCGAACAGCACCGGTGCCGGCCCGACAACGATGAGCACGGCGAAGGCCGCAGCGGCCAGCATGAGCAGGCCCGCGAGGCGGTGCGCGCGGCGGACCTCGTCCTCGACGGCTCGGTTGTCCACGACCACACTCCTGGATTCGGGGGTCGACGTCGCCCGAGGGTAGGAGCGGGTCCGGGACCCCGTGCCCGCCGCGAACCGACCCGGTCGACACCATCGTGCGGACATCGCTCAACTCGCGCCCCGAACCGTCGATGGGTGGACATGGACCTGTCCCGCTCCGGAGGCCTCGCCCGCGCCGTCAGGCACCCGGGCGTGCAGCTGCTGCTGTATGCCCTCGCACTGACGGTGATGGGCCTAGTCGGGATCCTGTTGCGACCGACCAGCGCACCGATCGGCCTGTGGTGGCCCGGTGCGGGCATCGCCACCGCCGGGCTGCTGTTGACCGCACGCCGCCACCAACCGCTGCTCGTCGTCGTGATCCTGCTCACCGGGACGGCCACCCACCGCATGGCGGGACTGCCGGTGGCCGAGGCCATCGGTCTGGCGCTGCTGAACCCCGTCGGGCCGGTCATCGCGGCAGAGGTCCTCCGGTTCCGACGGACCGACCCGCGGGCCCTGCGCGACCAGGACGATCTGCTCCGCCTGTTGCTCGCCATCCTGCTCGCCTCCGCGGTGGTCGGGCTGCTGACCGCCACCACCTTCGGTCAGACGAGCGAACTGCCGCTGGTCGTCCTGATCCCGCGTCTGGCGTCGACCGTCGCCGCCTCGATGTTCCTGTTCCTGCCGCTGGTGATGCGCACCGGGCGGACCCCGGTCGAGGCCGGTCGCCCGGAGGTCGCCGCCCAGTGGGTGAGCACCGTCGTCACCACGCTGCTCGTGTTCGGCCCCGGCCAACAGCGGCCGCTGGCCTTCCTGCTCCTCCCCGTCCTGCTCTGGCCGGCACTGCGCTCGACCGTGCGCGTCACCATCGCCCAACTCATGGTCGCGCTCGTGCTCGTGACGCGCCTCAGCCAGGCCGGTCACGGGCCGTTCGCCACCGTGGACGGCACCGCTCCGCTGCCGTTGGCGACGACGATGACACTCGTGCAGATCCTGGTCGCGAGCTCCGCGGTCGTGCTGCTCACCGTGCTGGTCGCCGTCGGTCAGCGTCGGAGCGCCCACGCGGAGGCCGGACGCCGTGAGGAGCTGTTCCGGGTCGGGTTCGACCGCTCCCTGCTCGGGCAGATCCTGCTCCGTCTGGACGCCTCGGGGGTGCGGATCGTCGAACTCAACGGGGTGGCCGCGCGCCTGCTCGACGCGCCGGTGCCCGCCCTGCTCGGCTCCGGATTCCTCGACGCGCTCGAACTCGACGACCGGACCCGGATCGAGCTCGACCTGCACGCGATGCTCGCCGGGGAGGTCTCCGGCTGGCGGGGCGAGGTCCGGATCGGCACGCATCAGGGCCCGCGGTGGGTGGCGATGGCGATCGCCCCCATCGCCGCGGGCGGCACGGGGCGTTCCCCGGGCGGGCCGAGCACCGGTCTGTTCGCCGCCCAGCTCATCGACGTGACCGAACGGCGGGCCGCGGAGAATCGACTCAACGCCCTCGCGCTGCACGACGATCTGACCGGGCTCGCGAACCGGCAACTGCTCGACGACCGGCTGTCGCGGGCCGTCACGGAGGCCGCGTCACGCCCGCATGCGGTCGGCGTGCTGTTCATCGATCTCGACGGGTTCAAGGCGATCAACGACACCGACGGCCACGAGGTCGGCGACGCCGTGCTCGTGGCGCTGGCCGCCAGGCTGCGCGGCGTGGTGCGGGCCAACGACACGGTCGCCCGGATCGGCGGGGACGAGTTCGTCATCGTCAGCCCGGGGCTGGTGTCGGCCGCGGTCCTCGACCAGGTCCGCCACCGGATCGAGGCGGCGCTGTCGGCACCGATCCCGATCAACGGGCTCACCCACCGGGTCGGCGCGAGTATCGGTTCGGCCGTCAACGAGCCCGGTGACACCGCCGCGGACATCCTCGCCCGTGCCGACGCACAGATGTACGCCCAGAAGGCACGGACCCGGGCAGGGCGTGTCGCGGGCTCAGCGACCACCGCCACCTGAGCCGACCCGGCCCGACGACCGATCGTCGTCGTCCAGCACCATCGCGAGCTGTTCCAGCGCGGCGAGGTCGTGGCCCGGCAGGAACCGGTCGAGATGGGGCAGCACCGCACGCATCCCGCGCTGGGCCGGCTCGTAGTGCGCATCCCCGGCCAGCGGATTGACCCAGATCAGCCGCCGAGCGCTGCGCTGCAGGCGGGCCGCCGCCGAGCGGAGCAGTGCCGGGTCGCCACGCTCGAGGCCGTCGGAGCAGATGATGACCACCGCGCCACGCAGCACTCCCCGGCGACCCCAGGTGCGGACCAGCTCGTCGAGGCAGACCCCGATCCGGGTCCCACCGTCCCAGTCGCGGACCTGCTCGGCGGCTGCGGCCAGGGCCGCATCCGGATCGATCGCCGCGAGGGCGTCGCTGACCCGGGTGAGTCTGGTCGCGAAGGCGAACACCTCGACCCGCCCGCCCCGGCCGCGGTGCGCGGACCGGCGCAGGGCCGTGCCGAATGCGAGCAGGGGCCGCGCGTGGGTGGCCATGGAGCCCGACACGTCGAGGACCAGCACCACCGGGCGGGGAGCATCACCCCGATGCCGGTAGGACCGCTCGAGCAGTTCGCCATCCGTCGCGATGGACCGGGTCAGCGTCCGCTCGAGGTCCAACTGGCGGCCATGACCGGGTCGCAGGCGTCGGGACCGCCGACGGGGCAGCCGGGCCGGGAGCCGGTCGATGAGTGCGTCGATCTGGAGGCGCTCGTCCGCGGTCGCCCGATCGAACCGGCGATGCCGCAGCCGTTCACGCAACGAGGCGACCGCGCCGGTCGGCACCCCCGGATCGCCGTCCGCGCCATCCCCCCGCTGATCGCTGCCCGCATCCACCTCGACGTCCGGCGGTGGCCGCGGTGGCTGCGGGAGCTCGTCGGGGGAACCATCGAGCGCGGCCACGGCCATGGCACGGAAGACGCGATCGAACACGACCAGATCGTCGGGATCGGTGATCAACGTCGCACGGGCGGCGAAGTACCGGTCGGCGAGATCCCGGTCCCCGAGGGCGTGGACCGCCTGGCGGCAGGTCACGACCTGACCGGTCCCGATACGGATTCCGGCGGCCCGCAGTGCCGTCGCCAACGCGACGACACCGGCGTCACCCCGGGCGGGCTCGGGTGGCGCGTCGCTCGTCATGGTCGGCGTCAGGAGGCGAGCAGGTCGTGGATCGTCGCCCGAACGGTCGCCAGGTCGTCGTGGTCCTTGATCACGACGCCCAGGGTCTCCGCCACGGCCTCGACGTGCGACGTCGGATCCCCGTCGGCATCGAGCACGTCCAGCACCCGCGCCCAGTCGATCGACTCGGCGAGCCCGGGCGGCTTGTAGAGACCGAGCTCGCGCAACCGTGCCACCAGCTGCGCCACCCGCCGGGCGGTGGCCGGGGCCACCCCGGGTGCACGCAGGCGGATGATCGCGGTCTCCCGCGCCTCGTCCGGATGATCGATCCAGTGGTACAGACACCGCCGTTTGAGCGCGTCGGACAGTTCACGTGTGCGGTTGGAGGTGAGCAGCACGATCGGTGGACTCGGTGCCGTGACCGTGCCGAGCTCCGGGATGGTGACCTGCGCGTCGGCGAGCAGTTCGAGCAGGAACGCCTCGAACTCGTCATCGGCGCGGTCGATCTCGTCGACCAGCAGCACCGCTCGATCACCCCGACGCAGTGCCCGCAGCAACGGCCGTTCCAGCAGGAACCGTCGGTCGTAGAGTTCGTCCACGTGATCGGCCGGACGGTCGCCGGACGCCTCCATGGCGCGCAGGTGCAGCAACTGGCGGGCATGGTCCCAGGCGTACAGCGCCTGGGCCCGGTCCAGCCCCTCATGGCACTGCAGCCGGATCAACTCGACGTCGAGCACGTCCGCCAGGACCTTGGCCAGCTCCGTCTTCCCGACGCCGGCGTCGCCCTCGAGCAGCAGCGGACGGCCGAGCACCCGGGCGAGGTGCAGCGCGGTCGCCAGACCCCGGTCGGCGAGGTAGGCGCGTTCCTCCAGCGCCGCGAGCAGGGCCGCCACGTCGGTCGGCCCGGCGAGCGGAACCTCGGGCGCGGTCATGGTCTCACTCGCGGGCTCCGGGGACGGGTGATCGGGCCGCAGCCTACGCCCGGCCGGTCACCACGGCAGCGCCGATGACGGTGCGGCCGAGGATCGCCGTGGCGACGAGCGGACGTGGTCACACGCGGTCGACCTCGGGTGCCGAGCGTCCCTCCGGATCGAGCGTCGCGTAGCCCGGTCCCCGGTCGAAGAAGGCGGGTGCACCCCGTTCGGCGGCGAGCCGCGTCCGCAACGCCTGCGTCGCCTCGACGTCCGCGACGGGTGCGTGCTCGTCACCGGTGACGACCACGCCGTAGTCGTCGGCCGCCGCGCCGCGCGAGACCTTGCCCCAGCGCACGTCGCGGACGACGGCGTCGACGTCCCGCTCCAACGGATCGCCCCAGCCCCCGCCACCGGTGGTCCGGATACGGATCACCTCGCCGGCGGCGACCGGTTCGTCGTCGACCAGACCCTCCATCACCCGCTCGTTGGGACCACCCGGGTCGATCACGACCTCGAACGAACGGCCGGCCTTCCCGCCCTTCACCCCCCAGCACGCCAGGATCGACCGATCCGCGATCGACATGAAGTAGGCATCCTCGAGCATGCGGATGTGCTTCTCGTAGCCGAGTCCCCCGCGATGCCGACCCGCACCACCCGAGTCCTGCGCCAGCCCGAGCGACTCGACCAGGAACGGGAAGCGCGACTCGGTGAACTCGGTCGGCAGGTTGCGTGAGTCGGGCACGACGTGGATCGTGTCCTCGCCGTCGCCGTGGGGGCGACCACCCGAGCCGCCGCCGAGGACCTCACGCATCAGATACGACGAGCCGTCCGCGCGACGGCCGTAGACCCCGGTGTAGCGGATCGTCTCCTGATCGGCGGGCATGTTCCCGTCCACCGCCTTGGCGATCACCCCCGACAGCACCCCGAGCAGGCGCAGGATCACGAACGTCCGCGCGTTGGTCGGCGCCGGGAACTCGGGCGTGAGCAGAGTGCCCTTCGGCGGGAAGCGCATCTCGATCAGCTCGACGATGCCCTCGTTGACGTCGAGCTCCGCCATGCGCTCCGGCGTGTCAGCGAGGTTGCGCAGGATCGGCGCGAGCCACTTCTTGAGGAAGTTGCCGTCGGCCGCGTCGCCGACGTGGTTGATCGGGCCCCTGGCCTGCGGCGAGGTACCGGTGAAGTCGATGATCAGCCGCGCCTCGTCGGTGGCACCGCCCTGCTTGGTCAGCGTGATCCGCTGGCGGTGCAACTTGGGCTCGTCCACGCCGTCGTGTTCCGCATAGTCCTCCCAGACGGTGGTGCCGTCGGGGATCCTGGACAGGATCTCACGGCGGTAGGTCGTGGTGTTGTTCGCGATGATCGCGTCGAAGCACGCCTCGACGGTGTCGCGGCCGTAGCGCTCGAACAGTTCCCCGACCCGGCGGGAGCCCATCAGACACGCGGAGCACTCCGCGTCGAGGTCACCAGCGAGCGAATCGGGCATGCGCGAGTTGCGCGTCATGATCGTCAACGCCGCCCGGTTGGGCACCCCTTGGTCCCACAGCTTGATGGGCGGGACCATCAGGCCCTCCTCGAACACGCTGGTCGCGTGCGAGGGCATGGAGCCGGGGACCGCACCGCCGATGTCGTCGTGGTGGCCGAAGGCCTGCACGAACGCCACGACCTCCACCTCGTCGCGGTCACCGTCCGGTGCACGATCGCCATCGGCGGCCGCCGCGCTGCTGCCGGCCACGGGCGCGAACACCGGCACGGTGACACACAGGTCGGGCAGGTGCCCGATGCCGCCCTCCGAGCGGTAGACGTCATTGTGGAAGAACACGTCGCCGGGCTTCATCGTCTCCAGTGGGAAGTCCCGGGCGATGGGGTGGACCAGCGCGGAGTAGGACCGACCGGTGAGCTTGCGCAGCAGCCGGTCGTGGATCCCGGCGCGGTAGTCGTGGGCGTCGCGGATCATCGGCGAGCGGGACGTGCGCCCGATCGCGTCCTCGACCTCCTTCTCGATCGAGGCGAGGGGGCCCTGCACGATCTCGAGCAGGACCGGGTCGACCGCCGCGGCGGTCACGGCGGTGTTGCGCGCTGGCGGTCGGGCCACGTCGCCGGCCG
>CAYTLZ010000146.1:0-8926 GCA_964438785.1 uncultured Actinomycetota bacterium | reverse complement strand
CGCTTGGACATCCGTACGGGCTCACCGTCGCGCAGCAGGTTGACCAGCTGCCCGATGCGGATCTCGACGGTGTCCGGATCGATCCCGAGACAGGCCGCCGCGGCGTGCAGCCGGGCGACGTAGCCGTGGTGGTCGGCCCCGAGCAGGTAGAACAGGTGGTCCGCCCGCGAGGCCTTGTCGCGCAGGTAGGCGCAGTCGGCGGCGAAGTAGGTCGGACGGCCATCCGAGCGGACCAGTACCCGATCCTTGTCGTCACCGTGGTCGCTGGTGCGCAGGAACAGTGCGCCGTCGGCCTCGTAGGCCTGACCGCGCTCACGCAGTTCCGCCACGGTCGCCTCCACGGCACCGGAACCATGCAATCCGTCCCGCTCCGAGAACCACCGGTCGTAGTCGACGCCCATGTCGTGCAGGACGGACTCGATGCGCTGACGCATCACCTCCACGCCGAGCACGCCGACGTGGGCGGCGATGGCCGCGTCCACAGCCGGCTCGCCGTTCGCCACCTCGCCGTCGTCGTACTCCACCCCGCCCGCCGGCGGCGTCGTGAACAGCCCGTCACCATGCGCGGCACGGAGCTCGTCGGCGACCTCGACGATGGCGTGCCCGCGGTAGTGGTTCTCACCGAGCGCACGCCCGGTCGCCACCAGGACGACCGACTCACCGAAGCGCCGGATCTGCTCACCGGCGTCGTTGACGTAGTACTCGCGCGTCACGGTGTCGCCGGCGGCCTCGATCAGCGCGGCGATGGCGTCACCGGTGGCCGCCCAACGTCCCGCGCCGACGTGCAGCGGGCCGGTGGGGTTGGCGGACACGAACTCCACGTTGACGGTGCGACGCTCGCCGGCGGGTCTGGTGGAGCGGCCGTAGTCGCTCCCGGCGGCCAGCACGCGACGCACGAGCTGTTCGTGGGTGCGGTGCGCGAGGCGGAAGTTGACGAACCCGGGCCCGGCGATCGACACGTCCTCGACGACGTCGGGGGCATCGAGGTGGTCGACGATGAGCTGGGCGATCTCGCGCGGGTTGCGCTTGGCGGGCTTGGCGAGTCGGAGCGCCGCCGTGGTCGCCCAGTCGCCGTGCTCGGCCACCTTGGGCTTCTCGAGTTCGGGGTCGGCGTCGGGCAGCCCCGCGGCGGTGATCGCCGCGCGGACGGATCCGGCCAACTCGGCCAGGATCGGATCGAAGGACTCGGGACGGGCCATGGGTGTGTCCAGCGGCATGGTGAGTGGAGGCACCCGGCGGGTGCGGTGCGGCCGGGCGAGGGTAGAGCCCGTGGCGCAGGCCGGGGTGCCGCGCGCCTCTGCTACCGTTCGAGGCTCGCGATCAACTCGCCACGCCCCCGTAGCTCAGTGGATAGAGCACCGGCCTCCGGAGCCGGAAGCGTAGGTTCGATTCCTACCGGGGGTACGTCGCGCCGGGTCATCAAGCGGCGGCCATCCGTGCCGATAGGTGGGATGACCCCCGTTTCCGCGCACCGACGGACCCGCCATGGCCGTGAGGGCCGACCACCTCGACCCACCGGTGGCCCCCGAGGACCCGACGTCGCGTCGGGCTGCCCGGGGTGTGCGTCGCCGTCGATCGAGCCGGCCGCCGGCGGCGCCGGCCAGCGCGTCGCCGGCGACCCCGGCCAGCGCCTCGGCAGGGGCCACGCCCTGGACCGCGCTGGTGCCACCCGCACCGGCCGTGGAGCCGGTCGTCGACCAGCACGCGGCCGGGCGGCGGCGCTGGACCGAGACGAGCACGAAACTGCTCGAACGGCTCACGGTCGTCGAGGACGCGATCATGGGGGCATTCGAGGACGCCGTCGCAACCTCCCCCGGAGCCGTCGACGTCGAGACCGCGGTCCGGGCCGCCCGGGAGATCGCCGCGGACACCGCGAGTTTCGGGCTCCGGCAGGCGTCCAACCAGGCCCTGAGCATCGCCGAAGGGCTGCTCGCGGTGCAGTCACCCGACGATCCGCGCCTCCAGCAGCTGTGTCGCGACGTGACGGCACTGCACCAGGAGCTCGCGCCCCCGAGCAACGACGAGGTGACCCCGGACGACACCACCGGCTGGGCCTCACTGGTCGTCTACAGCGAGGATCGGCGTTGGGCCGAGCAGATCCGCAGCGAAGCCTCCGTTCGCGGACTCCGGGCCGAGCGGGTCACGGGTCTGGTCGACCTCATGGACGCGCTGCGCGAGCAGCCCGATGCGCTCGTCGTCGACCTGTCGGACGGCCATGAGCTCCTCGCCACCCTGGCGGGGAACGCGCCCCCGGTCTGCGTCGCCGTGTCGTCGAGCGACCGGCTCCGGGACCGGGTCGAGCTCGCCCACGCCGGCGTCAGCCAGATGCTGCCGGCGGAGGCCAGTGCCCGTGACACCGTGGATGCGGCCACCGCCCTGATCACCGGGCACCGGTTGAACGACGCCCGCGCGCTGGTGTGGGCCCCGCCCACCGACGAGCGGGTCGACATCGGCCTGATCGCCGTGGCACTCGGCGAGGTGGGCATCGAGATCATCGAGGCCGAGGACGTCGCCACGGCCTGGGACGCGATCGTGACCCACCGGCCCGATCTGCTCATCGCCAGTGAGGACGTCGACGGCATCGAGACGCTGTGCCGGGTCGTCCGGGCCGACGCGCACCGCGCCTCACTCCCGATCATCGCCCTGCAGCCACCCCACGGACCGACCAGTGCCCGGCTGTACGCGGCGGGCACCGACGACGTGTTGCCGCTCACGAAGGATCCGGCGGACATCGCCGCCCGCGCCCGCCACCTGATCGTACGGTCCCGACTCCAGCAGAAGCGGGCGGAGCTCGACCCGTTGACCGGGCTCGTCAACGAGGCCGGAGCACTGCGGGCGGTCGAGCGGATGTCCTCGGTCGCCACCCGTCAACAGACCCCACTGGCGATCGGGGCCATCCAGGTCGACGGCTTCGGACCGTTGAACGAGCGGCACGGGCGCGCACTGGGTGACGACGTCCTGCGCGCCATGGCCAGCCGCCTGCGTCAGTTCTTCCGGGGAACGGACGTGGTCGCCCGACTGGGGGCCTCGGAGTTCCTCGTCGCGTTCCACGGTGCCGACCGCGACCAGGCGGCGATCCGCCTGCGCGAACTCGCCGAGTCGCTGAAGGGGCTGCGCCTCACCTCCCCGAGCGGCGTGCCGATCCGGATCACCCTGTCCGCCGGTGTCGCGGCCCTGCCCTCCGACGGACACGACATGCAGGCCGTCCGGCGCGCGGCCGCCGAGGCCCTGCGCGAGGCACGCGCACTGGGCGGCGACCAGGTCGTCGCCGCGACGACCGGGTCCGCGGCCCCGGCCGAACAGGATGTCGTCGACGTCGCGGTGATCGAGAGCGACCGGATCCTGGCCGAACTCCTGCTCGAGGCCCTGCGCACCCGCGGCTGGCGCACCCAGCACGTCGCCGACGGGGAGCAGGCGCTGCAGCTGCTGACCGGCCCCCATCCGTCCCTGCGTGCCCGGGTGGTGCTGCTCGACGTGGATCTGCCCGGACACGACGGCTTCACGATCATGCGACGGCTGTCGGATGCCGGCACGTTGAAGGACACCCGGGTGGTCGTGGTCACGAGCCGGGTGACCGAGGCGGAGACCGTGGCCGCCTTCGAGGCCGGTGCGAGCGACCACGTCGCCAAGCCCTTCAGCCTCCCCGTGCTCATGGAGCGGGTGCGCGTCGCGCTCGGCCCGGGATCGTGATCCACGAGCTGCTGTGGGCGAGCGCGCTGGCCATGGGCCTGCTCGTCGTGCTGCTCGCCGTCGGTGCCATCGCACACGCGGTGTGGGTGCAGCTGCGGCTGGAGCCCCGCGCCCGACGGATCCGCCGTGCGACCGGTGCGCTGACCCAGCTGTTCCTCGGCGGTCAGGACGTCGCCCGCACGGTCGACGCCGTCGGGGCCCTGCCGATCCGTCAGCAGACCGAGCTGCTCGGCTCCCTGGCCCGCGCCGTCAGCGGCGAGCAGCGGATCATGATCCGTGACGTCGCCGCACGGGTCGGGCTGACGGCGACCGGGGCCCGTTGGACCCGCAGTGCGAATCCGACCCGCCGGCTGCGGGGGGTCCGGATCGTGGCCAACGTGGGTGCGGGGCACGACGACCTGGCCACCCTGCTGGCCGACCGTTCGGACCAGGTGCGGGCCGAAGCGGTGCGGTTGGTCGTCAACGATCCGACCGCCGACGGCGTGCTCGGACTCCTGCGGCTGCTCGGTGACGACCATCCCGGGGTCGCCTTCGCCGCCAAGGACGCGCTGGTGCGCTGCGGCGGCGCGACCGGGGTCACGCTCAGCGGTCTCGACCCCGACGAGCTCGACCCGCGGACGCTGACGGATCTGCTCGACGTCGCGGTGCAGGTCGCCCACATCAGCCTGGAACCGTTGGCCGACGCCCTGTTGCGGCATACGGATCCGGTCGTCCGCGCGGGCGCGATTCGACTCACGGCCGGCATCGGCGCGACGGTCGCCACCACGACGCTCGTCGACCTGCTCGACGACGACGAGGTGCGCGTGCGCGCGGCGGCAGCGGACGGTCTGGGCCGGCTGAACCACTGGCCCGCCACCCCGCGTCTGGCCGCACGGCTGGCCGACCCGGCGTGGGACGTGCGCCTCGCGGCCGGTCTGGCACTGCGCCGGATGGGGGCCCCCGGTCGGCTCTACCTGCGTCGGGCGTTGGGCCACCCCGACGCCTTCGCACGCGACATGGCCCGCCAGGTCCTCGACCTGCCCCAACTCCGCGTCGCGAGCTGAACGATGACGACGATCCTGCTGCTGCTGGGCCTCGCCAACCTGCTGGTGCTCGTCTACTTCGTGGCCGTGAACCTCTTCCAGACGGTGCTGATCAGCAGTGCGGGTGCGTCACTCGGACGGCATCACCGCACGAGCTGGTGCGACGACCCCCGGCGGCTGCTGGGGTCCGAGGTCGCCCCACCCATCAGCGTGCTCGCCCCCGCCCACAACGAGGCGACCACGATCGTGGAGAGCGTGCGCGCGCTGCTGGCCCTGCGCTACCCACGCATGGAGATCGTCGTCGTGAACGACGGATCGACCGACGACACCCTCGCCCGCCTCGCCGACGCCTTCGCGCTCGCCCCCGTCTACCCCGTGTTCCGACGACGACTGGAGACGGCCCCGATCCGCGGCCTGTACCGCTCCCGGCTGCACCCCCGACTGGTCGTCGTCGACAAGGACAACGGAGGCAAGGCGGACGCGCTGAACGCCGCGTTGAACGTGATCACCGGCGACCTGGCGTGTGCGCTCGATGCCGACACCCTCGTGGAGAGCGATGCCCTGCTGCGCATGGTGCGGCCCTTCATCCGCGACCCGCGGGTGGTCGCCGTGGGCGGGACCATCCGGGTGGTCAACGGCTCCGACGTCAGCCACGGCCGGGTGGTGCGCCGGCGGGTCCCCCGGCGGGCGCTGGCCGGCATCCAGTCGGTCGAATACCTGCGTGCGTTCCTGTTCGGACGCCTCGACTGGAACCGTCTCGGGGGCAACCTGATCATCTCCGGCGCGTTCGGACTGTTCGATCGCGAGGCCGTGCTGCTGGCCGGCGGCTACGAGGCCGAGACGGTCGGCGAGGACATGGAACTCATCACCAAGATCCGGCGTCTGGCAGCCGAGGCCGACATTCCAGGACGGGTGGAATTCCTCCCCGACCCGATCGCCTGGACCGAGGTCCCATCCACCCTGCGTGTCCTGGGTGCCCAGCGGGACCGGTGGCACCGGGGGCTCGCCGACGCGCTGTGGCGCCACCGGACCATGATCGGCAATCCGCGCTACGGCGTGCTCGGGACGTTCGTGGCACCGGTGTTCGTCCTGCTCGAACTGCTGGCCCCCGTCATCGAACTGTTCGGCCTCATCGCCGTCGTGGTGGCGCTCGCCTTCGGCGCGGTCGACCTGCAGTTCGCGGGGTTGCTCCTCGTCGCCGCCTACGGCTGGGGGTTGCTGCTCAGCCTGTGGCGATCGCGCTGGCGGAGTTCAGCTTCGAGCGGGTCGGCGGCCCCGTCGACCGCCTGCTGCTGATCGGCTGGGCGATGCTCGAGCCGTTCGGCTACCGCCAGCTGACGGTGTATTGGCGGCTGCGGGGCTTGAGAAGCTGGATGACCGGCCGAACCGACTGGGGAACCATGCAACGCGACGGCTTCGACCTCGTCCCCGGTTCGGCGGGGTGATCCGATGATGCACCCGCCGCCGGTGGACGCACCGGCGCACGACCGACACGGAGACCGCAGGCATGTCGATGCGCCGAGGAGGGTGGGCCACGGCAGCCGGTGCACTGGTGCTGTCGTGGTCGCTGATGCTCGGGGCCTGCGCGCCGACGGACGGTGCGCCCGACCCGGGTGATTCGTGGGCACCGGCACCCGAGTCCATCGACGGACTCGACGCCCTCGCCGCCGTCGACGGGACCCGCCTGGCGCTGTTCACCGCCGACGGCCCCCGCGACTTCCTCCCCGGGGTCAACCTCGGGGCGACCGTGCCGGGGACCGCGCCCGGCCAGGTCGCCATCAGCCGTGGGGACATCCGGCGCTGGCTGCCGATGATGGCGCAGATGGGACTGCGGGTCGTGCGGATCTACACGATCCTGCCACCGCACTTCTACGAGGAGCTGGCCGCCTACAACGAGGCGAACCCGGCCGACCCCGTCTACCTGATGCACGGGGTGTGGATCCCCGAGGAACGCTTCATGGCGACCCGGGACCTGTACGACGCCGAGGTGCGCGAGGGGTTCCGCACGGAGCTCACCCGTGCGGTCGACGTGGTGCACGGCCACGCGCGGATCGAGGCCCGGCCCGGTCACGCCCACGGCGACTACACCGCGGACGTGACCCCGTGGTTGATGGGCTGGGCGATCGGCATCGAGTGGGATCCGCAGGCCACGCTCGCCTCCGACGAGACCAACGCCGGGCAGCAGCCCTTCGCGGGTGACTACTTCCTCGCCGCCGATGGCGCGAGTCCCACCGAGTCCTGGCTGGCGGAGATGATGGACCACCTCGCCGCGGAGCTCGCCGCCCGGGGCCTGACGATGCCGCTCACGTTCAACAACTGGCCGACCACCGACCCGCTGGAGCACCCCGAGGAGCCGCTCGAGATCGAGGATCTCGTGGGGGTCGACGCCAACCACGTCCTGCCCACCGCCGCATGGCCCGGCGGCACGTTCGCGAGTTACCACGCCTATCCCTATTACCCCGACTTCCAGCGCTACGAGCCGGGCATCGCCGATTTCGAGCACCGGGGACGCATCGACCCGTATGCCGGCTACCTCACCAGACTCCGCGAGCACCACGACGTCATGCCGCTGATGATCACCGAGTTCGGGGTGCCCTCGTCGCTCGGCAGCGCCCACGCCGGTCCGCTGGGACGTGATCAGGGCGGGCACGACGAGCACACCCAGATGGCCATCAACGCCGATCTGCTGCAGGTCATCGCCGACCTCGAGCTCGCTGGCGGTCTGGTCTTCGCCTGGCAGGACGAGTGGTTCAAGCGCACCTGGAACACGCTGCCGCTCGAACTGCCCGAGGAGCGGCGTCCGTTGTGGAACAACGTCTGGACCAACGAACAGCACTTCGGACTGCTCGATCACGCCGCCGGGGCCGAGCTGCGGGTCCTGGTCGGCGGCGACGAGGACACCTGGCTCGCCGACAGCCAGGTGATACACGAGAGCTGGGACGGCATCCGGGAGGTCCGCGCCACCCACGACGAGGCCTACCTGTACCTGCGGATCGTGCTCGACGACGCGCGCCGCAGCGACGAGGTGACCATCGATCTGAGCCTGTGGCCGACCGACGACGCGATGACGTCGACCGGACGGGAGCCGGGGGCGACCCATGCGGTCACCCTGCCGCCCGACGGCGGTCCGGCGCAGGCCTGGGTCCGCGCCGGTCAGGACCCCCACGCCTGGATCAACGGGGCCGATCTCGGGATGCTCGACGTCGACGGTCAGACGCTGCGCGGCGATCCCCGCACGTGGCGACCACAGCGACTGATGCTCAACCGGCCCTATCCCCATCCCCTCACCGGCACGATGCTGCCGGCGGAGGAACAGGAGGTCGGGGTCCTGCGATCGGGCACGACGGACCCCGACGACCCGGCGTTCGACTCCCTGGCCATGTGGGCGGAGGCCGACGGGATCATCACCACCCGCCTGCCATGGGCCACCGTCGGATTCGCCGATCCCTCGTCGCGCCTCGGCCTACACGTCGCAGCCGACGGCACGGTGGGCACGGAGCCGGTCGAACGGCTCGGCGTCACCGTCAGCGTCGGCGACACCGCCGTTCGGACGCGGGGCTACGCCTGGGAGCCCTGGCAGCTGCCGACCTGGCACGAACGCCCCAAGGCGGGGCTCGACGAGTTCGTCGCGGTCGTCCGGGACCTGACGCCCTGACGCCTTCACGCCCTCACGCCCTGGGTGACCCTCGACCGTGGGGTTCGCACGCTGAACCCGGCGGCGTTGGGCGTCGCCGCCGGTCGTGGCCCACGCTGGGCGTCGTAGACTGATGCGTCGGACGACGCCACGGGTGACAGGAGCATGAGGTGACAGACACGGTCGATGTGACGGATCGTTCGATCTACACCCGGACCATCGGGATCGAGCACGACCCCCTGACCCTCCCCCGGCGTCACCTCGACGATCGCGGCCGCGAGGTGGCACCCGACCTGATCGCGCTGATGGGCGACACCCCCATGGTGGCGCTCGACCGGTTGTCGGCCGACGTGCCGCCGTCGATCATCGCCAAGCTCGAGATGCTCAACCCCGGCGGGTCGGTGAAGGACCGCATCGGTATCGCCATGGTCGAGGCCGCGGAGGCCTCCGGTGAGCTCAAGCCCGGTGGGACGATCGTGGAGCCGACGTCGGGTAACACCGGCGTCGGGCTCGCGATCGTCGCGGCCCGCAAGGGCTACCGCTGCGTGTTCGTCGTACCCGACAAGGTGAGCCAGGACAA
>CAYTLZ010000145.1:5319-8927 GCA_964438785.1 uncultured Actinomycetota bacterium | reverse complement strand
AGCGCTTGGCGAGGTCGGCCTCGTCCTCCTTGGTGAGCAGCTGGTGGCGACCCGCGTCGTTGAGGTACTGGCGCACGAGGTCGGTCGTCAGCGCCGCCGAGGCTTCGGCGGCCACCTCTTCGGGCGCATCGTCGGCGACGTCGTCGACGACCTCGACGCCCTGGTCGCGGGCCGTGACGATGGCGTCCTCGACCCAGCGGTCACCGTGGAGCTCGGGGACGTGCAGCTCCTGGAGTTCGGAGAGCAGGACATAGCCACGCTCGGACGAGCGCTCGAGCAGCTCTTCGACCGCGACTTCGGCGGTGGGGAGATCCGTCGGATTCACCGTGCCTCCTGGAAGGGGGTTCAATGGCCCGCACATGACGGGGCGATGGACGACGTCGAATCGGTTGGACGTCACCGGTGCGCGGTGGGGTCCAGCCGCGATGGGAGCATCGGGCGTCGTGCCCGGACCGGCGACGCTGCCGGGCCGTGTGGTGCATTCGGAGCCGAGGCGGGTACTGGTCGCCGGACGGCCCGCGATCGTGGTGGCCGTCGGCGGAGGCCGGCGGGCACCTTCGCACGCGGCAGACAACGCCTGCCTCGCTCTACGGGTGGGATGCGCAGGCAGGGCGTGGATGCATGAAGACGTGCGACGAGGGATCGCTCATCCAAGTGAACGTGAGCATCGGCCACAAACCTCCGACGTCCACCAAGACGAGCACTGAGCGCTCGTCAGACTCCCGTCATGCGCGCAGAGCGGACGATTTACGGATGCTGGTGGTGTCAGGGGCAATCAGCGACTCGCACCCGACCCCGCTCGACCACGACCCCCTCGGCGAGCAGCCGTCGGGCGTGCTCGGCCTCGAGGCCCGGGACCAACCGGCCACCGGCGGTCACCACCCGCCACCAGGGTAGGTCCGCTCCCCGGTCGCGCAGCACCGCACCGACGGCGCGCGCCGCACCGGCCCGGCCGGCCTCCGCCGCCACCTCGCCGTAGGTCATGACCTCGCCCGGTCGCGAGGCCGCGACCACGGCCACGACCGCCGCGGCGAAGGCCGACGGCGGTCGGGCGCTACGGTGCCCGGGCTGCCGACCGGAGCTCGTCACGTTGATCACCGCCTTCGTCCTGCTCGACGTGGATGTCGCCCATGTCGGTGATGTCGCCGAGGCCCTGTGCGACATCGAGGGCATCACCGAGGTCTACTCCGTGACCGGACGCTACGACCTGATCGCCAAGATCAAGGTCGCCCACAACGAGGATCTCGCCGACATCGTCACCGGCCACGTCGGGGCGATCACCGGCATCCGCGAGTCGGAGACCGTCATCGCGTTCCGGACCTACTCGGACCGGGCGCTCGACGCGGGCTTCGCGCTGGGCCAGGACCCGCCCGGCGACTGATCGTCGTGCTGGTCGACCTGGCCGTCGGCGTCGGCCGTCGTCAGCGCGACACCCCTGGCCGTCTTGGGCGGGTAGGCGATCCGCGGGTGGTAGATCCCGCCGAGTGACTCCACGATGGTGTCCCGGGCGATCTGCAGCTCACGGAAGGTCAGGTCGCAGGCGTCGAACTGCCCGTCGTCCACCCGTTCGGCGAGCAGCCGGTCGACGGTGGCCTCGATCTCGTCGCGTGGCAGCGTGCCCCGCGACATCGCCATGGCCCGGGTCGTCGCCTCGCAGCAGTCGGCCAGCAGCAGCAGGGCGGCCTCCTTGCTACGGGGCTTGCCGCCCTGGTAGCGGAACGCCGATTCGTCGACCGCGTCCCGGTCGCCGCCGGACGCCTCGATGGCTTGTTCGTAGAAGTAGCTGACCAGCATCGTGTCGTGATGGCTCGAGATGCAGGCCACCACCTCGGGTGGCAGCTTGTGCTCGGTCGCCATCTCCACGCCGTCGACCACGTGGTTCTGGATGATCAGCGCGGAGACCTGTGGGTCGAGGTCATCGTGCGGGTTGGCGATCCCCTGCTGGTTCTCGATGAAGAAGTGGGGTTGGCGGACCTTGCCGATGTCGTGGTACAGCGCCGCGACGCTGCCCAGCAGCGGATCCGCCCCGATCGCGCGGCAGGCCCGTTCGGTCAACGACGCCACCATCACCGAGTGGTTGTAGGACCCGAGCGCCTTGGTCTCGAGTTCACGCAGCAGCGGATGGTTGCGGTCCGACAGATCGAGCAGTGCCGTGACCGTGGGCAGGCGGAACAGCGTCTCCAGGAACGGCAGCGCCCCCTGCACCGCCAGCGCGGTGATGACGCCGTTGAGCGCGCCCGCGGCGAGGACGACGAGCCACTCCTCGCGCGGCCCGAAGATCAGCACGACCCCCATCGCCAGGACGGGATAACTCAGGCCCGCCCGCAGCGTCGCCGAGCGCAGATCGGACCGCTTGCCGATCTGGGTCGTCAACGGCACGGTCACCAGGACCACGATCGCCGCGAACAGCGCGACCGGACCGGCACTCGGGCGTACGAGCAGCACCAGCACGGCGGCCGGCAGCATCGTGGCGATCCCGACCACCGGATGGACCAGCAGCGCCACGAGCATCGCCAACGCACCGGCCGGCACGGCGTACAACCAGCCGTACGAGGTGGCGTCCACCAGCACCGACGAGGCGACCACCAACCCGGCGTAGGCGAGCACCAACCCCGACAGCAGGATCAGCTTCTTCATGCTCACCCACACGCGCGGCTGCATCCGTGACAGGTAGATGCTGCCGACGGCCGCGACGATGAGCATCGCCAGGGTCGCCCGCAGCCAGGTGCGCAGGACCGACCCACCGCCGAGTTCGGCCTGCTCCACCGCCCGGAAGGCGTTGGCGTCCACGAGGTCACCCGCACGCACGATCGCCTCGCCGGAGCTCCAGGAACGCCGCACGTCGGGCACGGCCTCAGCCGCCCGGACACGGGCCGCGGCGGTGGCATCCGGATCGACGGTGACCGTCGCGCGCATGTACTGGTCGAGCAGCGGTTCGGCGATCGTCGGCCCGGTCTCTCCCGGGAACGGACGCAACGCCAGCTCGCTCGGGACCGTGTCCGCGATCAACGGCTCGATCTCCTCCTCGGTGACCCGCTGGCGCGCGAGCTCCTGGGAGATGGCGACCGTCTCGCGCTCAACGATGTCGAGCTGGCTGTCGCTCAACTGGACCAGGGCCGTCACGATGTCCTCGGGCAGGTCCGGCTCCAGCGTCGCCAGCGCCTCGCGCTGCGCGGTGGGTGCCGGCGCACGTGGTGCCTCGATGTCGGTGCCGGTTGGCTGCCGGACCTCGCGGGCGGAGGCGAACACGCCGCGCACGTCGGCGACGATGGTCGACTGGGCCGTGCGGTCAAACACCTCGATGGCGTCCACCGACTCCGCCGCCGTTCGACGGGCGGTCTCCGTGGCCTCCTCGTCGACGAAGGAGACCTCGTCCTCGGCGAAGATGTCCCGTGGTGCCGGTTCACCCTCACGGATCGGTTGTTCGTCCGCGACCGTGGCGAGCGCGATGAGCAGGGGTGCGCCGAACACGACCATGGCCGCCGCCACCAGGCGGAAGACGACCAGGCGATTGTCGGTGAGGTTCACGGTGGGGATCGACTCCGTCACGGGCGCGCGGGACTCAGGTCGACCAGTGTCGCGCATCGGCGGCGATTCCGCGCGGGCGG
>CAYTLZ010000145.1:0-5219 GCA_964438785.1 uncultured Actinomycetota bacterium | reverse complement strand
CGGGGGCTGCTGCGCCGCAAGGGCTTCCCCGAGTCCTACGACACCCGGGAACTGGTCCGCTTCGTCGGGGCGGTCAAGTCGGGCGCACCGGAGGTGCGGGCCCCGGTCTACTCGCATCTCACCTACGACATCATCCCGGACGAGCACATCGTGGTCCGCCAGCCGGACGTCCTGATCGTCGAGGGGCTCAACGTGCTGCAGACCGGCACCGACGGGGACCGCCGGGTGTTCGTGTCCGACTACTTCGACTTCTCGGTCTACGTCGATGCCGAGGAGGACGACATCAAGCGCTGGTACATCGAGCGCTTCCGCCGTCTGCGGGACACGGCCTTCCGGGATCCGCGGTCCTACTTCCAGCGGTTCGCCGACCTGTCGGACACGGAGGCCGACGAGATCGCCTTCGGGATCTGGCAGGAGATCAACGGTCGCAACCTCGAACAGAACGTGCTGCCGACGCGGTCGCGGGCGGACCTGATCCTGCACAAGGGCCCCAATCACGCCGTCGAAGCGGTGCACCTGCGCAAGCTGTAGCACCGACGGGACGTCGGATCGGTCGGCCACCGGTCGTCGCGACGACGGGTCAGCGGGCCACGTCCGGCGGAGGCGCACCGACCGGGTGCCAGGCCGCCACGACCGCCCGGATCGCCGCGATGGTGGCCAACGGCTGGTCGAGCAGCAGATGATGATGGGCGTCCGGCACGTCCACGATCGGCACGCCGGCCTGGGCCGCCGGGGACCCGGCCAGCAACTCGGTCATGTAGGCGCGCACATCGTCGTCGACGATCGCGGACAGCGACCCGTTGATCAACGCCAATCGACATGCCGCGCGGGCCAGCTGCGGACCGAAGTGGCTCGGCCGTGACGGTCCCTCCCGGGCGGTGAACACGCGCGGGTCGAACTTCCAGACCCACGCCCCGTCGTCCTCGCGCAGGCTGGTGCGCGCGACCTGTTCGACCATCCAGTCGTTCGCGCACGGTTGTGGCGGCACGAGATGGAAGTGCTGCACGCCGGTCGCCAGATCGGGATAGCGCTTCGGGGCCCGGAACATGCGCCCGCCACGCCCCTCCTCGGATTCGGGGTCCGGTCGCGACACGGGCGCATCGAGCACGATCGCACCCTCGAGCTGATCACCGTGGATGGCCGCGAGCACGATCGTGACGAAGCCGCCCATCGAGTGGCCGACCACCAACGGCCGCCCGGTGCCGCCCTGGGCCGCGGCGACCGCCAGGATCTCCCGTGCCCACTGCTCGGAGCGGTAGAGCTCCCGCCAGCCGCTGTCGCCGTGGCCGGACAGGTCCAACGCCACGACCCGGTGTCCCTCGGCCAGGACGGGTCCCAGGGCCCGCCACCAACCGGCATGGGCGGCACCCCCGTGCACCAGCATCATGGTCGGCTGATCGCGCGACCCCCAGGCCTGCGAGGCGATCGCGACGCCCTCCACCTCGGTGCGGGCATGCTCGGGCTCCCGGGCCACCGCATCGGTGAACCACCCGGGTGGCGACGACGCGCCCACGCTGACCTCCACACAAGCCTCCACACGGATCGCCCGACGACGGCGACCGCTGGTCGCGGCCCGCAGTCGACCCTCGACCGGCGACCGGCCACGATCGGCCGCGGAGCGTAGCCACCCGCACGGCTGCGGTAGCGTCCGCGGCCCGGCGCACCGGACCGTCGCCCCATCCATCCGCTGTCGCCGTCGAGGTGCCATGTCCCCGTCCACCACGCGCGGCTTCGGCACGGCCGAGGCCGTGCTGCTGGTCGTGCTGAGCGCGATGTGGGGGTTCTCGTTCCTGTTCATCGAGCTGGCACTGCGGGAACTCGGCCCGGTCTGGATCGTGGCGGGGCGCACGTCGGTCGGCGGGCTGGTCCTGCTCGTGCTGCTGTATGCGCGGGGCCGGCGCCTGCCGACCAGCTGGCGACTGTGGCGCCACCTGCTGGTGCTCGGGATCATCAACAACGCGGTGCCGTGGTCGGTGATCGCCTGGGCGCAGCAGTCGCTGCCCTCCGGGCTCACGGCGCTGCTGATGGCGGTGGTCCCGCTGTCGACACTGCTGGTCTCCGCGCTGATCGGGCTGGAGACGATCACCCGCGCCCGACTCATCGGGCTGGTCCTGGCCATGTCGGGCGTCGCCGCCATCGTCGCGGGCGACCTCGAGCAGCCCGGACGCGTCCTGGCCGTCCTGGCGGTGCTGGCGTCCACGCTGCTGTACGCCTCAGGAGCCGTCTACGCGAAGACCTTCGTGTCCGGCGCGCTGCCGCCGCTGGTGCTGTCGACCGGCCAGGTGCTCAGCGCCGCGCTGGTGGCCATCCCCGGCGCCTACCTGATCGAGGGCCCGGTCCCGGCGCTCACCGGACTGACCCTGACGACGCTCGGTGCGGTCCTGCTGCTCGGGGCGCTCGGGACGGGGCTCGCGTTCCTGGTCTTCTACACCCTGATCGAACGCGTCGGAGCCACGAACGCGACCATGACGACCTACCTCATCCCGCTGGTGGCGATCATCGCGGGTGCCGTCGTACTCGGCGAGCGTCTGGGACTCGGTGCGGCCGTCGGCGGCATCCTGATCATCACCGGGATCTGGCTCGGTCAGCGCGGCACCCGGGCGGCGGCCGCGGCGGCCGCGGCGAACGCCCGCACAGACACCGGGGCGGGGGCCGCGGCGAACGCCGACCCGGACACCGATGCGGGCACGGAGGCGACGACCCCGCCGACGGATCGACGCCCGGACGACAGCCCATAGCCTCGAGGGACGACGAGGTGGACGGATCGCGATGAGCGAGGGGTACCGGAGCCTGCAGCGGCTGTGGCTGGCCACGCTGGCCCCCGTCCCGCTGCTGGTGGCCGTGCCGCCGGTCGCGGGTGCCCTGAGTCCGACCGGCTCGGTGCTCGGCGGGCCCCGCCCGGCCCCGGACCTGCCGGTCGCCCTGCCGGTGATCCTGGTCGTGTCGCTGTCGCTGGCCGCCGTGGTCGCGGTCGTGGCGACCGATCGGCTGTTCATCGCCACCCCGCCGTCCAGTGACGCCGATGCGCTGCGCCGGCTGCGGCTGCGCGCCGTCTGGCAGGCCTCCGTGGCAGAGGTGCCGGTGCTGCTCGCGACACTGCTGGCGGTCCTGCTCGGACCCGGCTGGATCGGGGCCGTCGGCGGCGCGGGCACGCTGATCGGTTTGCTCGCTGCCCGGCCCTCCCGGCGGCGGCTCGCGCGGCTCGATGCCGGCTGGGCCGCGGCCGGGGTGGACGTGTCGCTGCACCGTGGCTTGACGGCCGATGGGGCGGGTGGCGAGAGTGCCGGCGGCGCGGACCGAACCACCGGCGGTGGCGGCCCCGGATGACCGCAGACCGCCGACGACGGGGCCACCCCCGGGCCAGGACGTCGTCGGACCCGACCGGGAATCATCAAGGAGCTTGAACCGTGGCGAGCGAGTACGACGCGATCCTGCTGGTGTCGTTCGGAGGGCCCGAGGCCCCCGACGAGGTCATCCCGTTCATGGAGAACGTGACCCGTGGCCGCAACGTGCCGCGTGAGCGGCTCGAGGAGGTGAGCCAGCACTACTTCCAGTTCGACGGCAAGAGCCCGATCAACGACCAGAACCGGGCCCTGAAGGCCGCCCTGGAGGAACTGCTCGCCGCCGAGGGCCCGAACCTGCCGGTGTACTGGGGCAACCGCAACTGGGATCCGATGCTGCCCGACACGCTGGCGCAGATGCGTGACGACGGGATCGGGAAGGCGTTGTGCTTCGTCACCAGCGCCTACTCGTCGTACTCCGGTTGCCGCCAGTACCGCGAGAACCTCGCCGAGGCGCGCACCCAGGTCGAGGGCGCACCGGAGCTCGACAAGATCCGCGTCTACTACAACCACCCCGGCTTCATCGAGCCCCAGGTCGACTTCATCCTCGACGGGCTCGAGGCCCTGCCCGCCGAGACCCGTGACGGCGCCCACGTCGTGTTCACGACCCACTCCATCCCGCGGTCGATGTCACGCCACTGCGACTACGAGGCCCAGCACTACGAGGCGTGCCGCATCGTGATGGAGGAGCTCGGCCGTCGCGCCCCGCTGCCCGGTGGCGGCGAGCGGCCCTGGCAGCTGGTCTTCAACTCGCGCTCCGGGCCGGAGTTCGTCCCGTGGCTCGAGCCCGACATCAACGACCACCTCACCGACCTCCATGCCCAGGGGGCGAAGGCGGCGGTGTGCGTGCCGATCGGGTTCGTCTCCGACCACATGGAGGTGATCTACGACCTCGATGTGGAGGCGGTGGCGACCGCGGGCGAGCTCGGCCTGCCCTTCGCCCGCGCGGCGACGGTGGGCACCGACCCACGGTTCGTCGCCATGGTCCGCGAGCTGATCATGGAACGGATCGACGATGCTGTGGAGAAGCGGGCGCTCGGCACCCGTGGCCCGAACCACGACGCGTGTCCGATCGACTGCTGCTTCACCCCCGGGCAGGAGGCACGGGAGGTCGTCGCGGCAGCCGCTCCCCCGCGGGGTCGCTGACCCCTGCCCCGTAGGAGTACGGTGGCGGGTCACACCCCGTCGACATCCGAGCCCCACACCCAGGAGGCAGCGATGACCGAACCGCGTACCCCGCGCACCCGTCGCGGCGCAGAGGCCGTCGAGGCCGCCATCGAGGCCTATGAGCTCTCCCAGCGCACCGATGAGCCCGATCCGTCGGTGCGGGGCGAGGGCGACGTCGACCTCAGCTGGGTACGGGACCGCATCGACGCCGCGCGGCAGGCCGCGGACGCCGACGTGGTCTCCTCCGAGGAGGCGCTCGCATGGCTAGCGGACACGATCAACCACGACCTCGCCCTCGCGGGGGACGAGGACGCCGAGGCACCCGCAGCGGAGTGACCGCGGGGGGTCATCTTCGCCCCACCACGGGGCCACCCCGCTGCGGGCCGGGTGGCCGCGCCGCGCGCGCAGCCAGGTAGCTTCCGGGCCATGGAACTCATCCTCGTCCGCCACGCCCAGCCGGAGTGGGACCGCGGCCGTCAGGCCCAGGTCGACCCCCGGCTGACGGCGCTCGGCCAACTGCAGGCCGAGCAACTCGCGCAGCACCTCGCCGACGAGCCCTTCGACGAGGTGCTGGTCAGCACCGCGCGACGTGCGCGGCGGACAGCCGCGCCGGTGCTCGAGCAGGTCCGTGCCGAGGTGGTGCACGAGCGGGCGTGGCTGCACGAGATCCACATGCCGCCCGCATGGCAGGGCTCCCCGGCCGAGGAGGTC
>CAYTLZ010000144.1:5866-9129 GCA_964438785.1 uncultured Actinomycetota bacterium | reverse complement strand
CCCCACCCATCACTTCGGTGAATCCAGGCTGAGGGCACGCCGGTACGCTGCCGTGGACGATGACCGCCCGCCACGCGACGTGCCAGGAGCAGCCTTGAAGGTCTACACCAAGACCGGCGACGACGGCACGACCGGGTTGCTCTACGGCGGCCGGGTCGACAAGCACGACGTGCGGACGACCGCCTACGGGACCGTCGACGAGACCTGTAGCGCGCTCGGTCTGGCCCGGTGCGAACTGACCGGTGACGCGCACGACCGGGTGCTCGAGGTCCAGCGCGAACTGTTCGTCGTCGGTGCCCAGCTCGCGACCCGGGCCGACCACTGGATCAAGCTGCAGGTGGGGGTCAGCCGCGTCGACGACGCCATGGTCGACGAACTCGACCACCGCATCGACGCCTGCGTGGACCGCCACCCGCTGCCGGTGAC
This sequence comes from uncultured Actinomycetota bacterium, assembly GCA_964438785.1. Classification (GTDB taxonomy): domain Bacteria; phylum Actinomycetota; class Nitriliruptoria; order Nitriliruptorales; family Nitriliruptoraceae; genus PWLR01. Next base: position 8,703 of record CAYTLZ010000144.1, on the reverse strand, counting down.
GTTCGTGGTCCCGGGCGGCAACCGGGCGGCCGCGGCGCTCGACCTCGCCCGGACCGTCTGTCGCCGGGCGGAGCGGCACACCGTGGCGATGGACCGTGCCGGGCTGCTCCCCGACGACGCGCCCGTCCGCTACCTCAACCGCTGTGCGGACTACCTCTACGCCCTCGCGCGCGAGGTCGAAGGCACCCACCTCGCGTCGCGTCCCGACGCGTGAGGCCGGTCGTCGACGACCTCGGGGTCGACGCGACGATCTCGGCGCGACCACGACGGATCGTGTCGCTGGTGCCCAACCTCTCCGAGGTGCTGTGGTGGTGGCATCTCGCCGATCGGGTCGTGGGGGTCACCGACTACTGCACCGCGCCACCGCACGCCTTCGACCACGCCGAGCGGGTGCGCGGGACGAAGAACCCCGACGTGCGTCGCATCGTGGCGCTGCGACCCGACGTCGTCGTCGCCAACGAGGAGGAGAACCGCGAACTCGACGTGCGTCGTCTCCGTGAGGCGGGGCTGGCCGTGTACGTCACCCGGGTGCGGACCGTGACGGATGCGGCCGACTCGTTGCAACGTCTGGCCGCGGCGCTGGGCGTGGCTGCGGCCGGTGTGGGGCTGCGGCAGTCGATCCTGCGGGCGCTCGACGGTGTGCGTCCGCATCGGCGTCCGGTCCGCGCCGTGTGTCCGATCTGGCGTGACGGTCCCGACCGTGGTGCCGACGAGACCTGGTGGCTGGTGGGCGACGCGACCTTCGCCGGGGACCTGCTGGCGCGCAGTGGCTTCGAACTCCGGCTCGGCGAGGAGCCGATCCCGGCGCGCTATCCACGGGCCACGCTGGCCGCCATGCGCCCGGAGCACCTCGAGGTGGCCCTGCTCCCGGACGAGCCGTACACGTTCGGGCCGGACGACGCGGCCGTGTTCCGGGCGCATGACGTCCGTGTCCGCCACCTCGACGGCAGTGCCCTGACCTGGTGGGGGCCCCGCACGCCGCACGCGCTCGCCGACCTGGACCGGCTCGCACGGCAGCTGGCCGGGCCCCGCCGCCGGTTGGTGGCTCAGTCGCCGTAGGTGTGTTCCGCCGCCGGGTACTCGCCGTCGGCCACCTCGGCGGCGAAGGTCTTGATCGCCCCGGCGATCTCGCTGCGCAGGTCCGCGTACTGCTTGACGAAGCGCGGCAGTCGGCCGGTCGACAGGCCGAGCAGGTCGTGCCAGACGAGCACCTGGGCGTCGGTGTGCGGGCCCGCACCGATCCCGATCGTCGGCACGTCGACGGCCTCGGACACCCGGCGTCCGACCTCGTTGGGCACACACTCCAGCACGATCGCGAACGCTCCGGCCCCGGCCAGACCGACGGCGTCGGCCACCAACCGGTCGGCCGCGTCGGCGTCCCGGGCCTGGACCTTGAACCCACCGGTCTGGTTCACCGACTGAGGCGTCAGGCCGAGGTGGCCCATCACCGGGATCCCGGCCGCCACGAGGTGGCGCGTCACCTCGATCATCGGGCCGCCGCCCTCGAGCTTGACCGCGTTGGCGTGCGCCTCCTTGAGCATGCGCGTCGCCGAGGCGAGCGCCTGCGAGGGGCCGTCCTGATAGGTCCCGAACGGCAGGTCGCCGACGACGATCGCGTGCCGGGCTCCCCGGGCCACCGCGCGGGTGTGGTGGAGCATCTCGTTGAGGGTGACCGGGATGGTCGAGTCGTAGCCGAGGGCGACCATGCCGAGGCTGTCGCCGACCAGGATCACCGGGACCCCGAGTTCGTCGAGCAGCGCCCCGGAACTCGCGTCGGACGCGGTCACCATGACGAACTTGTCGCCGCTGCGCTTGCTGGCAGCCAGGTCGTGGATGGAGACGGGACGACGCGCAGTCGCGTTCGACCCGTCCACGGACGCGTGGACAGACACCGGTTGACTCCTCCTGCCGGCCCGGGAGTCCGCGACCGGGCGGTCGCGACGGGTCCAGCGGTACGTCGATGGTGCAGGCGCAGTGTGCCTCCTGGCGGGGCCCGAATGCCAGTCGGCGACGCACCAGCGTGCCACCCGGCGCGACGACGCCGACCATGGGCATCTCAACCACGCCGACCACCGGCGTCGAATGCGCGCGGACGGCCCCGGGCTGAACGGGCCGGGCGGAGCGGACCGGTGCGCCGGTCGGCATGCTGGTGGGGCGGTCCCGCGCAGCGCGGGCGGTGACAGGGCCGACACGATCGGCACCGGGAGGGCGTGATGGGCCATCGATCGGGTCTCGCCGACCTGGTGGCCTTCCACCACGACCCGCGCACCGCCCGCGCCACCATCGAACGGCTGTCGCGTGCCGGTGTCGACGGTGGTGTCATCGAACTGCTGGGTCCGGTCGAGGTCGTGACCGCCGGCCGGTACGGCGACCGGCAGACCGATCGCGGGAGTTCGCTGGCGCTCGGGGCACGCATCCTGCGCGGGTCGGTGTGGGGCCTGCTCCCCGGGGCCGTGTTCGGTGCCCTGGTGCTCATGTTCGCCACCTCGGCCGACGGCGGCATGCTGATGGCCGGTGCCTCCGGCGGGGCGTTCTTCGGGGCGGCGGTCGGGGCGCTGACGGGCCTGGTGGCCGTGCCGACCATGGCCACCTCCTGGGAGCGGACCTTCTCGCCGCTGGTGCCCGGAGGACTGGCCATCGGCGTCCGGGTCGAGACCGAGCGCGATGCCCGCCGGGTGGCCAGGGTCCTGCGTGTCAGTGCCGCGCACACCGTCATCGAGGTGGACGACCTCGACGAGTTGCCGGACGGCCCGCTCGACCCGACGACACTGACCGACTGACGGCGTGCCCGTCGTGGGTGCCGATAGATGTGTGGTACACACATTTCATGACCTCGA
>CAYTLZ010000144.1:0-5766 GCA_964438785.1 uncultured Actinomycetota bacterium | reverse complement strand
GGAACCCCGGCCAGCGGCGACCGATCACCTCGATGCGCTCGACGACGCGCTCGTGGCGGTCCGTCGTGTGCTGCAACGGCCCGGCTACCGCCGCCGGATCGCCGCCGGGACGGGCACCGTCGAGCTCGGCACGCTGCGGCTGCTGCGGGCGGTCCAGCGGCTGCCCGGAGCGCCGTCGATCGGTGACGTGGCGGAGCTGCTCGTCATCGATCCGTCGACGGCCAGCCGACTCGTCGACCGGGCCCTGGCCGCCGGACTGCTCGACAAGCGCCCCTGCGCCGACGACGGACGGCGGGCCCGACTGCACCTGAGCGCCGAGGGCGGTGCGGTGCTCGATGCCGCGACCCGGCAGCGCCGCGCGGTGCTCGCCGAGGTCACGGCCGACTGGGACGCGGTCGATCTGGATCGGCTGGTCGAGTTGCTCGCCGCGCTGCTCGAGGGCTTCGACCGCGTCACGGGGGACGCGTGAGGCGCGGCGACGACCCGGCGACGGACGGCGGTGGCGGCCGGCGGGCGCAGCCCGACGGGCCCGCGGCACGGCCGGACCCCGCGGCACCGTCGGACGTGGCCGCGGCGCGCGGGCCCTGGCGGCTGCTGGCCGATCCGGTCTTCGGGCCGTTCTTCGCCGGCAAGCTGCTGTCCACCGCCGGGATCTGGATCCACAACATCGTGGCCGCCATCCTGGCGTTCGAACTGTCCGGGTCCGCGTTCGTCGTCGGGCTGGTCAGCGTCGCGCAGTTCGGCCCGCAGTTGCTGTTCGCGCCGCTGAGCGGTGCCCTGGCCGACCGCGGTGACCGCCGCCGTCAGTTGATCCTCGGACGGCTCATCGCGGCGCTCGGTTCCGGTGGGCTCGGCGTGACGCTGCTGGTGCTCGGCGTCGACGGCATGCCCGGTGCATGGCCGGTCGTGCTCGCCGCACTGGTCGTGGGCGTCGGGTTCGTCGTCGGTGGCCCGGCGATGAACGCGCTCATCCCGTCGCTGGTGCGACCCAACGAGCTCGCCAACGCGGTGGCGCTCAACAGCATCCCGTTCACCATCGCCCGGGCGGGGGGACCGGCCATCGGTGCGCTGATCGCCGCGACGACCGGACCCGCCCTGGCGTTCGGGATCGCGGCGCTGACCAACCTGGTGTTCGCCGTCATCCTGGTCCCGTTGAACATCCAGGCCCGTGCCGCACGCAACGACGGGGATCGACGCGTGCGCGCGGCCTTCGCCTACCTGCGACGGGACCGCGGGATCGCCCTGCTGCTGATCGGCGTCGGGGTCATCGGCGTCGGGGCCGACCCGGTCATCACCCTCACCCCGTCGCTGTCCGCCGGGTTCGGGGCCGGTTCCACCCTGGTCGGGGTCTTCGCGTCGTCGTTCGGGGTCGGAGCCGGACTCGCCTTCGTCGTCCTCGGTCGGCTGCGCCTCTGGCTCGGGTTGCCTCGGCTCAGCGTGCTCGGACTGGGGTTGCTGGCCACCGGGTTGCTGGGTGCAGCCGCGAGCCCGACACCGGGGGCCGTCATCGTCGCGTTCGGCATCGGTGGGGCCGGGATGACCTGCTCGCTCACCGGCCTGAGCACCCAGCTGCAGGCCCGGCTGCCCGATGCGCTGCGCGGACGGGTCATGGCGCTGTGGTCGGTGTCGTTCCTCGGTTCCCGCCCGCTCGCGGCGGCCGGCAACGGCGCGCTGGCCGATGCGACGTCCGCCAACCTGACCATGGTGGTCGTGGCCGCCATCGTCGTCGCCGGCGCGGTCACCTGTCGCCCCGCCCGGCTCGCGCGACGCCCGCCACCGCGGCTGGACTGACATGGGCCCGGGCGGTGTCACGCCTCGATCCGGAGTCGGGCGGCCTCAGCCGCGCCAGCCGCTGGTGATCGGCACCCGCCGATCGCGACCGAACGCGCGCGCGGTGATCTTCGGCCCGGGGGCGGCCTGGCGCCGCTTGTACTCGGCGAGGTCGATCAATCGGATCGTGCGGGCGACCTCGTCGCGGTCGTGGCCCCGGGCCACCAGCGCCTCGAGCCCGAGGTCGAGCTCCACGTAGCCGGTCACGATGTCGTCGAGCACCTCGTAGTCGGGCAGGGAATCGGCATCGAACTGGCCCGGTCGCAGCTCCGCCGACGGTGGTTTCTCGATCGTGGCCAGCGGGATGACCTCGGCCTCGGTGTTGCGCCACCGGGCCAGTTCGAACACCAGCAGCTTGGGGACGTCCTTGATCACCGCGAAGCCGCCGGACATGTCCCCGTAGAGCGTGGCGTAGCCCACCGCGTACTCGGACTTGTTGCCGGTGGTGAGCACGATCGCGCCGTGTTCGTTGGACAGGGCCATGAGCGTCAGCCCGCGCAGCCGCGACTGCATGTTCTCGTAGGCGACCCCGGGTTCGCGACCGTCGTCGTGGCCGAACCCGGTCACCACCAGCTCACCGAGCGCCTCGCCCATGGCGGCCAGTGGGCCGCCGATGGGGATCTCGTGGTAGGTGCACCCGAGGTTGGTGGCCAGCGCCCGCGCGTCCCGCAGCGAGTGGTCGGAGGAGTACGGCGAGGGCATGCCGACACCGACGAGGTGGTCCGCGCCGAGCGCGTCGGCGGCGATGGCCGCGGTCACCGCGGAGTCGATGCCGCCCGACAGCCCGACGATGGCGTCGCGGAAGCCGTTGCGGTGGCAGTAGTCGCGGGTGGCGCGCACCAGGGCGTGCCACACCTCACCCACCGGATCGAGTCGGGGGTGCTCGCTCCGGGGCGGCAGGGCCGGGCGTGCCACCTCGACGCCATCGCCATGCGAGCCACGACGCACGCCGGGCAGGTCCACGACGATGAGGTCCTCGGTGAACTGGGCTCCGCGGGCCAGCACCGTGCCGTCGGGACCGACCAGCATCGAGTCGCCGTCGAAGACGACCTCGTCCTGGCCGCCGACGACGTTGCAGTAGGCGACGTGGACGTTGCCGGTGGTGGCGTGGTGGGTGGCCCAGGCCTCGCGGTCGATGCGCTTGCCGCGGCTGTAGGGCGAGGCGTTGAGCACGGCGAGCACCTGCGCGCCGGCCTCGATCGCCCGGGACGCCGGTCCCCGGTCGTGCCACATGTCCTCGCAGATGGTGATGCCGACCTGCACGCCCGCCACCTCGACGAGGCAGACCCGATCGCGCGGTGTGAAGTAGCGGGCCTCGTCGAACACGCCGTAGTTCGGCAGGCGCAGCTTGTCGTAGGTGGCGACCAGCTCGCCGTCACGCAGCACGGCCGCGGAGTTGGTCAGGTTGCGCGTGGCCAGGGCGACGTCCCAGTGTTCGGCATCGGTGCTGTCGCCCTCGCCGGCACCGACGTAGCCGACGATGGCGGTGGTCCCCGCAGGTCCCTCGCGACGCAGCCGCTCGATGGCATCGAGGTTCGCCGTCACGAACTCGGGTTTGAGCAGCAGGTCCTCGGGGGGATAGCCCGAGGTGGTGAGTTCGGTGAACACCACCAGATCGGCACCGAGTGCCGCGGCCCGCCGCCAGGCGTCGAGCACCACGTCGACGTTGTGGTCGATGTCGCCGACCCGGGCCTCGATCTGGCCGAGTGCGAGCCGGAATGCGGCGCTGTCCTGGCCCCTGACGTGGCTCATGTCCTGCCTTCTGACGGCCCCCGGAGACGAAACACGGCCGAAACCGAAGATCAACAGCGGGGAAACGGCCCCTCCGTAGCTTTCGCCACCGTACCGGGCAACCGGAACCGGCGACCGTGCGCCTGAAGATCGATCGAAGCTCGACCGTCGATCGGAGGACAGGCCACAGCGGCCGCGATCCGGAGCCCACCCGGTCAGCCCGAATCACGTCATTTGATCCTGGAGGAAATCGTGAAGCGTCTACTCAAGTTGGGGGTGGTGACGTCCGCGCTCGTGCTGCTCGTCGGAACGCCGGCGTATGCGCAGGACATGAGCATCGACGATCTCGCACTGGCGACCATCGTGCTCTACCTGATGGTGGCCACCGTTCTGGTCTTCATCATGCACGCCGGATTCGCGATGCTCGAGGCCGGGTTCACCCGGCAGAAGAACACCGCGAACATCATCGGCAAGAACCTCATGACGATCTCGTTGGGGATCGTCGTCTACTACGCCATCGGCTGGGGCCTGATGTACGGCGAACAGATCGCCGGACTCTTCGGCAGCGACAACTTCTTCCTGATCGGTGACTCCTACGATCCCGACGGCACCCTGGAGATCGACTTCGCCTTCCAGGCGATGTTCGCCGCCACGGCCGCCACGATCGTGTCCGGTGCGGTCGCCGAGCGCATGAAGTTCGGTGCCTACGTCGCCGTCGCGGTCGTCATGACCGGGATCATCTACCCGATCGTCGGTGCCTGGACCTGGGGTGGCGGTTGGATCGACGCGCTCGGCTTCGCCGACTTCGCCGGTTCCACGATCGTGCACATGACCGGTGGTGTCGCCGCGCTGGTGGGTGCCGCGTTCCTCGGCCCCCGTATCGGCAAGTTCGACCCGACCACCGGCAAGGCCCGTGCCATCCCCGGCCACTCGATCGCGCTCGGTGCGCTCGGGACCCTGCTGCTGTTCTTCGGCTGGTTCGGGTTCAACGGTGGCTCGGTGCTCGAGCTCGACGGTGAGCTCATCGGCTTCGTGGTCGTCAACACCGCGCTCGCCGGTGGTGCCGGTGGTGCCGCGGCCGGGATCTTCACCCGCCTCAAGGACGGCAAGTGGGACGTGGCCATGATGGCCAACGGCATCCTGGCCGGGCTGGTCGGCATCACCGCCGGTGCCGACTCGGTCGCCCTCGGGATGGGGCTGCTCGTCGGCTTCCTCGCCGGGCTGCTGGTCGTCGTCTCCGTGACGATGTTCGACTCGCTGAAGATCGACGACCCGGTCGGTGCCATCAGCGTGCACGGCACGTGCGGCATCCTCGGCACCCTGTGGGTCGGGCTCGTCGCGATGGACGGTGGTCTGCTCACCGGTGGTGGCGCGGACCTGATCATCGCGCAGGTCATCGGCATCGTGGGTGTCGCGGCCTGGGTCGGTGTCTCCTCGGCCATCCTCTTCGGCGTGCTCAAGGCCATGGGCCAGCTGCGCGTCTCCGAGGAGGAGGAGATCGAGGGGCTCGACGTCCACGAACACGGTGTCGCGGGCTACCCCGAGCTGGTCTCGCGCAACTGACCGTTCAGAACGGCTGACCTGGTACGTGTCGCCGGCATCGTCTCCGACGGTGCCGGCGACACGTCGTTGGAGCGCCCGTGACCCCCACCGTGATCCACGGCGGGTGGGTTGCGGCGTGTGGTCGGCGGCGCAGCAGGCGGGAGCGGACGAGGGGGTACATGGTGAGTCGACGGCCACGCGGGCATCTCGGGGTTCCCTCGAGCGACCTCGACCGGTCGTGGGGCGAGGCACCGGAGCGTGGAGCACCCGATACCGGTCACTACGATGCGTGGCGACCGTCCGGGGCAGGCTCGGAGATGACGGTCCCGTGGCAGGAGCCGGTCGTGGACAAGCAGCAGGAGTACGTACTACGGACCGTCGAGGAGCGCGACGTGCGCTTCATCCGGTTGTGGTTCACCGACGTGCTCGGATTCCTGAAGAGTGTGGCCATCACCGCCTCCGAACTGGAGAACGCCTTCAGCGAGGGCATGGGCTTCGACGGCTCCTCGGTCGACGGCTTCGCGCGCATCCAGGAAGCCGACATGCTCGTCGTGCCGGATGCCTCGACCTTCCAGATCCTGCCGTGGCGGCCCGAGTCCCAGGGCGTCGCCCGGATGTTCTGTGACATCCTCACCCCCGACGGGCAACCCTTCGCTGCCGATC